>CAIYOH010000298.1 GCA_903927745.1 uncultured Mycobacteriaceae bacterium
AATGTCTCACCCGTCCGAAATGTCTCACCCGTCCGAAATGTCTCACCCGTCCGATCGACGAATGAAACGAGCCACCATGGGCCAACAGACCGTGCTGATCACCGGCGCGTTCGGGCAGGTTGGCGAGCAATGCACCCGGATCCTGCTCGACCGTGGTCGGACGGTGATCGCGGTGGATCTACGGTCGCAGGCGAACACCACAGCCGAGCGGGATATCCGCGCCGGCGCGCACCCGGGGACGCTCGTTGCGGCCTACGCCGATCTGACGGACGCCGGGTCGATGCGCGACCTGGTCGCGACGCACCGGCCCGAGGCGATCATCCACCTCGCCGCGATCCTCTCCCCTGTGTCCTACCGTAACCCCGCACTGGCGCGACGGGTCAACGTGGGCGGCACGGAGAATCTCCTGGAGGCTGCTGCGGCCCTGACCCGCCAGCCGTTTTTCCTGATGGCGTCGAGCGCGGCGGTGTACGGGTCGCGCAACCCCTACCGATACCCCGAGCGCATCACGGCGGATACCCCGGTCAACCCGGTCGACCAGTACGGACGGGACAAGGTGTTGGCCGAGGAGGCGGTGCGGGCCAGCGGTCTGCCGTATGCGCTGCTCCGGCTGGGCGGCGTCGTCTCGGCGGGCACCCAGTCCGGCATCAGCGGCGACCACCTGGTGTTGATGCGATCGATGCCGATGGACAACCGCATCCACATGGTGGACGTGCGCGACGTGGCACTGGCGTTCGCCAACGCCGTTGACCGCGAAGCGACGATTACGGGCACAACGCTGCTGATCGGCGGTGACGAGTCATTCGCGCGGCTGCAGGGCGACTTTCAGGACGAAATGATGGCCGCCGTCGGCCTGGGTGCCCTGGGTCCCGCCGCCGGCCTGCCCGGCGACCCCGACGACGACCGTGGCTGGAGCTTCACCGGGTGGCTCGACACCACTGAGGCCCAAGAGCTCCTCGACTTCCAGAAGCACACGTGGAGCCATACCCGTGCCGGGATCTCGCAGTCAATGGGCAACCGGCGCACTGTATTACGCGCAGTGGGCCCGATTCTCCGCCCCATCCTGCGTGTCGCCCTCAGCATGCAACGCCGGATCGAGCGGCGTGGTCCCTACGCAGACCCGTGGACTCTGATCGAGAACAAATACGGGGCGGGTGCACTCGCCGCGCCGTAGCACGACGTTGGATGCCGTGACCGTGACCACAGACGTCGTGGATGACTTCGCCAAGTGCGCAGACATCGACCCTAGGGGATTACGGCGCCCACACCGCTGTGGCCCCAGACGTCTTCGATGAGTTCGCCGACCATTGACAGGGAACGGCTCTGGTGTTGCCGCACCAGTACATGACCGCACATCAGGACGATCAACACCGGCAACTCGACCGCACCCACCACCGCCAGCGTGCTCAAGCCCGCGACGTACACGACATCGTGTCTGTCGGGTGCGTGGATCTTTCCGACCAGCGGAAGGTGGACTGCCCGGCTTTCGAGAGCACGCAGGTTGCGCAGGACCCTGGCCCGTTTGGAGTAGGGGTGATTCTCGGCGTATTCCTCCCACAGGTGGCCGACGGACGGGTGCACACCCGGGTCCAGATCGGATTCCTCGGCAGCGTGCGAGTCGCTGCTCTGCGGCTCGGCGTGATCGGTTGCCTGCTTGTCGTTCAGTGTGGTCATCTCCGCCCTTCCTGGTGGTGATTCTGCGTGGGTTAGCCGACTGTCACGAGTTCACGAACGGTCGATGGAAACGAATCGTCGGCGACGCCGGGGTCGGCACCTCGGTGTTCCTGGGCCCAGGTGGAGATCGAGGCCACCACGTCGGCCACCACCTCGTCTAAGCGACGGTCGACCCCGATCGCATAGCCGGTGACGCGACGACCAATGAGTGACGCCATCCGGAGCAGATAGTCGGGCTTGGACGCCGTCAGGAAAGTCAGACCCACCGCCGGCGCGACTCCCTCCAGCCATCCCAACGGGCCCAGGGGCACGCACCCGACCAGACCGCTGACGCCGGGCGTCGTGATCAGCGCGGCCAGCGTCGCGAATGTTCCCGCGCAGGTGCCGATCACGAGCGGATCGCGCGATTCCAGCAAGGTCTGCCCAAGTTGCGTCGTGACCAACCCCACCAACCCGATCGTTGATGTTCGTTGCGGATTTCTGCTGGTCAGATTCGCCAGGGACCACGACGCGCTGGCGCCGAGGGTGGTCGCGGCGCCCCGGATCGCGACGGTGTGGGTGAGATCGTCCATGTTGATCCCCCGCTGCGACGGCGGTCGCATATTGCGCACGGCACTGACCGCAACCGCGGTCGTGGGGAACACATCGGTCAGGATGTTCACGAGCAGGATCTGCCTGGCGGTCAACGGCGCGATGCCGCGCACCATCGTGCCGTAGACGTTGAAGGCCACCTCGCCGGCGTTGCCGCCGAGCAACATCGCGACGGCGGCCTGCGCCTGCTGCCACAGCCGGTGACCCTCGTCGATAGCCTCGAGCAGGCTGCCGACGCGCCCCTGAGTCAACACCACATCGGCGGCACCGCGGGCCGGGTCGCTTCCGTGCGACGACACTCCGACCCCGACGGCGGCGGCGCGGATGGCAGCGGCGTCGTTGGCACCGTCTCCCACCATCGCGGTAATGCAACCGGATTGGCTGATCTGCTGGACGATCTGCACCTTCTGCTCGGGGGACATGCGGGCGTAGATGATGTTCTCCCTGACCACCTCTGCCCGCTCGGCGATCGACAACCGTTCCCATCGCGCGCCCGTGATGATCTCGTCATCGGCGACCTCGAGTCCGATCTCCCTCGCGATCGCACGGGCGGTAGCCGGGTGGTCGCCGGTGATGACACGCACGCCGATCTCCCGCTTGGCGAGACCGAGCAGAAGTTCACGGGCGTCGACTCGCGGCCTGTCGGTGATCCCGAGGAACCCGAGCAGGTGCAGGTCGGCGCCGCACAGAGGTTCCAGACCCTTGTCGTGAGCGATCTCGAGGTCGGCGTCCGTCAGCGTCCGGTCGGCGACCGCGATCACCCGCAGGCCGCGCGCGGCCATATCGTGGACGCGGGCCAACAGCGCTTCGCGGATGTCGTCGTCCTGACCCTCGACACATGCCGCGAGGACCATCTCCGGACCGCCTTTGACCGCCAGTGTGTGGCCGCACAAGCCCGCCGCGTACGACCGGCCGGCACGGAACGGCAGCTCGAGGTCACGCTCCGGTTGGAATCCGGCCCGGTTGACGACCGCGGCGTCCGTCGCCTGCAGCGGCGCGTGCTCGTGGATCGCCATCGGCGTCGCGAGGGCGGCGCGCTGCAGGATCGCCTCGTCGTCGGAGTCGGGCTGCGCGGAGATCGCCGTCACCTCGAGGCGGTTCTCACTGAGCGTCCCGGTCTTGTCGAAGCACACGACCTCGACCCGGCCCAGCGTCTCGACCGATCGGGGAGCCCGGACGAGAACGTCGCGTTCCGTCAGCCGCCTGGCCGCCTCGCGTTGAGCCAGGGTCGCGACCAGTGGCAGGCCTTCCGGCACTGCGGCCACCGCGCAGTACACCCCGCTGCTCACGGCGTCCCGGACACCCGACCCACGCAGCAGTGCCGTGGCGACCACGCCAGCGCCACCGCTGAGGGTCCACGGCAGGACCTTCGCGGTCACGCCGGCGAGCTGTGCGTGCAACCCCACCTCATCGCGTCGGCGCGGGGCCAGCGACATAGCCCGGCCCCCTGCGGTCGCGTCGCCGACCGCCACCACTACCGCGCGGCACACGCCGCTGAGCACCGTGGAACCCTCGTAGATCATGCAGGTCCGTTCCGCCAGGGGGCGGCCCGGTGTGGCGAGGGGGCTTTTCGTGACAGGAAGCGACTCACCGGTCAGCGAAGACTCGTCGACCTCGACGGCGACCGCGCTGATCAGGCGCGCGTCTGCGGGAACGACCTCGCCGGCTCGGACCTCGATGGTCATTCCCACCGTCAGGCTTGTGGTGTCGACGAGCTCGAAGGAGTCCGGGCCCGTGGTGATGCGGGCCAGCGGCGCTTGTGCGCTCAGCATCTTCTGGAGCTGGCGGTCCGAGCTGAGCCGCTGCGCCGCGGCAATACCGGCACTGCCCAGCAGCACAATCCCGACAAGAATCCCGTCGATGGGAGAACCGACGAACGCGCTCGCCATCGCCCCGGTCGCCAGGATCGGCGTGAGGGGATCCTGCATCTCCGCCCACAGCGCCTCAACGACGTCCTTGCCGCCGTTGGCGAGGTCGGCAGTCGCTCGTGTCAACCGCGTGTGCGGCCGCGTGGCCACCTCGGCGGCACTCCCGACGAGCGGCCGAAGGGTTTCGAGCTCGTGCCGCACCTGGCCGACCTCGAGGGCGTGCCATTCAATGTCTGTCGCGGCGGTCGGGTCGGGCCGCGTAGCGGCGCCGCGCGCGATCGCGTAGCCGGGGATGAGCGCCAGGGCCGCGGCGGCAATGCTCGGTCGCACGCCTGCCGCCCGCACACCCGGCACCAGTGTCAGCGACCCGAGGACCGTGCCTGCGGCGGCCAACTCGAGACCCCGCCGGGCCGCGGATCTGGCGGCGGGTATCGCGGCGAGGACGCGGCATGCGACTTTCAGGCTCGGCAGCAGCACATCCGCGGTCCACGCAGGCGGCCCGCCCTCGGCCCACACCGCCATCCCGACGTCGGCGGCCGACAACGCATTCGGAAGGTCCCGCCCGACGACGGCGACGGTTTTCCCGGCCGCCTGCAACTGTTGCACAGCGGCGCAGATGGCCAGATCGACGTCGTCTCCGGCGGGGAACAGTTCGTCGAACGTTCCGCGCAGGTGCCCGGTGTCGGCCAGATCCACGGACACGAGCGTGAGATCCGCCGCACGCGCCGCCGCCATGAGCGGTTCGGCGAACGGGTCCGCGGTGCGCGAGACGACGACCTCCAGGTCACGCAGGGCGGGCAGCTCGTGTGCGGGTGACAGGGCGACCCCGGTGTGAACTCCGGGACCGAGCAGGCCAGCGCTGACGTCGGATTGGGCGCATTGCCACACCGTCGTGCGGAGCTCCCCCTCGACCCCGCTGATCTCCGCGACGCGCAGGCCGTCGCCCACCAGAACTGCCGGGTCGACGACCAGAACGTCGATGCCGTCGAGTCGCCGCAACGCGTCGGGCCGCATGACCAACGCATGGTGCTGGCGGCTCAGACCGGCGGAGAAGGTGGCCGCGAACGACTCGCGGGCGTAGTTGAGTGCCCGCGGCGCGGCGACAATGACTGCCTCGCTGGCCAGTTCGGCGCCGCCGCTGACGCACAGGGCGACAGCACCGGCGAGGCCGGCTGCCGTCGCCGCCCTCGTGTAGTTTTCAGCGGCGGTGTCCGGCACCGGCCTGGGCCGGGCGGTGTGCGGCAGCGGCTCGCATGCCGCGTCAATCGCCAGGCGCGGTTCGTGCTCGTTCCAGGCATCGACGGCCGCCAGCGATTCGATGAGTCGCAGGGTCCGCATCAGCATGTCGGCGGCGATCACCGAGGGGGTTTGACCGAGCGACTGCGTGACAGCCGTTCCCAGCGCGAGCACGGCATCGGCCCGGGCCCGCCCGAGTGCGAGCTCGAAGACCCGGCGTACGTCGGGCTGCGCTTCGGCGAAGGTGGTCGCGGCGGCGAATGCTCGCGGCAACCTCGGCATCCGCGTGATCTGCAGCACCGCAGAGACACCCAACGCCGTGGCCTTGGCTGCCAGCAGGCTCAAACGGTTGACGACCTCCGCGGCGTCCCCGGGAATATCGAACAGGCTCGGCGGGGAGGACGTGGGCGACGCGGGCACCGCGAGCGCTGTGGATGATTCATCCTGAGCGGCCGCCTCGGCGAAGACCGCCTCGATGGCCTCCACCATCATGGCCAGATCCTTGATGCTCGGACCGTTGTCGGCAACGTCGACGATCACCCGCGACAGTGGCCAGTTGAATTGGGTGCGCACAACACCCTTGGTTCCGGCGATGGCCCTCTCGACGACAGCGGCATAGTCGTCGGCGCGCTCCGCGGGTCGGCGCAGCTCGATCCAGCCCCGACCATTGCCGGACCAGCTGCGGCGAGACCGCTCGCCGCCCAACAGCTCGGCCGCCGCGGCGGCTCCGCCGGCAACCACCACTCGGAGCCCCGAAACGATTGGTCCAATGACCATGGCTGTTGCTCGACCGTCCTCTCCAGATCACCCACTAGACACGCAAGATTCACGCAACCGACAAGTCGGGCTGCGACCCAGGTCCTACGGTAGGGATCGGGACGGTACGAACAGCGCCGACAGGCAATCCACGAGCCGAACGGATGACGAACTTTAGGTGACGAACGAGAACAACCAGCCCGTCCGCGCTGCGACCGTTATCGACCGTGCCATGGCGTCCGTCAGTTCGGTCGCCGACGAGACCGTCTCGACGGTCAGCAAGATCGGGACCGCTCTGGCGGAGGGCGTCGTGGTGACAATGCAGGACATGCGAACCGGCATCAGGCAGCGCCGCATACGCCCCCGCACCGTGGTCGCCGCCGCCGTGATCGGCCTGGTGGGCGCCGCAGAGTTGCCCCTGCTGCTCGCGGCCGGTGGCGCCGCGGTCATCGTCAGCAAAGTCAGGAGCCAGTCGGCCGTGTCCGGCGCCGAGTCCGGCTCCGAAGCCAACGCACCCGATGCCGTCGAGCAGGCGGACTAGCGGTCGATCCACTCCATTTGCGCGTCGGCGTGGTGTCCCCCGACTGCCGGGGTGAGCCGGTCGAGCCGCGCGAGGTGAGCCTCGGTGAGCTCGACGGAATCCGCTCCGACGTTCTCCTCGAGGCGGGCCACACGCTTGGTCCCCGGAATCGGCACGATATCCGATCCCCCGGCAGAGCCCTGGCGCAGCAGCCACGCCAGCGCGACCTGAGCGGGAGTCGCACCGACGTCGGCACTGATGTCGCGCAGCTCGTCCGCGCTCTTCAGATTGTGGGCGAAGTTCTGGTCGAAAAACCGCGGATTAGTCTTGCGGAAGTCGGTGTCGGGCAGCACAGCGGCGGAGCGGATCGCACCGGTGAGAAAGCCCCGGCCCAGCGGCGAGTAGGCGACAAACCCGATACCCAGCTCCCGCAGCACCGGCAGCACAGCGTCCTCGGGATCCCTCGTCCACAACGAGTACTCCGACTGCACGGCGGCGATCGGGTGCACGGCGTGCGCACGCCGGATGGTGTTCACGCCGACTTCGTACAGCCCGACGTGGCGCACTTTCCCCGCGCCGACCAGCTCCGCAAGCGCCCCCACGGTGTCCTCGATCGGGGTCTGCCGGTCGAGTCGATGCTGGTAGTAGAGGTCGATGTGGTCGGTGCCCAGCCTGCGCAGCGAGCCGTCCACCGCGGTGCGGATATTGGCGGGGCTGCTGTCCAGAGTGTTGCGGCCGGTGTGGGAGAGCAGGCCGAATTTCGTCGCCAGCACCACCTGATCCCGGCGGCCCTGCAGCGCCCGGGCGAGGAGTTCCTCGTTGACGTACGGGCCGTATATCTCGGCGGTGTCGATCAGCGTCACGCCCAGGTCGATCGCGCGGTGGATGGTGCGGATGGATTCGGCGTCGTCGCTGCCGGCCCCCGCGTAGGCGACGGACATTCCCATCGCGCCAAGGCCGATGCGCCCGACCTGCAGGCCACCTAAGTGAGCGGATTTCACACGGCAGATTCTGCCCTGGGCTTCGCCGGGGCCCGCGACGGGTACCGTCGCCAGGCGTGGAGAGCACCGATTCGGCGCGTCCGAACCGCAACCTGGCGATGGACTTCTACCGCGTATCGGGTGTCATCCTGATCGTGCTCGGCCACTGGCTCGCCGGTTCCGTCACCTACCGCGACGGGCTGTTCGGCCGGGAGAACCCGCTCGTCGACATACCGTGGACGCAGTGGCTGACGTGGTTTTTCCAAGCCGTCCCGATGTTCTTCTTCGTGGCCGGCTTCGCGGGGGCGCTGTCCTGGGCTCATCGAGACGCGAGTGAGGCCTGGGTGCGGCGCCGGCTGGCGCGGGTTCTGGGACCGACAGCCGTCTACGTGGCGTTGGTGTCGGCGGTCGTGGTGGCCCTGCAGGCCGCGGGGGTTGTCGGCGACGTGCTCGAGTACGCGGGCTGGGCGGTGGCGATGCACCTGTGGTTCCTCGCCGTCTACGTGCTGGTGGTGTCGCTGACACCCGTCGCTGTTGCGGCACAACGCCGTTGGGGTCTGCGGTCACCGGCGGCGCTCGCCGCCGGCGTCGTGATCGTCGATGCCGCCACGCTCACGGGGCACGTGCCCTACCTCGGCTGGCTGAACTACCTGTTGTGCTGGGGGACGCTCTATCAACTCGGAATCGTCTGGCACGCAGGGTTGTTGGCCGGCCGTCGGCCCGTGGTGCTGGCGGCCGGGTCTGCGGTCGCGCTGGCGTTGCTGATGTGGCTCGGGCCCTACCCGGTCAGCATGATCGGCGTGCCCGGCCAAGCGATCGAGAACACGTCGCCACCGACGGTGGCGATGCTGGCCTACGGGTGCGCCCAGGTCGGTCTGGGGATGGCCGCCGCACCGGCGCTGAACCGCGCCTTGCGGCCTCTCGCCGTGCGGCGGGTGCTGTCGGTCGCCAATACGAATGTGATGGCGCTGTACCTGTGGCACATGATCCCGGTCGTCCTGGTCGCGATCGTGGCCTATCCCGCGGGGCTCCTCCCTCAGCCGTCCGAGGGCACGGCCGCCTGGTGGCTGGTCCGGCTGGAGTGGATCGTCATCCTGGGCGCGGTCACGGCAGCCGAGATGATCCTGCTGTGGTGTCTGCGCCGCGTCGTCGCGGCTCCCCTGCCGATGCTCGGGGTGCGCCGCGCCGGGAGGGGCGCCGGGGTCGTTGCCATGCTGACCGGCGCCGCCCTGGCCGCCGGCGGCCTGCACCGACTCGCCGAGCGGGGCTTCGCCCCCGACGGCCGTTTCGACTGGCGCACCGCCGCGATATTCGCCGCCGGGGCGCTGCTGGTGTCGCTGAGTCCGACGCGAGAGGTCTCCGCTGCGCGGGGTACGGCCCCGGGGCGGGGGCCTTAGCGTCCCGCCAGTTCGGTCGCCACCGCGTCGAACGCACGCAGCGTTGCCACCATATGCGGCTCGTGCGAATGGTGCCGGGCGGACAACTTGGCGGCAACCATCTCGGCGGTGCGGTTGATGTAGATCACCTGACCGCACATGCCCAGGCAGAGCACGACGGCGCTGCCCGGGTAGGGGAACCACATCTGGTTGCGGTACATGCCGCCGGGCATGTCGGTGTCGTCGGGACTGGCGGCGAATGCCTGACGCGAATCCCGTCCACCGTCAAGCGTGTCGGTGATCCACGCTGCGGGCACCACTTGCCGGCCGGTCAACGAGGCCCCGTCGTTCAGGAACAGCGACCCGAAGCGGATCATGTCGGTGAGGCAGGCGCTGATACCGCCGTCGACTATTGCCGCACCGGCGCAGTCCACACCGATGGTGGCGTCGCCGCATGCGCCGATCCGGCTCCACAGAAGTTCCGACATCAGAGCGGGCATCCCCTGGCCGGCGGCAGCCTCGCAAATCCAGCCCAGGACGTTGGTCTCACACGAGCGATATTCGAACGGGCCGCCGTGGGCCGACTTCCGGCGCAGGGTCATCAGGAAGTCACGCAGCGTCGCGGAGACCTGCGGGCCACTCCTGGGGGCCCAACCGATCGCCTGGTCCATGACGTGTATCTCGGCGTCTGGGTCGGCGTAATCCTCGGAGAAGGCGATCCCCGACCTCATATCCAGCAGATGGCGCACCGTCGCGCCGGCGTAGCCGCAGTTCGCCAATGCGGGGACGTATGCCGTGACAGGCGCCTCGAGGTCGATCGCACCGGCACCGTGCAGCGCCCCGACCACGGCCGACACCATCGACTTGCTCACCGAGAACAGCAGATGCCGGGTCTGGGCGCCCAGGCCGTCGAGGTATTCCTCGGTCACCATCGACCCGCGGTGGGCGACGGCCCACCCGTCGGTGGCGGTGGCGGCCATCACCCCGCCAACGGTGGTGGATGCTCCACCGGTTCCGCTCACCCGGACGTCGGACAACGGAGCACCGGCGACGGGCAACGCTGCGACCGGCCCGGCCCCGCGCGAGATCACCGCGGTCGGCACCATGTCCTGGACATGCTGCAACGACCATCGCAAATAGGGCGCCGACAGCCAGTTCTCCAGCGAGACACCGGGCGGGGCGGACCCGGGCTTACCGCCGCTCACGCACGGGCGACGAGCCGCGAGACGATCGGCGCGGCCGGCGCAAGGGGTGTCGAGGCGAACTTGGCCTTGATGCCCTCGACCCAGCGCCGGCAGCGCTCGGTGAGCTGGTAGTCATCGGTTTGCAGGTGCCCTCGGGTGAACAGCACACCGAGTTGCGCTCCCTCGCAGCGTAAGTCGCCGGGCGCCGCAACCCGCATGTAAAAGGCCTCGGACTCGTCGAGCAGCGTGGACCAGTCATTGCCCGGACGCGCAAACGAGACGCGCCCGTCTTCCTGCAAGCGCCACACCCCCGTGCGCGGTGTCGCGGTGAAGAGCCCAAGCTCCGGCGCGGTCTCCGAGATGATCAGCTGACCCCAGACCTCGTTCTCGCCATAGCCCCGCTCCCAGCGCCCATTGATCTCGTCAATGTCGAGCTCGTAGTCCACATCCATGTACTCGAGCAGATGGAAGAGGAACAGTGGCATGTCGGCGTGGGCCTCGGTGGTCAGATTCGTCATCGGGCTGGCGCCGCTCAGTCGCGGGTTCACCTCGCCCAGGTAGAGCTCATCGGAGTCCAGATCGCGCAGCAGGTCGACCTCGAAGTAGCCCCGGTAACCCTCGCGGCTCAGGACATCACCCAGTTTGCGGATCATCTCCCGCGCGGCGCGCGTCTGCGCCGGCGGCAGTGCCTCGCGCCAGATGTCGTTGCCGCACCAGCTGCCCTTGCCGGACGTGAGCTCCGGGTAGCCGACAAGGCTGGTCATCGCGGGCCCGATCACAGTGCCGTGGCGCGTCACCGCACCCTCGATGCATACCTCGACGTTGCGGATGCGCTTCATGACTTTGACTTCCGCCTGCTGCGACAGGTCGGCAGCGCACTGATCCCAGTCGCTCCGGCCGCGGATGAAGAACGTCCCGCTCCCGGCGTCGCCGTACGCGGCCTCGACGACGAGGTCATCACCCAGCCCGGCGGCGTCCGCCAACGCCGAGAGCTCGTCGTACGAGCCGGCCCGCCCGATTGCGTGCGGCACGCTCAGCACGCCCGCTTCATCGGCAAGGCGCGTCATGACGACCTTGGAGCCCAGTCGCTGGCGCAGCTCTGCCGGGGGGTGCATGACCTGGAGGCCCGCCTGGTGCGCGAGCGCCTGCGTCTCCTCGTCGAGCATCACGAAACAGGCCTTACCGCCGGGTCCCTGCTGCGCGATGAACTCGAGCATCTCGGGATCGCCGAGGAGGTGGTTGCACACGTCCCCCATCGACCCGAAATCGACGCGGTCGCGACGGCGGGGCACGACTACGCGCGGATGCTCGCCCTCGAACGAGTCGAAGTACGTCAGATAGTAGAAGTTACGGACCCAGCGGTCGATTCCCAGCAGGTTGAACGGGGTCGGCGAGATGAAATACAGCGGCGTGGCGTTGTTATGAAAGAACGCACGCATGTCCGACAGGCCGCTCAGCGGGCGGCGCGGCTCCGACACGGGCCGTTACGCTGCCGACGTCCGGGCCACGATGAGCGGTGTCCGGACATGTTGCAACACCGAATTGCTCACCGAGCCCAGCAGCGCACCGGTCAAACCGCCCCGGCCGTGACTTCCCACGACCAGAAGCTGAGCGGACTCGGCCCTCTCCGCAAGTTGGTGAGCGGGCCGATCCCGCACGACCAATCGGTGCACCGTCACGTCGGGATACTGCTCCTGCCAGCCCGCGAGGCTTTCGGCCAGGCTGCGCTCCGCCGCCGCCTCCACCGTCGCCCAGTCCATTTCCGGCAGATCGGCAGTCACCACCACGTCACTCCACGCATGCACGGCCAGCAGGTCGACGCCGCGACGAGACGCCTCGTCGAACGCGATCGCGGTCGCCCGCTCGGAGGTTTTCGAACCGTCGACGCCGACGAGCACGGGAGCGTCCGGCGCGGGCACCGTGGCGTCCCCGTGGATGACGGCGACCGGGCAGTGCGCCTGACGCGCCAGGGTCGAGCTGACCGAACCGAGGACGCCGCGCGCCAGCACCCCATGTCCGGCGGTGCCCATCACGATCATCTCCGCCTCGTGGGACATCTCGATCAGCGCCGTTGTCGGGTTACCGAATACCAACTCCCGGCCGATGACGATCTTGCTGTCGGCCGGCTTCGCCTCCTCGGCGAGGGTCACCGCGTGCATGACCGCCTTCTTGCCCTCGTCCTCCAGCCTCACCGCCAGGGACTCGGGGTAGGCCATCGGCGGCCAGCTCGCGGTGGGGGTCACCACCGCGTGCACAACCGTCAACGCCACGTTGCGCAACGCCGCGTCGTGGACCGCCCACACCACGGCGGCATCCGACGCGGGCGAGCCGTCGACCGCGACGACGATGCCGCGGTGCTTGGTCACGGTTTCTGCTGCTGCTGCCATGTCCCTGGTCCCATCCCTATCTGATGCCTGTCCAGCCAGATTATTCACTTCGGGAATGATCTGGCGCGAGGCTTTGGTCCCTAAGTTAAGGAAGCGTTCACTGTTCACCAGTGGCGGTGACGAAGTCGATCAGCTCCTCAACCCGGCCGATCAACGCCGGCTCCAGATCGTTCCAGTCACGAACCCGGGACAGGATATGCCGCCAGGCCGCCGCGATGTCGGCCTGGCTGTCACTGTTGCGGCCCAGCGCGTCACACGCGCCGCGTTTCCACTCCACGTGCCGGGGCACCTCCGGCCAGATCGCCAGACCGACTCGCTGGGGCTTGACGGCCTGCCAGATGTCGACGTACGGGTGACCGACGACCAGGGCGTCACGCCCGCCCGGCCCCCGGCGCACCGCATCGGCGATCCTCGCCTCTTTCGATCCCGCGACCAGGTGATCGACGAGTACGCCGAGTCGGCGCCCCGGTCCGGGAGAGAACTCCGCCACGATCGCCACGAGGTCATCCACGCCACCGAGGTGCTCGACGACGACACCCTCGATCCGCAGGTCCTCTCCCCATACCTGTTCGACCAGCTCGGCGTCGTGGCGGCCTTCGACGTAGATCCGGCTGGCCCGTGCGACGCGGGCGCGTCCGCCCGTAACGGCAACCGAGCCGGACGGTGTCGTGCCCGCGGCCCCAGACAGTGCGCCCCGCGGCGCGATGAGGACGACGGGCCGCCCGTCGAGGAGATATCCGCCCCCCAGCGGGAAACCTCGCGTCCGGCCGTGCCGGTCCTCGAGATCGATGCGGCCGTAGTCGACACGGACTACCGCGCCCACGTAGCCGGTCTCGGCGTCCTCGACGACCATCCCCAGCTCGACGTGTCGCTCCGGTGAGCGGGGTTTGCGTCGACCCGCGGCCAGCACATCGGGCCCATAGCGATCCGCCACGCGGCAATACTAGGGAGCTTTGCGCCCGCAATCCGTCGCGACGCGCCCGCCGCGAATCCGCGTGGCGTTGACGGCCTCAGGGCCGCGGCGGTGATACCGTTGACACAATGGTGTGACTACCGGTGAACCGTGGTGTAGCGGTGAGCGAGGTGGAGAGTGGACCTGACCCAGTGGGCGTCAAGCATTGTCGCTCTGGTGCGCGCCGGCTATCTTTCTGGTACTCCGAGCGCCCGTGATGTTGCCAACGAACGCCGGATGCCGCACCGCGCTCCGCACCAGCGTCCCCACCACCGCGGCGCGTCGCGGGGACAGCGCCCGACGAACCGCCCGTATTGACCTCTGGTGCGTGTCAGCTGATTCGGTGCCCGTCGGCGGCGAAGAAATGCAGATGACCGGGTTCGGGGTGTAGCCGCACGCGGCTGCCCTTGGGTGGCGGGTTGTGCCCGTCGGCGCGCGCAACAACGGGCTGGTCGATGGCCCTGCCCGACTCTGTGATGTGGCCGTAGAGATAGGCGTCCGCGCCGAGCTCCTCGACGACGTCCACCTCCATCTCGACACCGCGGTCACCCAGTTCGAAATGCTCGGGGCGGACACCGACGACAACCTCGCGCGCCGCGCTGGCGATCTCCCGGGGCAACGGGATCGGCCAATCCCCCAGCGATACCGACGAATCCGCGACGGGCAGGGTGAACAGGTTCATCGCCGGCGACCCGATGAATCCCGCAACGAACACGTTGGTGGGGTTGCGGTAGAGCTCGCGGGGCGGCGCGACTTGCTGCAGCACCCCGTCGCACAACACGGCGACGCGGTCCCCCATGGTCATCGCCTCGACCTGGTCGTGGGTGACGTAGACGGTGGTCGTCGCGAGTTGACGTTGGAGCGCGGCGATCTGGTTGCGTGTTTGCACCCGCAGTTTGGCGTCGAGGTTGGACAAAGGCTCGTCCATCAGGAACACCTGGGGGCGGCGGACGATCGCCCGGCCCATTGCCACCCGCTGGCGTTGGCCGCCGGAGAGGTCTTTCGGCTTGCGATTCAGGTAAGGCTCCAGGTCGAGCAATTTCGCCGCGTGCAGCACGCGATCACCGATCTCCGCCTTCGGCATTTTCGCAATCTTCAACGCGAAGCCCATGTTCTGCGCCACCGTCATGTGCGGGTAGAGGGCGTAGTTCTGAAAGACCATCGCGACGTCTCGGTCCTTGGGATCGCTGTCGGTCACGTCGCGGTCGCCGATCCGAATGCACCCCGAGTCCACCGTCTCCAGCCCGGCGAGCATGCGCAGCGAGGTCGTCTTGCCGCATCCGGACGGTCCGACCAGGACCACGAACTCGCCGTCGCCGATCCGCAAGTCGAGATTGTCCAGGGCCGCCCGCTCCGCCCCCGGGTATCGCCGCGTTGCTTTCTCGAAACTCACCGAAGCCATGGCGCTCTACCCACTGATCCCGGTGACAGCGATACCGCGCACGAAGGAGCGCTGCGCGAGGGCATAGATGAGGATGAGGGGCAGCAGGATCAGCACCGAGGTGGCCGTGATGATCGGCCACCTCGACACGTACTCGCCCCGCAGCCGGACCAGTCCCAGCGTCAGCGTCGCGAGGCTGTTGCGCTGGAGCATCAACAGCGGCCACAGAAAGTCGTTCCACACGTTGACCCAGGTGAGCACGGCGAGCACCATCACCGCCGGCCGGGCGTGCGGCAACAGCACCCGCCAGTAGATCTGCCACGGCGAGCAGCCGTCCAGCGTGGCTGCCTCCTCGAGATCCGTCGGGAGCGTGTGGAAGAACTGCCGCATGAGATACGTACCGAAGGCGCTCCCGAACAGTCCCGGGACGATCATCGCCCACGGGGTGTCGACCCATCCCACTGTGCGCATCAGAATGAACTGCGGAATCACTGTCACCGTCAGCGGCACCATCAAGGTACCCAGGTACACCACGAACAGCGCATCTCGGCCCCGAAAGTCCAGGCGCGCAAAGGCGTATCCGGCGAGCGAGCAGAAGAACACCTGGCCGGCCGTGACGCAACCGGCATAGAGGACCGTGTTGAGGAACATCCGCCAGAATGGCATCAGCGCGAACACCTCGGTGTAGTTCGACCACTGGGGGTGCGCCGGGAGCAACGTGGGCTGGCTGATCTCGCCTTCGGTCTTCAACGAGCCCGACACCGCCCAGGCGATCGGAAACAACCAGACCCACGCGACGGCGATCAGCGCCGCGTAGAGGAGGACGGCGCGAAGGATCTTGCGGGTGAACAGCCGCTCATGCAAGCCCACGTGAAGTCTCCAAGGATCGCCGTTGGGAGAGTCGTAGTTGGATCAGGGTCAACACCAGCAGAACGGCGAACATCACCCATGCCAGCGCGGAGGCATAACCGAACTCAAGGAAGGTGAATGCCCGCTGGAACAGCATGATACCCAGCACGTAGGTGGCGCTCTCCGGCCCGCCGTTGGCGCCGTTGAGGACGTACACCAAATCGAACGCCTGGAACGCGTGGATCACCGAGATGACGACAACGAACGATATCGAGCCGCGGATCAGCGGCACGGTGATCGACACGAGCTGCCGCGCGGCGCCGGCACCGTCAATGCGCGCCGCCTCGTAGACGGTCTCTGGGACTCCCTGCATCGCTGCCAACAACACGACCGTGGTGAACGGGACGCTCCGCCACACGCTCACCAGGCAGAGGGAGACCATGGCCCACTTCGGATCGACCAACCACGGAACCGGACCCAGGCCCACCCAGCCGAGCATGATGTTGAGTAGCCCGTTCTCGGTGTTGAAGGCGAACTGCCAGACGACGGCCATCACCACCGACGAAATGGCCAGCGGCAGAAACACGATTGTCCGGAATACACCGATCCCCGTGATGTGCCGGTTCAGCAAGGCGGCGACTACCAGGCTGATCAGGACCGTCGGGATCACCGTCCCGAGAATGAGGATGGCGGTGTTGCGGATCGCGATGCCAAACAACGGGTCGGAGGTGAGCAGGTCGCGGAAGTTGTTCAGTCCCACGAACGTGGGCGGCTGGAACACGTCCCAGCTCTGGAAGCTCATGTAGAGCGAAAAGCCCAACGGGAACAACATGAAGACCGCGACGGCGGCCAGGTTCGGTGCGACGAACACCCGACCGGCGCGCGCACGCCGACGGGACAGGGCGGAGCCGGCCGCCGTCACGCGTTTCTCAGTACTTGGTCGACGTCGTGCGCGAGTCCGGTGAGCGAGGTCGCGGGCCGGGTTCCCCGCAGCACGGGCCCCAGGTTGCGTTCCATCAGGGCGTAGACCTTCTCCCACGCGGGTGTCACCGGGAGGCCCTCGGACTGGGCGGGGCCGTCGGTGAGAACGGCCACATGGCCGATGTCACGGTGAGCGCGGGCGAACCCCTCCGAGGTGAGCGCGGACCGCAGCACGGGGACGAACAGGCTGGATTCACCGACAATCGCCTGCCCTACGGGTCCGGCTGCGAATTTGACGAATTGCCATGCCTGTTCCCTGCGTCTGCTGCTGGCGGCGATGGCCAGTCCGGTCGTGCCGATATTCGAGCACGACGAGCGGCTCGGCCGCCGCGGACCGATCGGCAGCGGCATGACGTCGAAGTCAAGGCCGTCGGCGCGGATGAAGGTCTGGTAGCGAGCGTGCCCGCCCAGCGCGATGGCGGCCCTGCCGTTCGAGAACAGGTCCGCGGTGGACATGGACTGCTGGTCCGAGCTGTTGGGCGCGACCCGGTATTTGTTGACGAGGTCGGCGTAGAACTGGACGGCCTGGATGAAGGCGTCGTTGTCGAAGTTGAGGTGTGTGGGATTTTTACGCGGCGTGGACCACGGCACGCCGTTGTTCAAGGCGAACAGTCCGGCGGAGTAGTACGAGACGTAGGTGTTGACGAAGCCCCATTGACCGACCCGCCCCGAGGCGTTGCGCTTGGTGAGATTCTCTGCGGTGTCGAGGAACTCGTCGAACGTCCACGGTGTCTGCCACGTCGCGGGCGGCTCTGCGATGCCGGCGTCTGCGAAAATCCGCTTGTTGTAGTAGAGAAAGTTTCCCGACCACTGTTCGGGAAGGGCGTACCGGCCGCCGTTGTAGGTGAACGTGTCGGAGAGCTCCTCGATGCCATCGGACTTCAGGTCGGTGGCGAACGACGCATCCTGAGCCAGCATGGTGTTGAGGTCCAGCAGCACTCCGCGCCCGGCCAGTTCAGCGTAGGTCAGATCCCAGGCCATGATCACGTCCGGGCATTTGCCGCCGGCGCAGAACGTCGACAGCTGCTGCATCATTCCCGGGCCGGACAGCACCGGCCGCACGCGGATGTCGGGATGGCGGCGGTGGAACTCATCGATGACGCGCAGCCGGGCGTCGCGCTCCTCGGGGTTGGCCGAGAAGAAAAAGGTCACCGAATCATCGTCGGGTGCGCAGCCGCCCGCCCACGGTGTCAGCGACGCCGCCGCAAGCGCACCGGCGCCGCGCAGCAGGCTCCGCCGTCGCAGCGGCCGGTCGGGCCGATCACTCAGCGAGCCCATCAGGGCCCACCGACGACCGTGACTCCGGCGGTCCGCATCCCCGCCAGCGCCACTGCCGCCGAGTCCGCCCCGACCGCGGCGGTGAGGTCAACCAACACCCTGGTGGTCAGGCCCGCGTGCGCCGCGTCGTGCGCCGTGCACCGGACGCAGTAGTCGGTGGCGATGCCGGCGATGTCCACCTCGTCGATCCCCCGCTGCCGCAGCCAGTCGAGAAGTGGTGTCCCGTCGTCGTCGACGCCCTCGAAACCGCTGTAGGCCGCGCTGTGGGCGCCCTTGCGGAACACCGCCGCGATCCGGCTGGTGTCCAGGTTGGGGTGCAAGCGTGCGCCGGGACTTCCGGCGACGCAGTGCGGCGGCCAACTGGACGAGAAATCCGGGTGCTCGGAGAAGTGCTCGCCGGGGTCGACGTGCCAGTCCTGGGTGGCGACGACGTGGGTATAGCCGGGTTCGGTGGCCAGGTGGTGGTTGATCATCGGCACCACGGCCGCGCCGCCGGCCACGGGCACTGGCCCGCCCGGGCAGAAATCGTTTTGCACGTCGACGATGATCAACGCTCGCACCGGCATACCCTAGCCGGACTGGTTCGCCGGTGGACCTTCCGACCCGCGCGGGTTGCGGTTCCACTCCAGCCAGCCGACACCCCGGCGGCCGTCTGCTGTCTCGACGGTGGCCCAGACGCGCGGAAACTGGCTCACCCGGCCGTCGTCGGCCGTCAGGCGCACCGGGGCGTGCCCGCGCACGCGAACGTCCGCGGTGATGTCGACAGGTCGGTAGATCACCGTCGCGTCCAGCGGTAAACCGTTGATCGCGAATGCTTCCTGAGATTCGACGGCGTCCAGCTCGATCACCCGGGGCTCCGGAGCTTGGGCGTTCTGGGCGTACCCGATACTGAAGGTCGGCGCGCCCGGGATGCGGATGTTCACGCCGTGCAGGTGGGTGCCGTCGTCGAGGTGCAGGGCGCTCCAGATCCAGTCCATGCTCCACCAGTCCCGCTCCCCCCAGGAGTGGTCGCGCTGGCCGGGGACCGTGTCGAGTGCGTACCGGGTGTCACCGACGGTGACGGTGCCCGAGACGGTGCAGGGAATCTCGTAGCGCGTGGTCACCCGGTAGGTGTACGGGGTCCCGTCGGTGGTCCACACCAGGTTCATCGTCATCTCGACGGGGGTTCCCGGTTCGCCCCGCAGCAGGGCTGCGGGGTCGGCGTAGGACTGGGCCTTCGCATGCACGTCGACGCGGTAGGTGCACAGCGGTTCCGGTGCCCCGTGAGCGATCTCGATGGCGTCGGTGCGCACCACCCAGGGGTCCGCCGGCAAGGGGACCGCAGCGTCGACGGCTACGGTCGGCATGTCGGGTCCGCACAGCAGCGCGTGGATCCATGCGGTGCGCTGATGGGCGAGCAGACCGATGCGGAACCAGCCGCCCACACCCTGTGCGGCGTCGGCGAAGTCGGCGTACCAACTCTCATTCCACAGCGGTTCGCCGGTGGGCGTGTGAGCGTCCTCGTCGTCGTCGGACGGGCGCAGCGGCTCGGGCAGGGCGTCGTCGGGCCCGGCGTCGGGCAAGTCGGCCAGCGCGCCGGTGTCGAGCACGTGATCGCAATGGCGCGCCAGCATCGTCATGAACAACCGGTCGCCCCGCTCGGTGCGTTCGACCAGCATGGACGACACGATGGCCATCATGACGCCGAAGAAGCTCTGCCGCCGAACGCCGCCGGCCACGTCGGCGAGGGCCAGCGGCGCCCCCGGTCCGAGGGCCTCATGGTAGGTCCGCAGCAGCGCGCCGTAGTGCTCGCGGCGCTGCGGCGCCGGCAGCGCGGTGCCCAGGAAATAGGACAGGTCGGTCATGGCCGGACCCCACGACACGGTCTGCCAATCCACCACCGTCAGCGCCCGGTCGGCGCCGGCGGCGCCGAACAGCAGGTTGTCCAGCCGGTAGTCGCCGTGCATCAGGCCCTGGGCCTGGTCGTCCACAGCGTGGTAACCGTCGAATGCGGCCACCAGACGTTCGCACACCATCCTGTGAGCCGGCGCGATCTGGGCGCCGTAGCGGTCGGTGAAACCGGCGTACAGCGCTGCCAGCATCGACTGGCTGATCGGCGCTTCGCGGTTCAGCCAGGGCACCTCGGACAGCGCGGAGTCGGCGAGCAGCGGCCCCTGCAGCCGGGCGAGTTCCGCGACACCGAGGTGCGCTTGTTCGACGGTGGCCCCGGCGAGTTCGTCGCCGACGGCCGCGGGCCCGGCATCGCCGAGCAGCAGGTCGAACGCGCCCGTCGTGGTGTCGATCCCCGCGTGGTAGCACGGCGCGATCGGCCCGCCCAGGCGTGGCGCGATATCGCGATAGAAGCGGACCTCACGTTCGTAGAGACCGAGGGCGAGCCCGGTCTGGCGGCTCGTCGGGTCGCTGGCGGCGACTTTCAACACCACCGACCCGGGCCCCGGAGAGGACGTGCGCCCGGTGTCGGCGTAGGTGAGGCCGATGCGGTAGCACTCGCTCATCTGGCCGGTGCCGATACGTTCCACGGTGAAACCGGTGACGGTTCCGGCGCCGATCGCCCCGGTCAACCAGGAGGCCGTCAGGTCGTCGGGCCGCTCGATGATGCGCTCCATCTCAGCGTGCATGAGAGCAGCGTGCCAGGTCATGATGCCGATGAGAAGCGTTAGCCTGTCGGGATGCGGATCGCCGCGTTCGTCGCCACTGCGGTTCTGGCTGCCGGCTGCTCACACACGGTCGCCGGGCACGCGCTGCGAGCGCACCCGGCTGCGGGGGCCCCGGTCGCCGGTGCCACGATCGCCGATGTCACCGCCTGGATCGAGGCGGGCCATCCCGTCGATCTGGCGGGCTACCACACTGCGACGCGCGACGGCAGCACCACGCAGCTCGGTCTCGACATCGCTTTCACGGCGACGGCCGGTAAAACCTCGTGCGCAATCGAGGCCGATCATCGCGGCGCGCTGGCCTGCCGGGTGAGGCTGACCAACCCCCCGCCGCGGCCCGACACCGCCTACGGCAAGTGGGAGGGCGGGTGGGTCGACTTTGACGGAGCGACGCTCCAGGTGGGGGCGGCTCGCGCCGACCCCGGTCCGTTCCTCCGCGGCGACGGGCCCCAACTGGCCGACGGGAACACCCTGTCGTTGGGCGACTACCGGTGCCGTGCCGACCGCGGCGGGCTGTTCTGTGCGAACTACCCACACCAGTCGGCGGCCCGGTTCGCCTCCGAGGGTATCCAGCCATTCGGGTGCCTGCGGTCGGTGCCGCCGCCCGACGGCGTCGGTATCGCTTTCGGCTGCTGAGCGTTCGGCTGCCGAGCGGGACACGCTCGTCACCAGCGGACCGGCAGTTCCTTCATGCCGTAAATGTCGGCTTCCTTGAATGTCAGCTCCTCCGGAGCCACCGCCAGCTCCAGGCCGGGGAGGCGGCGGGCCAACGTCGCGAAGCCGACCTGCATTTCGACCCGGGCGAGGTTCGCCCCGATACACTGGTGCACTCCGTAGCCGAACCCGACGTGCCCCCTCGTGTTTCGGTGGATGTCGAAGATCTCTGGGTTGTCGACGAATTCGCTGTCCCAGTTTCCGGCCGGCAGGTTCATCACGACGAACTCCCCGGCGCGGATCACTTGACCGCCGAGAGTGAGGTCCTCGGTCGCCACCCGGTCGACCTGACTGTGCACGATGCTGAGGTAGCGCATCAGCTCTTCGACGATATTGGCGATCACTGCAGGGTCCTCGGTCTGGCCGAGGAGTTCGAAAACGTCGCGGCGCTCCAGCAATGCGACGGTTCCCAGCGACAGCATGTTCGCCGTGGTCTCGTGACCGGCGATCAGCATGATGAGGGCGGTCATCGTGGCGGTCTCACGGGTGAGCTGGCCGGTCGCCACGTAGTCGGTGACCAGACGGCTGATCATGTCGTCACCCGGATCGCTCTCTTTGCGCTCCACCAATTCCTGGATGTAGGCGAACAGGGCCGCCGCTCCGTTCGCCCTCTGCTCGTCGGTGGAGTGGGTGTCCAGACTCACCGAGGTGTGTTGCTGAAAGATCCCCAGATCGTCGGGCGGCACCCCCAGCAGCAGCGCGATCACCATGGACGGCACCGGTACGGCGAAGTCGCGTACCAGATCGGCCGGCGCTCCGCCGGCGATCATCTCGTCGAGGTAGCGGTCAACCAGGTCCTGAATCGGGGTCCGCATGGCCTCGCACCGCCGGAACGTGAAGGCGCCGGTCACCATGCGCCGCAGGCGATTGTGCTCGGGGTCGTCGACCCGGGCGAAGATCACCGGCGCAGAGCTGTCCGCGCCCGCCTGCTTCATCACACCCGGCATGGTGTCGGCAGACAGGCGCGGGTCCAGCAGTCCCGCCCGGATATCCCGATAGCGGCTCAACGCCCACGCCGGCTTGCCGTGGTACATCACCCGCCGCAGCCCGGGATCCGCGCGCCAGTTCACGAACTCCGGTGGCGGACGCAGCGGGCAGGTGGCGGCGCGCGCAGCGGGGATAACCGGTAGCTCCGACGAAGGTGATATCACGATCCCGACCTCATTTCCCGTCGATTTTCCCGTCGATTTTCCCGTCGATTTTCCCGTCAGCACCCGAAGGTGCCGCGTCGAGCACGCGAATCTCCCCCGTGCTGCCGTCGACTTCGACCAGCGCCCCCGCCGGCAACCGCCGCGTCGCGCCCGCGGCATCGACCACGCACGGGAACCCGAATTCCCGCGCCACCACGGCCGCATGGGACATCGGTCCGCCCAATTCGGTGACCACCGCGGCGGCATAGCAGAAGGCGGCGGTGTAGCCGACATCGGTGACCTCCGCGACGAGTATCTCTCCGGGCTGCAACTCGTCGATCGTCTCCGGTCGCACGATTCGCACCCGGCCGCGTACCCGCCCACCGCAGACGCCGACCCCGCACAGGGTGTCCCCGTCGGCCAGTGCCGGCGACGCCGTGCCGGCGGGCTCCCAGCGTCCGCTGAAGAACGCCGGCGGAACGATCGCGGTCAGCCTGCATTGCTCGGCGCGGCGACGCGCCACCAGCCCCGACACGTCGGCCGGGAGCGGGTCGAGTTCGTCGACCACGAGGTAGAACACGTCGCTCACGGCGGTGAAGACGCCGGAATCGGCCAGCCGGCGCCCGTATTCGCGCAGCAGGCCCCGCAGCACCCAGTTGGCGCGCACGACCTTGTCGCGGCGGACCTCACGGTCGCGGAGTTGCCGCGTGAACAGCCACGCCACAGGGCGCGCCCGCAACGGGATTCGCGGATGCCGCGGCGCCGGCACGGGTGGTGCGCCGATCGCCCTGGCCACCATCCGCACCAGCAACTCCGGGTCATCGGCGTAACTGGTCGACAACATCTCGAGCTCGGCCGGTCCACGGTGCCCGATCAGCGCCAACTCGTTGCGCACCGCGGCGTGAAACTCCGGGGCCTCGACGGCCAGCTTCCCGAGGCGATCCCCTGATTCGCCCCGCAGCAGGCGCACGACGTCCGCGTTGCGTTCTGCCGCCGCCACCAACCGCTGCACCGCCTCCACAGACCGTGCACTGGCCAGATCCGGGCCTACCGCCGGGGCCGTGTCCCGCCCGGCCACACCCCGCAGAAGCAGATTGAAGATGGCGCAGAGAATGAACGATCCCGAGGCCAGGACCCATCCGTGCACGACCAGATCGCGCGCCAGCAGAATCAGGCTGCGCAACCTGCGGTCGTCCAGGCGGGTGAGGTCACCCCCCGCCAGGCGCTCCAGACGGTCGACGTCGGCGACGAAGTCGCGGGTGTCGCGTGGCGAACCGGCGCTCAGTCCGACGAGATTGACGCCACACACTCCGATATTGCGCACGGTGCGCAGTTGCCTTCTCCCCCAGCTTCGTTCCGCAACCGGAAGCTCCTCACCGAGGATCGGCAGGGCAGCCATGCTGGGGCCGAAAAACCCGCTGTGACCCACCACTGTCGCCGGCGTGACGAACGGCACCGATTCGGCCATGAAATGCGCGGTGGTGATCGCCCCGTAGAACCGATGGCCGAACACCCCGACCGTGCGCCGGGCGATCTCGTCCTCGACGATTCCGCCGGGCCGTAGCCGCTCGGCGATGCCCACCCCACCGGCGCGCAGGCCCCGCACCGTCACCGACGCCGACGACGGCGAGAACGGGCCCGGCAGCGCCTCGGACAAGTTGGTGGCCAGGAATGTCGGGAAGCGGGGGTCGATGAGGGTGTCGAATTCACCGTTGAGTCCCTCCGGACCCGCCGGCCTGGGAATCACCCCATCGTCGGCGGGTGTGTCGACGGCCGGCAGGTCATCGATGACGGCCAGCCGCCACGGCAGGGGGATCACCCGCCCGCCCAGGGCGACTCGGCCGCGCACCCCCATCGCCTGATCCTCGATGCACTCGCCGGCGTTCCACGCGGGGTGGAAACCCCACTCGTCCCGCAGGCGTGCGGTATCCATCACCGGCGCGCTCTGCACCAACTCCAGTTCGGCCAACGAAGCCAGGCGGCGTCGCAGGATCGCTCCGAGCGGCACCACCGGCCGCCCCAGAGCGGCGGCGATCTGACGCAACGTCAGCGTCCCCGCGGCGGCAACATTCACCGGGCCTCTGGCTATCTCGGCGCCCTCGATCGCGCACCTCAACACCCGGATCGCATCGTCGAGGTGAACGACTTGCACGGGGCGGTCAGCGGACTCAGCGGGAAACACCGGCAGTGCGAACAGCCGGCGCACCCAATTGTCGACGCTACGACCGACGATGAGCGACGAGCGGATCACGGCCGACTCGACGTCGGCCGCCAACAGCATCTCTTCGACACGGGCCTGCGCGGCCCCGTCAACGGACACCGGGGCCATCGCGTCGTGTTCGGTGCGCGCGCTCCCCGCCGCTCCGTAGACGTGCGCCGACGATGGAAAAACGATGCGACCGGAGCCACGTGCGGCCAGCGCGTCGAGGACGTTGCGGGTGCCGCCGATGTTGACCTGCTGGCTGATCCGCGCCCAGGGTCCGGGGGTTTTCGCCCACGCGCAATGCGCGACGGCGTCGGCGCCCGCCACACAGCGCCGCACGGTGTCGGGGTCCCGGATGTCGCCTACGACGAAGTCTGCGGTGCTCGGCCAGCTTTCGGGTCGGTGACGGGCCAGCCCGACGATGTCATGGCCCTCGCTGTGCAATCGTGCGGCCAGCCCGCGGCCGAGCACTCCGCTGGCGCCGGTGATGGCAATTCTCACTGACTGGATTCACTCACGTGTCGTCGCCGTGCAACGCCGTATTGACGAGGTCGTCGAGATCCATGTCGGCCAGGTTTTTCTCCATGGGTGCCGCGATGGCCGTCGATCGGTCGTTCTCGGGCGTGCATGGTTCCACGAGCTCGCCGTGGAGGTAACCGGCTAGCACCGTGGGCTGGGGGTAGTCGAAGATCACTGTGGCCGCCATTGCCAGGCCGGTCGCGGATGTGAGCTGGTTGCTCATCGCCACAGCCGCCAGCGAATCAAAACCCAACAACTCCTGGACCGCTCGGTCCGGGTCGATCTCCTCGGGGCGGACCGACCGCAGGACGGTGGCGATGGTCGCACACACCAGGTCCACCAGGATCGCGTGTTGCTCGTGCTCAGGAATTCCCTCGAGGCGTTGCAGAAGCGCCCCGTGTGGCGTGTCGGGTCCTGACATTTTTCTGCCGGAGCTAGTCATCGTCGTTCCTCAGCGCCGCATTGAGCAGGTCGTCGAGATCCATGCCCGCGATGTCGTCTTCCAGGGTCACCGCAGCTACCGCAGGTTGCCCCGGGCCTGCGGTGCTGTCGGACTCGTTGGCCAACGCCATCAACAGTTCGAGAACCCCGGCCTGGCGTAGCCGCTTGACCGGGATCGACGCCACCACGCGCTGGATGTCGGCCTCCGCGGGCACCGCCACCGGATCGGCTCCCGCTCCGGCGCTGCCGACGAGTTCGCGGCGGATGTAGCCGGCGAGCGCGGCGGCGTTCGGGTAGTCGAAGATCAATGTGGGTGACAGAGCCAGACCGGTCGCGGTTTTGAGCCGGTTCCGCATCTCGACGGCGGTCAGCGAATCGAAGCCCAACTCCTGGAACGCCTGGTCCGGGTCGATCGCCTCGGGGCTGGCATTGCCCAGCACGGTGGCGATACTGGAGCGCACCAGGTCCAACAGCAGTGTGTGCTGTTCGTCGTCGGGTAGGCCGTCGAGGCGCTGCAGCAGAGCCGTTTTCGACTTCGCGGCGATCAGCGAATCGCCGACCTGCCGCCGAGTGGGTGCGTTGATGAGGTCGACGAACATCGGCGGCAGCCTGCCCTCGTCGAACGTGGCCCGAAGTGCCGCGAGGTCGATGTGGGCCGGCAACACGAACGGTTCGTCGACGACGAGTGCGGTATCGAAGAGTTGCAGCGCTTCGTCCGACGACATGGCCTCGACCCCGTCGCGGGCGAAGCGCGCGTACTTGACGGTGCCCAGCTCCCGGGTCATGGTGCTGGTCTGGTCCCACAGGCCCCAGCCCAGCGAGATCCCCGGCAGGCCGTGGGCTTGCCGGTGGATGGCCAGCGCGTCCAGGAAGGAGTTGGCGGCCGCGTAGTTGGCCTGCCCCGATGAACCCACCAGCCCCGCCATCGACGAGAACAGCACAAACGCCGACAGGTCCAGGTCGCGGGTCAGCTCGTGCAGATTCCACGCGGCGTCGACCTTGGCCCGCAGCACGGCGGCCAGCCGCTCGGGAGTCAGCGACATCAGCATGGCGTCATCGAGAGCTCCGGCCGCGTGGATCACGGCCGAAAGCTTGTGCTGGGCAGGGATATCGGCGATGACCTTGGCCAGCGCCGTCCGGTCTGCCGCGTCGCACGCCGCCACTGTGATCTGGGCGCCCGCGGCCTCGAGTTCGGCAACCAGGACGGCGGCGCCCGGAGTATCCGCGCCGCGCCGACTCACCAGCACCAGGTGACGGGCGCGACTGTGGGTCACGAGGTGGCGCGCCAGCGCCGAACCAGCCATGCCGGTGCCGCCGGTGATCAGCACGGTGCCCGACGCCCATGCGTCGGGCATCATCAGCACGACCTTGCCGACATGGCGGGCTTGGCTCAGATACCGCAGCGCGGCCGGCGCGCGCCGGATGTCGAACGTGGTGACCGGCAACGGCCGCAACACCTCGTCGCCGAACAGGGCGGCCAGTGCGGTGAGCATCTGGTGGATGCGGTCCGGTCCAGCCTCGAAGAGGTCGAATGCCCGGTAGCGGACGCTCGCGTGTTCCCGGGCGACGGCATCGGGGTCGCGGATGTCGGTCTTGCCCATCTCCAGGAAGATGCCGCCGGGGGCGACGAGCCGCAGCGACGCGTCGACGAACTCCCCTGCCAGGGCGTCCAGCACCACGTCGACGCCGCGGCCGCCGGTCACCGCACGGAACTTGTCCTCGAACTCGAGGCTCCGCGAGTCCGCGATGTGATCGTCGTCGAAGCCCATGGCCCGCAAGGTGTCCCACTTACCGCGGCTGGCGGTGGCGAACACCTCGAGCCCCCAGTGCCGGGCGAGTTGCACGGCGGCCATGCCCACGCCACCGGTGGCGGCATGCACCAGTACCCGCTGTCCCGCCTCGACCGACGCGAGGTCCCGCAGCGCGTAATAGGCGGTTGCGAACACCACCGACGTGGTTGCGGCGGCGGCATGCGACCAACCGGTCGGCACCTTGACCAGCAGCCGATGGTCGGTCACCGCGACCGTTCCGGTGCCCTCGGGGAACAAACCCACGACACGGTCACCGACTGCGAAGCCCGCCGTGTCCGCATTGCTCTCCAGGACCACTCCGGAGGCCTCGACGCCCATCGCCGCGTCCGGGTCGGGGTATAGGCCCAGGGCAATCATCACGTCGCGGAAGTTGGCGGCCATGGCCGACACGGCAACCCGCACGTGCCCCGGCGCCAGCGGCGCGTCGGCGTCGGGCAGGCGCTCCAGTAGCAGGTTCTCGAATGTCCCGCGACTGCTCATCCCCAGCCGCCACGCCCCGTCTAGTGGCGGCACCAGAAGACCGCTCACCGCTCGGCTGCCGTGGACACGCGCGGTGTGGACGGTGCCGCGGCGCAGCACCACCTGCGGCTCGCCGGCCGCCACGGCCGCAGCGACAGAGGTGTCATCGAGGGGCGTGTCGCTGTCCACGAGCACGATCCGACCGGGGTGCTCGGTCTGCGCCGCCCGCACCAGGCCCCAGACCGCGGCGCCCGCCAGATCGGTGACGTCCTCGCCCGGTAGCGCGACGGCTCCCCGGGTTGATACCACCAGCGTTCCCGGCCGGTCGCGGTCCAGCCATGCGTGCAGAGCCACGAGCGCCCCCCGCGCGGCCGCATGGACCTGCGTCACCACGTCGAGCCGCGACGGCCGCGACTCGAACAGGTAGGTTCGGAATTCCGGCTCGGCGCCGTCCGGTTCCGGTGCATCCCACTGGAGTACGGCCACCGGCTGCATGTCGGCCGATGGCTGCGCCGACCAGAGCACCTCGAAGAGCCGGTCCGGGCCCGCGTTGGACACCGCCGCCAGCAGTTGCTGATCGTGGACGGGTCGCGCCATCATCGAGGACACCGACAGCACCGGCAGCCCCAGCGCGTCGGCCAACTCGATCGACACCGCCGACGTTCCGCCCGTCGGCGCGATCCGGGCGCGCACGGCCGTAGCCCCCGCTGCGTGCAGGGACACGCCCTGCCACGAGAACGGAACCAGGACTGATCCGTCGGCCAATTCGCCGCTGTCGGCTGCCAGAATCACCGCGTGCAGCGCCGCGTCGAGCAGGACCGGATGAACGCCGAATCCGGTCACCGACAGCCCCGCGTCGCTGGGCAGCGTCACCTCCGCGAACACCTCGTCCCCGCGGCGCCACATCGACGTCAGGCCGCGAAACGCCGGCCCGTAGGAGTAGCCGCGTTCGGCCAATCGCGCGTACCCGTCGTCGACATCCAGGCCGACCGCTCCCGCCGGCGGCCACATCGACAAATCCGCTCCCGGCGCCACCGATCCCGCGCTCAGCACGCCCTCGGCGTGCAGCACCCAGCCGGATCCGGTCGCGGCGCGCGAAAACACCGACACCGCGCGGGTGCCGGACTCTGCCCCTCCCCCGGGTGCTGCTGTCAGGGGCCCCCCGACGACAACCTGAAGGGCCACCGACCCGGATGCGGGCAACACCAGGGGCGCGGCCAGATTCAACTCATCGACGACCGGGCAACCCACCTCGTCGCCGGCGCGGATCGCCAGCTCGACGAACCCCGCGCCGGGGAACAGCACGACGCCCCCGACTGTGTGGTCGGCGAGCCAGCCCTGCACGCCCGGCGACAACCGGCCCGTCAGCACCACCCCACCGGAGTCCGGCAGCTCCACCACCGCACCCAGGAGCGGATGGTCGCTCGCGCCCAGTCCGAGCCCGGTGGCGTCGGCCGCAACGCCGTTGTTCGACAGCCAGAACCGTCGTCGTTCAAAGGCATACGTGGGCAATTCCACGACGTTGGCTACACGGTTGGCCCCGCCGACGACGCCGCGCCAGTTCACGTCCATGCCGGTGACGAATCCCTGCGCGACTGCGTCGGTGAGCGTCACCGGCTCAGGGTGCTCCTTGCGCAGCGCGGACATCGCGATCACGGGGATCGTTTCCGGCTCAGACGGCAGCAGCTCGTCGATTGCGGCCGTCAGTCCGCTGCTGGGCCCGACTTCGAGGAATCGTGTCGCCCCGGCGGAGAGCGCGAAGCGGATGCTGTCGGCGAAGCGCACCGCATCGCGGATATGCCGCCTCCAGTAGGCGGGCGAGGCGAAGTCAGGCCCCGCCAACTGCCCGGTCACGTTGGAGATGATCGGGATCGCGGGTTGCCCGACCGGGAGACCGGCGGCGACCGTGCCGAAGTCGTCGATCATCGGTTCCATCAGCGGCGAGTGGAACGCGTGGGACACGGCCAGGCGGTGGACCCGTCGGCCCTCGGCGCGGAGCTGATCGGCCACCGCTGCCACCGCGTCGTCGGCGCCCGAAATCACCACCGACGCCGGCCCGTTGACCGCCGCGATACCGACCCCGGCGCTCAGCAGCGATGCCACCTCCTCTTCGGTGGCCGCCACGGCCATCATCGCCCCACCCGGCGGCAGATCCTGCATGAACCGGCCCCGGGCCACCACCAGCACCGCCGCGTTCGCCAGCGACAGCACACCGGCGACGTGGGCGGCCGCCAGCTCACCGACCGAATGGCCCATCACCAGATCGGGTTGCACACCAAAGGATTCGAGCAGCCGGAACAGCGCCACTCCCACCGCGAACAGGGCTGGCTGCGCGAACTCCGTGGTGTTCACGAGGCTTTCGTCTTCGCCCCACATCACCTCGCGCAGCGGGCGCAGCAGGTGCCGGTCGAGTTCACCGACGACCGCGTCGAACGCCTCGGCGAACACCGGGTATCCGGCATACAGCCCCATCCCCATGCCGAGCCTTTGCGAGCCTTGGCCGGGGAAGACGAAGACGGTTTTACCCCCGGCCGCCCCGGGTGTCCCGGGTGTCCCGGATGTCCCGGTGCCGCGGATCACCGACCCGACATC
>CAIYOH010000299.1 GCA_903927745.1 uncultured Mycobacteriaceae bacterium
CCGCTGCGCCAACGCCGCCAGCGCCTCCGGTGAGCGCCCCGACAGCGGCAACACCCTGACCGTGTCATCGACGGCGATGGTGCCCTCGGCGTCGGGTGCGACGTCGCCCGCCGAGAACGCGTCGGCGGTCGCCTGGCGGTGCGGCGCCTCCTCGATCAGCACGTGCGCGTTGGTGCCGGAGAACCCGAACGAGCTCACTCCGGCGCGGCGCAGGTGGCCATTGGTCTGCCACGGGGTCGGCTTGTCGACGACGCGGACCGGCAGGGACGCCCACGGAATGTGCGGCGACGGATTCTCGAAGTGCAGATTCTGCGGCAGCATTTCGTTCTGCAGGCACAGGACGACCTTGATCAGTCCGGCGATGCCCGCCGCCGACTCGAGGTGGCCGATGTTGGTCTTCACCGATCCGATGAGCAGCGGCCGGTCGGGGTCGCGGTCGGCGCCGTAGGCGGCCGCGGCGGCCTGGACCTCGATGGGGTCGCCCAGCGAGGTGCCCGTACCGTGCGCCTCGAGATAGTCGACGTCGCGGCCGGCGACACCGGCCCGTGCCAGGGCGGCGGCGATGAGCCGTTGCTGTGCGCCCCCGTTGGGCACCGTCAGACCACTGGACGCGCCGTCCTGGTTGACCGCGCTGCCCGCAATGACGGCGCAGATCCGGTCGCCGTCGCGTTCGGCGTCGCTGAGGCGCTTGAGCACCAGGACCCCGCAGCCCTCGCTGCGCGCATAACCGTTGGCGGAGGCGTCGAAGGTCTTGCACCGCCCGTCGGCCGACAGCATCCGGGCGCGCGAGGTGGCGATGGTGGACGCCGGGCTCAGCAGGACGTTCACGCCGCCGGCCAGCGCCATGTCGCAGTCCCCGGAGTGCAGGGCCTGACAGGCCTGGTGGACGGCCACCAGCGACGCACTGCAGGCGGTGTCGACCGCCATCGCGGGGCCTTCGAGGCCGAGCGCAAAGGCGACACGGCCCGCGATCACGTTGAGCGCGTTGCCGGTGATGAAGTGGGCTTCGATGGTGTCCACCGAGTTGGCGGCCAGCAGTTGCGAGTACTCGTTGGCGGCCACGCCCACGAACACGCCGCTCTTGCTGCCGCGCAGCGTCGCCGGCGAGTACCCGGCGCGTTCCAGGCCCTCCCACGCGATCTCCAGCATCAGCCGTTGCTGCGGGTCCATCCACACGGCCTCGCGCGGGGAGATGCCGAAGAACTCCGGGTCGAATGTGTCGATGCTGTCGAGGTATCCGCCGTAGCGGGTGTAGATCTTGCCCACCGCTTCGGGGTCCGGGTCGTAGTACTCGTCGACGTCGAAGCGGTCTTCGGGGATCTCCCGGATCGCGTCGACGGCGCCGACCATCCCTTCCCAGTACGCCTCGGGGTCGGGTGCGCCCGGGAAGCGGCACGCCACGGCGACGATGGCGATCGGCTCGTGCGCGCGCGCCTGTGCCTGAGCCTGTGCCGCGGCCACCGAGACCGCAGCGGGCTGGGCCGCCACCGCGACGGCCGGGTCGGCTGCCACCGGTGCGCTCAGGTGCAGGACGTCGTTGATCAGGAAGTCCGCCACGTCGGTGATGCGCGGGTAGTCCATCGCCAGCGTCGCCGGCAGTTCCTTGCCGATCGCCTGCTCGAGTTGGCGCCGCAGTTCGATCGCCATCAGCGAATCCATGCCGAGGTCGAAGAATCCGGCCTCTTCGCGAATCTCGGACGCGTCGACCCGCGTGACCTCCGCGACGGTGTCGCGGAGGAAGTCCAGGACGATTTTCCTGCGCTGCTGCACCGGCGCCGCGGTGAGTCGCTCGACCAACGCGGTGGAGCCCGACGTTCCGGGTGCCAAGGACACCAACGCGGGAACTTCGCGGGCCACGTCGTCGAGCAATGCCCTGCGGCCGGCCTGCAGGTAGATCGGAAGGAATCGGGCCCAGTCGATCCGCGCGACCACTGCCTCCGGCGGGCTGGAGTCCGCAGCCACCATGACGTCGGCCATTGCAGCCAGCGCTTCAGCGGGAGAGAGGGTTCGGATTCCGCGCAGCTCCAATTGCG
>CAIYOH010000300.1 GCA_903927745.1 uncultured Mycobacteriaceae bacterium
CGTCCGGCAACACGGCCAACTTCTTCAGCTACGAGATCGGGAACTGGGCGTCGGCCGGGTCGGACTGCCTCGGTATGGCCGGTGGCGGCTTGGTTCCCACCGACTGGTGGCCGACGGCGGCCGGTGACGCGGCAGCGGCCGGCGCAGATGCCGCCGGCGCCGCCGAGGCCGTGAACATGGTCGCGCCGACCGGCGGCCTGGGCGCGATGTCCATGATGCCGATGGCCGGCATGGGGCAGGCGACCATGGTCAGCTCGTTGACGTCGGCGCCGAGTTGGGCCAGCCCGCTCAACGCGCTTCCGGGCACGACCAACGCGGCGGTCCAGACCGTCGGCTGGACCAGCCCGATAGCGACGCAGACCGGCGCGCCCGTGACTGCGTTGCCCGGCATGCCCGGAGCCGGCGCGGCTGCGAAGGGCTCCGCCATGGGCGCACCGCGGTACGGCGTCAAGCCCGTCGTGATGCCGAAACCGACGGCCGTCTGAGCGTCAGCCCCCCGGCGACCCCCCTAAGCGAACCCCCTAGCGACACGAGAAACGGAATACGGACATGGTTTTAGATTTCGCAGCTCTGCCCCCTGAGGTCAACTCAGGGCTGATGTACGCCGGAGCCGGCGCGGGACCGCTGATGGCGGCCGCGGGGGCCTGGAACAACCTGGCCGCCGAGTTGGCCACCACGGCAACGTCCTGGGAGTCGATCGTCACGACACTGACCACCGAGCAGTGGACGGGTGTCGGGTCGACGGCGGCGGCAGCGGCGGCCCAGCCCTATGTGGAGTGGCTGAGTCGGACCGCCGCGGCAGCCGAGCAAGCGGCCGCGCAGGCGTCGGCGTCTGCGGCTGCCTATGAGGCGGCCTTTACGGCGACAGTGCCACCGCCGGTGGTGGCCGCCAACAGGTCACTGGTCACGGCGCTGATGGCGACCAACTTCCTGGGCATCAACACGCCGGCCATCATGGCCGCCGAGGCCCAGTACGCCGAGATGTGGGTGCAGGACGCCGTCGCGATGTACGGCTACTCGGCGGCCTCGGTGGCCGCTGCCGCCCTGCAGCCGTTGACGCCGGCATCGCCGACCACCAACCCGGCTGCCGCGGGCCTGCAGCCCGCCGCGGCTACCAGTGCTGCGTCAACGCCCATCCAGGACGCCATCACCAGCTTCCTGCAAAGCCCGCAGACCTTCGGCACCAACATCTTCAACGCACTGTCCCCGAATGTCCAAACGCTTCTGACCACCTACGACGGCTTGCTCGGCACGCTGTTCAACTTCAATGCCCTCCAGCAGATAGGCGTCACGGCGGCATGGTGGGTTGGCAACACCATCCCGACCGCGGTGTCCTACATCCACACGGCGGCGGCCGCCTACGCCGCCCCGGCAGCTGCCGCCGCGGGTGACGCCGCCGGTGCGGCCGCCGGTGCGGCCACCGCAGCGGAGGGGGCGCTCGCGGGTTCGGTGACGCCGGTCGGCTTCGGCGGGGCGTTGACGGCCGGCCTCGGCGAGGCGTCCGCGGTCGGCGGTCTGTCGGTGCCGGCCAGCTGGGCTTCGGCAGCGCCGGTGACGTTGGCCTCGTCGGCCGCTCCGCTCGAGGGCTCGGGCTGGACCGTTCCCGAGGAAAGCGGAGCGGTGGTGCCGGGCATGCCGGGGATGATGGGTGCCGGGAAGGCCTCCGGCGCATTCGCCGCCCCGCGCTACGGCTTCAAACCGACCGTCATGCCCAAACAGGTCCTCGTCTGACGCGGAGAAAAAGAAAAAAGGGTCAAATTACCGATTTGGGGGTGGCAACTGACTGGAGGCCGTAATGTAACGGCCATGCGGCTAACACCGCATAGTTCGACACCAAGACTTCGACAGGGCTCCCACGGAGCTCCGAGATAAGGAGATAGGCAACATGGCAATCCGCTTTATGACTGACCCGCACGAGATGCGGGCGATGGCCGGGCGTTTCGATGTGCACGCTCAGACCGTTGAGGACGAGGCCCGCAAGATGTGGGCGTCGTCGATGAACATCTCCGGTGCCGGCTGGAGTGGCCAGGCGCAGGCGACGTCGTACGACACGATGGGGCAGGTCAACCAGGCCTTCCGCAACATCACCAACATGCTGCACTCGGTGCGTGACGGTCTGGTCCGTGACGCCGGTAACTACGAGGCCCAAGAGCAGGCCGCGCAGCAGACCCTGGGCGCCTAGTCCCGTCCGTAAATTTTCATCGTTTTCAACAACATCGTTCTCAACAACGTTCTCTACAACTTTGTAAGGAGTTCAAGCAATGAGCATTAACTACTCGTTCGGCGATGTGGACGCCCACGGCGCCACGATTCGCGCGCAGGCGGCTTCGCTGGAGTCCGAGCACCAGGCCATCGTTCGCGATGTGCTGGCTGCTGGTGACTTCTGGGGTGGCGCCGGTTCGGTGGCCTGCCAGGAGTTCATCACCCAGTTGGGTCGCAACTTCCAGGTGATCTAC
>CAIYOH010000301.1 GCA_903927745.1 uncultured Mycobacteriaceae bacterium
ATACGCCCCGACACCCTCCAGCGCTTCGCCGAACGGTTCACGCGGTTCAACCTTCGCGAGTCGGCGCTGCGGCCCACCTACGGGCTTGCGGAGTCGACGTTGTACGTGGCGACCAGCACCGACGGGGAGCCGCCGGCCGTCGCCGACTTCGAGCCGCAGCAACTCTCCGCCGGCCGGGCACAGCGATGCGCACCCGGCACCGGCACGGCACTGGTCGGTTACCCAGAGCGGGGACCCGACGTCCGCATCGTCGACCCCGATACCCGCGCTGAGTGTCCGGACGGAACCACCGGCGAGGTCTGGGTGCACGGCGGCAACGTCGGCGCCGGCTACTGGCACAAACCCGAGGAGACCGAGCGCACCTTCCAGGCGACCATCGTGGGGCCATCAGCGGGCACCCCCGAAGGTCCCTGGCTGCGGACCGGGGACCTGGGCTTCTTCTCCGAGGGCACGCTGTTCATCGTCGGCCGCATCAAGGATCTGCTGATCATCTACGGGCGCAACCACGCTCCCGACGACATCGAGACGACGGTCCAGGCGATCACCCGAAGCCGGGCCGCGGCGATCGCCGTGCCCGACGCCGGCACGGAGCAGCTGGTCGTCATCCTGGAAGTCAAGAGGCGCGGCTCCGCAGACGAGGCTTTGGCGACATTCGCGGCCGTGAAACGTCAAGTCGCCGCAGCGATCTCGGCGTCGCACGGCCTGGGGGTCGCGGATCTGGTCCTGGTCTCCCCCGGCTCGATCCCCATCACCACCAGCGGCAAGATCCGGCGATCGGCGTGCGTCGAGCACTATACGGCGAACCGGTTCGCCCGCCTGGACGTCTAATCAGCTGGACATCCCGGCGACGTCGACCATCGCGGCGCTGATCTGCGCGATCTCGGCTTGCGTGCAGATGTAGGGCGGCATCGCGTAGACCAGGTTGCGGAACGGACGCAGCCAGACCCCCCTGTCCAGTGCCGCCGGGGTGGCCACGGCCAGGTCGACCGGCCCGTCGCACTCGATGACGCCGATCGCGCCGCACACCCGCACGTCGGTGACGCCGGGCAGCGCTTTGGCCGGGGCAAGCCCGTCGGTGAGCCCGGCGGAGATCTCGCCGACCCGCGCGCGCCAGTCCTGCCCGAGCAGCACCTCTACGCTGGCCACCGACACCGCGCACGCCAGCGGGTTGGCCATGAACGTCGGCCCGTGCATCAACGCCCCGGCCTGCCCGGCGCCGATGGTGCCCGCGATCTCGGTGGTGCACAGGGTCGCGGCCATGCCGAGGTATCCCCCGGTGAGCGCCTTGCCGACACACATCACGTCCGGGCTCACGCGGGCGTGGTCGGCGGCGAACATCTCCCCGGTGCGCCCGAAGCCCGTCGCGATCTCGTCGAACACCAGCAGCACCTGGTGGCGTCGGCAGATGTCGACCAGGTCGGTCAGGTAGTGCGCGTCGTGGAAGCGCATCCCGCCGGCGCCCTGCACGACGGGCTCGACGATCACCGCCGCCAGCTCGTCGGCGTGCTGGGCGAGTTGCTGCTCGAACGCAGCGCTGTAGGCGGGGTCGTAGTCTCGCGGAACCTGCGGGGCGAAGATTTGGCTTGCTAAGACGTCGGTCCACATGGCGTGCATGCCGCCGTCGGGGTCGCAGACGCTCATCGGGGTGAAGGTGTCGCCGTGGTAGCCGCCCCGCCAGGTCATCAGCCGGGTCTTGGCGGGTAGGCCCTGGCAGCGCCAATACTGCAGCGCCATCTTGACGGCGACCTCGATCGCCACCGACCCGGAATCGCTGAAGAACACCGTGTCCAGGCCTGCGGGTGTGATGTCGACCAGCAGCTGGGCCAGCCGGGCGGCGGGCTCGTGGGTGAGCCCGCCGAACATGACGTGGTTCAGCACGCCCAGCTGGGCTGTGAGCGCGTCGTCCAGCACCGGGTGTCCGTGGCCGTGGATCGCCGTCCACCAGGAGCTCATCGCGTCGAGCGCCTCGATGCGCCGGCCGTCGTGGACGAGCGTCAGCCAGGCCCCGCGGGCGCCGACGGCCACCACGGGCGGCGGGGAGGTGCCGCCGACGGTGCTGTAAGGGTGCCACAGGTGCGCGGCGTCGATCGCGCTGATCTGCTCGGGGGTCAACCCCGGCCTGGCCTCCGGCACAGTGCTCGAGCCTAGAGCAGGCGAGTCGCGCAAATCCCCGCCATGGGGAAGCATGGGGCGGCATGGCCTCGCCGCAGCACTCCGACGTCCCCTACCCCGATCCCGGGCCAGCCCGGCCGGAGCCGCGGGTGATCCGCCTTCGGGTGTCCCCCTGGGATGTGGTGTGCACGGTCGTGCTGATGGCCCTGCTGGTGTACCTGGCCACCGCGACACCGTGGCCTGGGAAGCTCTACGGGTTCATGCACAACCTCTGCGAGGGGGAAACCTGCGGCGCGGTGCCCTTCGGGGTGGACTACTACATCCGCCCGCTGGTGTGGGGCGGCGCGGGGGCGGCGATCGCGGCCTCGATCGTCGGCCCGCTGGTCTCCCTGCTCAAGGGCTGGTACATGTCGTTCTGGCCGGTGCTGTCGCTGGCTCTCGTGGTGGTCAGCTGCATCGTCGGCTCCCTGCTGACCGCGTTCAGCCAGCGTTATTGGGCGTAGGCCCGGCTCCCCGCCTCCCGGCCTCCTCGCCGAGATCGACGCCAGTGCGAGAAAAGCGCCAAAATCTCGCACTGGCGTCAATCTCGCGGATAGCCGCGGCTGACCAGCGCCCGACGAACGCGCGCGACGATGTCCTCCGGCCGGTGCTCAGCGACTACGCGGATCACAATCCAGCCCAACTCCGCGAACCTGGCCAATCGACCGATGTCCTTGACGTATTGCCAGCGGTCCTTGAAGTGCTGGTCTCCGTCGTACTCGGCGGCGACCATGTACTCCTCCCAGCCCATGTCCAGATACGCGATCCCCCGCTGGCCGAGGTCGACCGGTATCTGCGTCGCCGGCCTCGGCAGGCCGGCGTCGATCAGGAGCAGACGCAACCACGTCTCCCTCGGCGACGCCGCGCCTCCGTCGACCAGGGGCAGCACCTCCGCGAGCCGCCGCAGGCCCCGCGCGCCGCGGTAGCGCTTGGCCAACACGGCGACGTCTTCGGCGGAAAACGGTCTGGCGTGCATGAGCGCATCGAGCCGTGCCAGCGCCTCGCCGCGCGGAAGGTGGCGCGCCAGGTCGAAAGCGGTACGCGCGACCGAGGTGACCGGCAGCCGCTTAACGACGGTGACCTCGTCGTCGTCCAGCGTGTCGTTGCGGACCAGCAGTCCGCTACGCCGCCGGGCACTCGGCGCGACGACCTCGATGGTCGCGTCGGCGTCGACCCACCGGGCGCCGTGCAGCGCCGACGCCGCAACGCCCGCGATCACCGCCTTCCGCCGCGACCACAGCCAGGCAGCGAGGATGCGGTCGTTGAGCGACGGGTCCACACCCCTGGGCATGTACACGTCAGGAAAGACGGCCCAGTGCCGACTGCGTAACTGGTAGACGCTCACAGCGCCCGCCGCGACTACTTCGCTGCCGATGAAAACCTTCCCCATGCGCACAGGGTGCACGCGGGCACCGACACGTCGCCGAGATCGACGCCAATGCGAGAAAAACGCCGAAAACTCGCACTGGCGTCAATCTCGACGCTCAGAGCCGAATAACGATTGCGCACACGGAATTCGGCGCCGCAGTCACCGACCGGTCACGGTCCTACAAAGAATCTCCTGTGCGGCCACTTTGCCCTGGTCCCCGGGCGTTGGCTGTTGTAGAAGTGTGTGTAGTGACTGGTGTGAGAGCACCCAGGAAGGAATCGACATGAAACGCATCTACGCTTTCGCGATCGGACTCGCGCTGCTGGGAGCCCCGCTGGCGGACCTCGGTATCGCCGCGGCCGACCCGGGCACCAGGGCGATGGACTACCAGCAGGCCGCCGACGTCGTCGTCAGCCGCGGCCTCGCCCAGAAGGGCGTGCCGTTCTCGTGGGCCGGCGGCGGGATCAGCGGGCCCTCCCTCGGCAAGGGCACCGGAGCCGCCATCACCGGTTTCGACGCCTCGGGCCTGATGCAGTACGCCTACGCCGGCGTGGGCATCAAGCTGCCGCGTTCCTCCGGCGAGATCTACCGGCTGGGCACGAAGATCCCGTCGCAGCAGGCCCAGAAGGGCGACATGCTCTTCTACGGCCCCGAGGGCACGCAGACCGTCACGATGTACCTGGGTAACAGCCAGATGCTCGAGGTCGGCGACGTCGTGCAGGTCTCGGCGGTGCGTGCCACCGACCTGACTCCCTACGCGGTCCGGGTGCTGAGCGCGTCGATGCAGGCGCCTCTGCAGCAGGTTCCCGCGCAGCAGGTCCCCGGCCAGCAGGTCCCCGGGCAGCAGTCCATGCTGCCGCAGCAGGCCCCTCTCAAGCAGGTGCCCGCTCAGCAGGTTCCGGGCCAGGTGCCCGGGCAGGTTCCCGCGCAGCAGGCGCCGGTGCAGCAGGCTCCCCTGCAGCAGCAGTTCCTGCAGTTGCCGACGCAGCCGGCGCCGGCGCCCGCCCTGCAGGCCCCCGGCCAGGTGCCGACGCACTAATCCCCGCACCACTCGAAAACGCCGCCCGCTCCTCCACGCATGGGAGCGGGCGGCGTTTTCGGTACATTGACCGTCGACCATGTCCATCCTCTCCCCGCCCCGCCCGCCGGCCACCGCCGCGCCGCAGATGGCCGTGCCGGCCCGGTCGACGGGCTTCTACCGCCAGGACCTCGACGGCCTGCGAGGCGTCGCCATCGCTCTGGTCGCGGCGTTCCACGTCTGGTTCGGGCGGGTGTCCGGCGGGGTGGACGTCTTCCTGACGCTGTCGGGATTCTTTTTCGGCGGCAAGGTCATTCGCGCGGCGCTGAACCCCGCAGTGCGCCTGTCGGTGCCCCGGGAGACGCTGCGGCTGGTGCGCCGCCTGGTTCCCGCTCTGGTCGTGGTGCTCGCGGGCGGCGCGGTGCTCACCGTCGTGGTGCAACCGCAGACCCGCTGGGAGACCTACTCCGACCAGACCCTGGCCAGCCTCGGCTACTACCAGAACTGGGAGCTGGCCCGTACTGCCTCGGACTACCGGCGGGCCGGCGAGACAGTCAGCCCGCTGCAGCACCTCTGGTCGATGTCGGTGCAGGGGCAGTTCTACCTCGCGTTCCTGCTGCTGATCGCCGGGTGCGCCGTCCTGTTCGGTCGGGTCATGGGCACCCGGCTGCGGACCCTGTTCCTGGTGCTGCTCACCGCGCTGACGGCGGCGTCGTTCGTCTACGCCCTCGACGCGCACCAGCACCACCAGACGACCGCCTATTACGACAGCGCCGGGCGGGCGTGGGAACTGCTGCTCGGGGTGCTCGTCGGGGCGCTGGTCCCCCACGTCCGCTGGCCGGGCTGGCTGCGCACCGTGGTGGCGACGGCCGCCCTCGGCGCGATCCTGGCCTGCGGGGCCCTGATCGACGGCGTGCGGGAGTTCCCCGGGCCGTGGGCGCTGGTGCCGGTCGGGGCTACCGCGTTGATGATCCTGGCCGGGGCCGGCGTGGGGGGCCGGCCCGACGGTGGCGGGCTGCCGCTGCCCAACCGGCTGCTGGCCACCGCGCCGCTGGTGGCGCTGGGCACGATGGCGTACTCGCTGTACCTGTGGCACTGGCCGCTGCTCATCTTCTGGCTGTCTTACACCGGGCACCAGCACGCCGGCCTCGCCGACGGCGCCGCGGTGCTGGCAGTGTCCGGGGTACTGGGCTACGGCACCACGCGGCTGGTCGAGGACCCGCTGCGCGCCCGCGGCCCCGCGATGGCGCTGGGGTTCTCGGTGGCGGTGCTGGGCCTTGCGCTGACGGCGACGTCGTTCGCCTGGCGCCAGCACGTCGCCGTGGTGCGGGCCGAAGGCCGCGAACTGAGCGTCCTGGCCGCGCGTGACTACCCCGGCGCCCGCGCGCTGACCGAGCACGCGCGGGTGCCCACGCTGCCGATGCGGCCCACGGTGCTGGAGGTTAAGGAAGACCTGCCGGGCTCAACCCGCGACGGCTGCATCAGCGACTGGGACAACTCGGCGGTACTCAACTGCACCTACGGCGACCACAAGGCCGCCGCGACCATCGCGCTGGCCGGCGGCTCGCACTCCGAGCATTGGCTGCCCGCACTCGACCTCCTCGGCCGCCAGCACCACTTCAAGGTGGTCACCTACCTGAAGATGGGGTGCCCGCTGTCCACCGAGGAGGTGCCCCTGATCTCGGGCGACAACTCGCCCTACCCCCAATGCCACGACTGGGTGCAGCGCACCATGGCCAAGCTCGTCGCCGACCACCCCGCCTACGTGTTCACCACCTCGACGCGGCCATGGAACGTCAAACCCGGCGACCTGATGCCGGACAGTTACCGCGGAATCTGGAAAACACTGTCCGACAATGATATTCCCATCCTCGGGATGCGCGACACCCCATGGATGGCCACCGGCGTCGGCAAACCCTTCGAACCCGCCGACTGCCTGGCCGCCGGCGGCGACGCGCGCTCGTGCGGCATCAAACGCTCCGAGGTACTCGCCGCGCACAACCCCACTCTCGACGTCATCGAGCAGTTTCCGTTGCTCAAGCCGCTGGACATGTCGGACGCAATCTGCCGTCAGGACTTCTGCCGGGCCGCCGAAGGCAACGTGCTGATTTATCACGACTCCCATCACCTGTCCACCACCTACATGCGCACCATGGCCGACGAACTGGGCCGCCAGATCGCCAGCTACACGGGCTGGTGGTGACATGCCGACCCGCGACGGACCGCGACTCGCCACCGTGTGGCCCGGGACCCCCTACCCGCTGGGCGCCTCCTACGACGGAGCCGGCACCAACTTCTCGGTGTTCTCCGAGATCGCCCAGAAGGTCGAGCTGTGCCTGATCGACTCCTACGGGAAGGAGTCGCGGATCCCCCTCGACGAGGTCGACGGCTACGTCTGGCACGCCTACCTGCCGAACGTCACCCCAGGGCAGCGCTACGGGTTTCGCGTGGACGGGCCGTGGGATCCGGCCGCCGGCCACCGTTGCGACCCGAGCAAGCTGCTGCTGGACCCCTACGGCAAGACGTTCCACGGCGACTTCCACTTCGACCAGGCGCTCTACTCCTACGACCTGACGGCCGTTGACCTGACCGACCGCACCGCCCTCAACGTCGAGACCGGCACTCCGCCCAGGGTCGACTCGCTCGGCCACACCATGCTCAGCGTCGTCAGCAACCCGTTCTTCGACTGGGGGGGCGACCGCGCGCCGCGCACCCCCTACCACGAGACAGTCCTCTACGAAGCCCACATCAAGGGCATGACCGAGAACCACCCGGCCGTCCCCGAGCAACTGCGGGGCACCTACGCCGGGCTGGCCCACCCCGCCGTCATCGACCACCTCAAGTCGCTCAACGTGACCGCCCTGGAACTGATGCCGGTGCATCAGTTCATGCACGACTCCCGGCTGCTGGAGCTGGGACTGCGAAACTACTGGGGCTACAACACCTTTGGATTTTTGGCTCCGCATCACCAGTACGCCGCCAACCCCGAGGCCAGCGTGCCTGAGTTCAAGTCGATGGTGCGCGCCCTGCACGACGCGGGCATCGAGGTGATCCTGGACGTGGTGTACAACCACACCGCCGAGGGCAACCACGTCGGCCCGACGATCAACTTCCGCGGGATCGACAACGCCGCCTACTACCGGCTTCTGGACACCGACCTGCGGCTGTACAAGGACTACACGGGAACGGGCAACAGTCTCAACGCCCGCCACCCGCACGTCCTGCAGCTCATCATGGACTCGCTGCGTTACTGGGTGCTTGAGATGCACGTCGACGGGTTCCGCTTCGACCTGGCCGCCACGCTGGCCCGCGAACTACACGACGTCGACCGCCTGAGCGCCTTCTTCGACCTGGTGCAGCAGGACCCGGTGATCAGTCAGGTCAAGTTGATCGCCGAGCCGTGGGATGTCGGCGAGGGCGGCTACCAAGTCGGCAACTTCCCCGGTCTGTGGACGGAGTGGAACGGCCAGTACCGCGACACCGTGCGCGACTACTGGCGCGGTCAGCCGGCGACCCTGGGCGAGTTCGCATCCCGGCTCACCGGGTCGTCGGACCTCTACGAGGCGACCGGCCGGCGGCCCAGCGCAAGTATCAACTTCGTCGTCGCCCACGACGGGTTCACCCTCAACGACCTGGTGTCCTACAACGACAAGCACAACCAGGCCAACGGCGAGGACAACCGCGACGGCGAGAGCCACAACCGGTCGTGGAACTGCGGCGTCGAGGGCCCCACCGACGACCCTGAGGTCCTCGAGCTACGCGGTCGACAGATGCGCAACTTCTGGGCCACCCTGATGCTCAGCCAGGGCACCCCGATGATCGCCCACGGCGACGAGATCGGCCGCACCCAGGGCGGCAACAACAACGCCTACTGCCAGGACTCGCCCGTCGCGTGGATGGACTGGTCGTTGGTGGACAAGAACGCGGACCTACTGGCGTTCGCCCGCACGGTGACGACCCTGCGCAAGAACCACCCGGTGTTCCGGCGGCGCCGGTTCTTCGACGGCGAGCCGATCCGCAGCGCAGGCGAAGCGCGCGACCTGGCCTGGCTCAGCGCAGACGGCCAGGAGATGACGCACGACGACTGGAACTCCGACTTCCACCGCTGCGTCGCGGTGTTCCTCAACGGCGACGCCATCACCGCCCCCGGGCTGCGCGGCGAGCGGGTGGTCGACGACTCATTCCTGTTGTGCTTCAACGCCCATGACCAGGCGGTGGATTTCGTGATGCCGCCCGCCGACTACGCCCGCGAGTGGACCGCGACGCTGGACACCAACCACCCGCGGGGCGAGGGCGACCAGGTGCTCAACGCCGGCGAGACGCTCGCGGTGCCGGCGCGCTCGCTGGTCGTGCTGCGCAAAACCCTCTGACGCCTGCTCGGCCGAGCGTCGACTTGTGAGCACGATCCGGCAGCTTTGCGCGCACCAAGTCGACGTTCGACGCGTCGTCTCCTACAACAGATACCGGTAGGCCGGCGAACCCGGCTCTAGGGTCTCGATAGTCAGGTCCGTCTCCTGGATCCGGGCCAGCAGGCCGTCGAAGTCGGCCGCCGACCCCAACTCGACGCCTACCAGGGCCTCACCGGTCTCCCGGTTGTTGCGTTTGACGTACTCGAACAGCGTGATGTCGTCGTTGGGGCCGAGCACCCCGTCGAGGAAGCGGCGCAGCGCGCCCGGCTCCTGCGGGAAGTCCACCAGGAAGTAGTGCTTGAGGCCCAGGTGTACCAACGAGCGCTCCAGCACCTCGCCGTAGCGCGAGACGTCGTTGTTGCCACCGGAGATCAGGCACACCACCGTGGATCCGGGCTCGATATATGGCCCCTGCACTCCCCCCGCGTCCAGCAGGCCCGCCACCGACAGCGCGCCCGCCGGCTCGGCGATGATGCCCTCGTTCTGGTAGAGGTCCAGCATGGCGGTGCAGACCGCGCCCTCGTCGACCATCGTGATCGACACCATGTCGCCGGCGGCGGCCAGCGCGGCGTAGGTCAGCGCGCCCGCCTGGCGCACCGCGGCGCCGTCGACAAACTGATCGACATGGTCCAGCGCCACCGGCCCGCCGGCGGCCAGCGCGGCCATCATCGACGCGGCGCCGGCCGGCTCGACGCCCAACACCGAGGTGTTCGTCGTCCGCTCGGCAAGATACGTCGTCACACCGGCAATGCACCCGCCGCCGCCCACCCCGACCACCACCAGGTCGGGCTCCCCGACACCGAGCTCGTCGAGCTGGGCGAGTATTTCCACGGCCATGGTGCCCTGCCCGGCGATGGTGCGCTCGTCGTCGTACGGCGGCACCAACGTGGCGCCGGTGCGGGCGATGTCGGCCATCGCGGCCTCGGCGGCGATGTCATAGGACGCCCCGCCCACGATCAGCTCGATGAAATCCCCGCCGTGGTAACGGATCCGGTCGCGCTTCTGTTTGGGCGTCTTGGCCGGCACGTAGACGCGGCCACGCACGCCCAACGCCCGGCACGCGTAGGCGAAGCCTTGCGCGTGATTGCCCGCCGACGAACACACCACGCCGCTCGCGCGCTCCTCCTCGGAGAGCTGCACCATCAGGTTGTAGGCGCCGCGCAGCTTGTAGGACCGCACGACCTGCAAATCCTCGCGTTTGAGGTACACCCGCGCACCGGTGAGTGCCGACAGCCGCTCGCAGGGCTCTAGCGGGGTCAGCGCGACCACCGGGGCGATCCGTTCGGCCGCGGCGTCGACGTCCTGGGCGCTCGGCATCAACTCACCGCGGTCAGCACGAACACCGGGATCTGGCGGTCGGTCTTCTCCTGGTACTCGGCGTAGGCCGGCCACGCCTCGACGGCGCGCGCCCACCAGGTTGCCTTCTCCTCGCCGACCACCTCGCGGGCGTCGTAGTCGCGGGTGACGGCGCCGTCCTGCAACTCGACCAGCGGGTGCTTGACGACGTTGTGGTACCAGACGGGGTTCTGCGGGGCTCCGCCCAGCGAGGCGACGATCGCGTACTGGCCATCGTGCTCGACGCGCATCAGCGGCGTCTTGCGCAGCTTGCCCGTCTTGGCCCCGATCGTGATGAGGAGCACGATGGGCTTGCCCTTCATCTCCGCGGCCTGTGTCCCTCCCGACGCTGCGTAGGCGTCGGCCTGTTCGCGGGCCCAGTCCCACGGGCTAGGAGCGTATTCACCTGACAGTGGCATGCCTGCAACTGTAAAGCGTGTCGAACATCCGCGGTGACATCCCCGGTGGGATCAGCGCGCCCGGGCAAGCTCCGCGATCGTGTTGACCCGCCGCACGGCCGTAGCGATCTGATCGAGAAACTCGCGCCGCCGGGAGGCGAGTTGCTGGTAGTCGGCGCCGGTCACCAGCTCCCGGAACCGGGCCAGCCGCAGCGCGGTCTTGAACAACTCCATCGACCGCGACTCCGCGCTGGCGATCCGGCGCTGCAGCTCCCACTGCTTGCCCACCTGCAGGCACTCGGCCAGGAATGCGGCCTCGTCGAACGGCTCGTCGCCGTAGGCGGCCAGCCTGTCGGCGACGATGTGGTAGGCGTCCAGGAACGGACGCAACACCAGGTGCGCGAGCAACAGATCCGCGCGCTCCAGGAGCCCGCGCACCTCGGCGGCGCCTGTGGCCTTGGTGGTGTCGATGGGATCATCGGCCGGGTCGATCAGCCGCACCTCGTCGGCGAGCTCCTTCTCGAACTGCGCGCGCGCGGCGAACAGAAACTCGAACTTCAGCAGTTCCCGGAGTTTGAGCGCCTCGTCGCGCACGCTCGTCGGCACCACGTCACTGCCCGGGGTGGTTTCAGCGTTCTCCGCGGCGGCCAGCAGCGCCGTCTCGGCGATCGCGCGGTCGACGAGGATATGGATCGCGGTGTTGCGATAGAACGCGGCCACCAGGTGACGATCGGGTGACATACCCCACACCGCCTCGGTGCCGGCGTCGTAGACGGTCACGACGCCCGAGGCGACCAGTTGGTGCAGCGTCCAGCGGATCGTCGAGCGGTTCGTCAGGTCCGCCGCCCCGGCCACCCCCCAGTTGCGCGCCGCAATGTAGCTCGCCAGCGGTCGCACGGTGGCCAGCACCTGGCTGATGGACAGCGACCGGTCGGCACCCAGCAGGGCCAGGCTGACCACCGCGGTGGGGGTGACCGGCGTAGCGCGGTTGATCCGGTGTTCGACGTCCAGGGCGATGCGCTCGATTTCGGTACCGGTGCCCGACTCCCCGGCCCGCAACTCCTCCAGCCGCTTGCGCAACGGCAACGGCTCGCCGAAATGCAGGTAGGCGCGGCCCAGCCGCTCGCCCTGCTGACGTGCGAGGCGCACCATGAAGCGCAGGTCTTCGGGCCGTTTCACGGCGCCGTAGGCCTCGTTGGTCATCGCCGCCACCTCGTGCAGCTGGTCGTACACGATGGCGGTGGGCACCAAATACACTTCGGGGCCGTCGATTTCGTCGACGGCATCGGTGATGTACCGCAGGATCCCGAACACCGGGGGCCGCAGCTTGCCGGTCCTGGTGCGGCCTCCCTCGATTGACCACGTCAGATTGGTGTGGTCTTGCACCAGCTGCGCGGCATAGGCGCGCAGCGCGAACCGGTAGACGGGAATGTCCTTGGTGTCGCGCCGGATGAAGATGGTACCGGTGTGCTTGGCCCACGCGCCCATCGGGAAGAAGTTGAGATTCGCCCCACCGAACGTCAGCGGCGGCGAAAGATGATTGGCAACAACCACTTCCGGCAGCAGCAAGCCGTCCAGATAGGACCGGTGCGAGAACGCGAACGCCAGAGTCGCGTGGCGGTCCAGCTTGCGCAGTTGCGCGATCTGGTCCTCGTCGACCAGAACGTCGTAGGCGCGCATCAACCAGCGGCTGAAGCCCCGCCACGATTCCACCGCCCCTTCATCGAGCGAGGCCGCCATCTCACGCAGGTACCCCGCAGCCTCGGTGCGCACGTCGTCGAGGCCGCGGCCGAGCTCGTCGGCGAGGGCACGCAGGCGTTCGTCGTACCAGGGCGCGGTGAGCAACTGGGCAACGGGCGACGGGTCGGTGCCCAGCGGCGTAGCCGATTCGCCGACAACACCCATGCGCTGCAACATCTTTCGCGTACCAACCCGCCCCACCTCGCGGACGGCACTCACCGCACCACCGGTCACGCTCATGCCGACCCCGCGACACTGTCGGCCCGGGCAATCGGCTCGTGGACCTGCGGATGCCGGTCACCGGCATACAGCGCCTCGATCTCGTCGGCGTACTTCGCGTGGATCGGCTTGCGCTTGAGTTTCATCGTCAGCGTGATCTCGTCGCCGCCAGGCTCCCACACTGTCGGCAGGATCCGGAAACGTTTGATCTGCTCCACCCGCGAGAGTTTGGCGTTGCCCTCGGCCACCCCCGCGGCGATCGTGGCGATCACCTCCGGGTGCGAAGCCAACGCCGCGGGCGAAGCCTCCGACAGGCCGTGCTGGGCCGCGTACGGGCCGACGGAATCGGCGTCGAACACCAGCAGCGCGGCGTTGTAGGCCCGCCCGTCGCCGATCGCCATCATCACCCCGACCATCGGGCACGCCGCCAGGATGGTGTTCTCGATGTTGGACGGCGACATGTTCTTGCCGGCCGCGTTGATGATCAGCTCCTTCTTACGGTCGACCACCCGCAGAAAGCCCGCGTCGTCGACCTCGAAGATGTCGCCGGTGTGTAGCCAGCCGTCGGCGTCGACCGCCTCGGCCGTCTTCTCCGGCTCCTTGCGGTAGCCCTTCATCACCAGCGGGCCACGCACCAGGTACTCGCCGTCCTCGGCGATCTTGCCCTCTAGCCCGGGCAGCAGCCGGCCGACGGTGCCCAGCCGCGCCTCGTCGGGGTGGCTGACGGTCGCG
>CAIYOH010000302.1 GCA_903927745.1 uncultured Mycobacteriaceae bacterium
CCTCTTTCCCGCGAGCGTGCGTGTCTGCTCCGCGACACGCCGCCGCGTGCGTCACTCTGCGCACGCTCGCGGGGATGGGCAGTCACCCCCTTTTCCGCGAGCGTGCGTGTCTGCTCCGCGACACGCCGCCGCGTGCGTCACTCTGCGCACGCTCGCGGAGATGGGCTGGGGCGGACGGAGCACAATGAGGCGAGCCCACTACCGATAGAGGAGCGAGACGCATGGCCCACGATCTAGTTGCCACGGTGCCCGACCTGACCGGGAAACTGGCGGTCGTCACCGGAGCCAACAGCGGCTTGGGCTTCGGCCTGGCCAAGCGACTGTCGGCCGCCGGCGCCGACGTCGTCATGGCGATCCGCAACCGCGCCAAGGGTGAGGCGGCCATAGAGGAGATCCGCGCGCGCGTCCCCGACGCCAAGCTGAGCATCAAGTCCCTCGATCTGTCGTCGCTGGCCGCGGTGGCCGCGCTGGGCGCGGAGCTCAACGCCGAGGGCCGCCCGATCGACATCCTGATCAACAACGCCGGCGTGATGACTCCACCGGAACGCGACACCACCGCCGACGGGTTCGAATTGCAGTTCGGCAGCAACCATCTCGGCCACTTCGCGCTGACCGGGCACCTGCTGCCGCTGCTGCGCGCCGCCGGCCGCCCGCGGGTCGTGTCGTTGAGCAGCCTGGCGGCCAGCATGAACGCCAAGATCCACTTCGACGACCCGCAATTCGAGAAGTCCTACCAGCCGATGCCGGCCTACGCGCAGTCAAAGATCGCCGTGCTGATGTTCGCCCGCGAACTCGACCGGCGCAGCCGCGAGGCCGGCTGGGGCATCCTGTCCAACGCCGCGCACCCGGGCCTGACCAAGACAAACCTGCAGATCAGCGGGCCTTCGCTCGGCCGCACCAAGCCCGCGCTGATGGAGCGGGTGTACACGACGTCGTGGCGGTGGGCGCCGTTCATGTGGCAGGAGATCGACGACGGGATCCTGCCGGCCCTGTACGCCGCAGCCACGCCGGGCGCCGAGGGCGGGGCGTTCTACGGGCCCCGCGGCCTACTCGAAGGCGCCGGCGGCGGCGTCAAACCCGCACGCGTCCCGCCCCGCGCCAAAAACGACGCCGACGCCCGACGGCTCTGGGAGTTGTCCGAGCGGCTGACCGGGGTCAGCTACCCCACGAGCTGACCCGTCAGCTCGTCAGCGCACCTCCGCGAGGGTGCGCAGAATGCCGCGCGCAGCGGCGTGTCGCGGAGCAGACACGCACGCTCGCGCAAGTGGGGGGGCGCAGCGGCGTGTCGCGGAGCAGACACGCACGCTCGCGCAAGTGGGGGGCGGGCCACGCAGGCCCGACGGGCCGTCAGCGGATGGTGCCGACGCCCGCGATCAGCGGCAGGTCCAGCGCCGTCACCCAGCCGGGGCCCAGGTCGTTGACGGCGGGCACGGCGTTGAGCGCCCGCAGCCCCGTCGCCAGGCAGCCGGCGGCGGCCGCGTCGCGGCCCGAGCCGTCGGTGAACCGAAACGCGGTCTCCTGGACGATGCTCGGCGTGCCCTCGATCTCGACGCGGTAGACGTCGTCCTCGGTGCCCGACGGCCACTCCGGGGCGGCGTCGCGGCCGATCCGGTTGACGTGTTCGAGCTGGATGCGCGTCTCACCCTGGTACATCCCGTTGATGGTGAACCGCACCGCCGCCACATGCCCGGGCTTGATAGGGCCCTTAGCGCTCATGCGCTCGGTGGGCGTCACCCACTTGTCCCATGTCGTGGTGATCTCGTCGAGCGTGATACCCGCGGCGTGGGCGATCATCGGCACGGTGGCGCCCCACGCGAAGATCAACACGTCGCTGTTCTCCAGCATCGGGGCGTATTCGGGCTCGCGGCCGATGCCCATCTCGACTTCGTAGTCGCCTTCGTAGTTGGTGTAGTCCAGCAGCTCCGACGCGCGCACGCAGCGCACCTCCGAGCACAGGCCCATCAACGTCATCGGGAACAGGTCGTTGGCGAAGCCGGGGTCGATGCCGGTGGTGAAACACGACGCCCCGCCCGCGTCGCAGGCCTCGGTGATGGGTTCGATCCACTGCGGCGGGTTGAGGTGCATGCTCGGCCACACCCACGGCGTCATCGCGGTCGAGCAGACGTCGATGCCGGCCCGCAGGAACCGGGTGATCAGCGCGATGTTGTCCTTGGCGTGCAGGGCGGTCGGGCCGTAGTGCACCAGGGCGTCGGGCCGCAGCGCAATCAGGGCGTCGACGTCGTCGGTGGCGATGACGCCCGTCGGCTCGGGCAGCCCGCAGATGTCGGCGACGTCGCGGCCGACCTTGTCGGGGTTGCTCACGCCCACGCCCACCAACTCGAACGCCGGATGCTTGACGATCTCGGGGATCACCATCTTGCCGACGAAGCCGGTCCCCCACACCACCACACGCTTGGATGTCTTGGTCACGCGGTTTAGGCTACCGACGTCAAACCTGCCGCCCTAGCGAAGGAGGGTCCGCGTGAGCCCCACGACGCAGGACGGACTGGCCCCGCGCACCAACGGCGCCCCGCCTCCCGAGATCCCGCTGGCCGACATCCATCTCGGGACCCTCGACTTCTGGGGGCTCGACGACGACGTCCGCGACGGCACCTTCGCCACGCTGCGGCGCGAAGCCCCGGTGTCGTTCTGGCCCTCCATCGAGTTCGAGGGCTTCGACGCGGGCGCCGGGTATTGGGCGCTGACCAAGCACGACGACGTGTACTTCGCCAGCCGGCACCCGGAGATCTTCAGCTCCAGCCCCAACATCACGATGGGCGACACCACCCCGGAGATGTCGGAGTACTTCGGCTCGATGATCGTGCTCGACGACCCGCGCCACCAGCGGCTGCGCTCGATCGTCAGCCGGGCGTTCACCCCGAAGGTGGTGGAGCGCATCGAGACCTCGGTGCGCGAGCGGGCCCACCGGCTGGTGGAGTCCCTGATCGCCAACCACCCCGACGGGCAAGCCGACCTGGTCAGCGAACTCGCCGGGCCGCTGCCGCTGCAGATCATCTGCGACATGATGGGCATCCCCGAGGAGGACCATCAGCGGATCTTCCACTGGACCAACGTGATTCTGGGGTTCGGCGACCCCGACCTGACCACCGATTTCGAGCAGTTCGCACAGGTGGCCATGGACATCGGCGCCTACGCCGGCGCGCTGGCCGAAGACCGGCGCGTCAACCACCACGACGACCTGACCACCAGCCTGGTCAACGCCGAAGTCGACGGCGAACGGCTGTCATCGGAGGAGATCGCGTCGTTCTTCATCCTGCTGGTGGTCGCCGGCAACGAGACGACGCGCAACGCGATCAGCCACGGCGTGCTGGCGTTGTCCCGCTACCCCGCCGAGCGCGAAAAATTGTGGACCAATTACGACGCCCTCGCACCCAGCGCGGTCGAGGAGATCGTGCGGTGGGCCTCGCCGGTGGTGTACATGCGGCGGACGTTGACCCGCGACGTCGAGCTCAGTGGCGTGCAGATGGCGGCCGGCGACAAGGCTGCGCTGTGGTACAACTCGGCCAACCGCGACGAGTCGAAGTTCGCCCAGCCGTGGACCTTTGACGTTGCGCGCAACCCCAATCCGCATTTCGGCTTCGGCGGCGGGGGCGCACATTTCTGCCTGGGCGCCAACCTGGCGCGGCGCGAGATCCGGGTGGTGTTCGACGAGCTGCGCCGCCAGATTCCTGACATCGCCGCGGTGGGCGAACCCTCGCGGCTGCTGTCGCAGTTCATTCACGGCATCAAGCGGCTGCCGGTCGCCTGGACTCCCCCGCGCTAGCGCCTACGATGAGCCTCGTGACCGAGGACGCCGCTAACGAGGACACCGCAACCGAGGAGCACGAGCCCGACTACCGGTTCACGTTCGCCAACGAGCGGACGTTTCTTGCCTGGCAGCGCACCTCGCTGGGATTGCTGGCGGCGTCGGTGGCGATCGTGCAACTCATCCCCGAGTTGGGGATCCCGGGCGCGCGGCACGTGCTGGGCCTAGGTCTGTCGGTGCTGGCGATCGTCACCAGCGGCATGGGGCTGCGGCGCTGGCGGCAGGCCGACTACGCCATGCGCCACGACCTGCCCCTGACCAACCAGCGAGGGCCGATCTTTCTGGCGGTGGGCCTGATCGTGGTGGGGGTCATCGCCTTCGGGCTGGTGCTCATCAAGAGGATCACGGGTTGATCGACCAGGCTGTGAGGACGTCGATGGCCTGGCAGCGGACGTCGTTCGCGTTCCTGGCCAACGGCGCCCTACTCATGGTCAAGAGCCTGCACGGCGTCGTCGGGCCCGAGGCGTTCATCCCCGCGGCGCTGGCCGGAGGCGTGGCGGGGATCGCCTGGGTGATCGCGATGCGGCGCCGGCGGGTGCTGCAACGGGACCCGCCACCAGCCCGAGTCGCTGCGCGCCGCCAGGTGCACTTCATCGGGCTGGCCGTGCTGCTGCTCACCGTGGTGGTGTCGGCTACCCAACTGATGTAGCCGCAGACTCGTGAACACGCGTCGGACCAGCGGTTTTCACGGGCGGCCGGGCGTGGGTGTGGTATAAAAGGTGGGTCCAAGGGTGTATGTGGGAACACAGAATCTGAGGGGTGCATGTATGGGCACGATTGCAGTCTCGATCTCACGCCACGTCCTTCGGGTTCTCGGTGCCCCGGCCATCGCCTTGGCTACCATGAGCTTTTCCGTCGTCGCCCCCGCCCTGCCGTCCGCATGGGCCCAGCCGACCCAGGCAACCCCGGGGTGCCCCGACGTCCAGGTGATGTTCGCCCGCGGTACCGGCGAGCCCCCGGGCCCCGGCCCCACCGGACAAGCCTTCGTCGATGCCCTGCGCTCGCGCGTCGTCCCGCAGTCGTACGACGTGTACTCGGTCAACTATCCCGCCAGCGACCAGTGGGACACCGGTCTCGACGGCATCCGCGACGCGGACGCGCACCTGGTGTCGATGGTGCATGACTGCCCCGCCACCAAGATGGTGCTCGGCGGCTACTCGCAGGGTGCCGCCGTGATGGGCTTCATCACCTCGTCCGCCGTACCTGACGGTATCGACCCGATCGCGGTGCCCAAGCCGCTGGATCCGGACGTCGCCAGCCACGTGTCCTCGGTGGTGCTGTTCGGCACTCCCAACGACCGGGCGATGAGCTTCCTCGGCGAACCACCTCTGACCATCGGCCCGCTGTATCAGGCCAAGACCCTCGCGGTGTGCGTGCCTGAGGACCCGGTCTGCTCCGACGGCCTGGACTTCGCCGCGCACAACACCTACGCCGACAACAGTTCCATGATCAACACGGGCGTCGATTTCGCCGTCAACCGCATCAACACCGGGCCGCTACCCGGCCCGCCGGCCGTCAAGACGTCGCCCGGCTTCGGGTCCTAGCGCGCTGGCGCGTCGGGGCTTTGGCTTTCCTCGAGATCGACGTCAATGCGAGTTTTCTCGAAATTTCTCGCACTGGCGTCGATCTCGGTGCGCGCCGCTAGCCCGTCGGGGATTTGGAGCTCAGGAACTCGATGATCCCCTGCGTGACGACGGCGGCGTAGGCCGCGCGACCCTCGGGGCTTTCCATCCGCGCGGCGTCGCCGGCGTTCTTCATGTTGCCGCATTCGACGAGGACGGCCGGGAATTGCGCCAGGTTGAGCCCGGCGAGGTCGGCGCGGCCGTAGAGGCCGTCGGAGCCGATGTAGTTCGCCGGCTGAAAACCCGCCTGCACGAACGCATCCCGCATGGTGCGGGCCAGCTGGACGGCGGGGCCCGCCTGGACGTCGTTGAGGGGCGGGCTGGAGTAGTTGACGTGGAATCCCGACCCGGACGGGGGCCCGCCGTCGCCGTGGATGCTGACGATCGCGTCGGGGTGCATCCCGTTGGCCCGCGCCGCGCGGACGTCGACGCAGGGGCCGACGGAGTTGTCGTCGCCGCGTGAGAGCCCGGTGGTGACGCCCATGTCGTTCAGCGATCCGGCGATGAGCCCGACGACGGCCCAGGTGAAGGCGTGCTCGGGGTAGCCGTCGTTGCTGGCGGTGCCGGAGGTGTTGCACGCCTTGGTGCCGCCGCGGCCATTGTCGACAGGATCGTTGAGTGAGGCGTCGTTGACGCCGTTGTGGCCCGGGTCGAGGAACACGGTCATGCCGGAGATGCCGGCGGTGGCGCCCGGGGCGCCCAGCACTGCCGCGGCGCCCAGCAGCACCGGTGCGACGCTGCCGTACTTCAATACGTCCCGGCGTGAGCGTGGCCGACTCATCGCGCGATGGTAGCTCAGATGGGGAGAAAGCCGAGAGCGTTGTCGCGTGTGGCGATCACGGCCGATCGCGCTCGTCGGCGAGCAATTGGTCGACGACCTTGTAGGCCAGGCGCTGTTCAGCGGTGATTCGGTGTGAGGCGCATACGAGCCGGCGAAGGGCGGGAGTTACTCCATGTCTCCTTCGCGATCGCGATATCGCCGGTGATATCGGGAGTTGAGGAAACGTGTCAGACCCCGGAGCTACGGTGCATTTATGCAGGTCAACCTGACAGACCTGAGAGGAGAACGACCATGATCGTAAACACCGCCACCGGTAACCGTGGCCTCAGCGAACTCGCGCAGCGCATCACAGTCGATGTCGCGCTGGTTGTCCTGGCCGAGACGCTCTGGAAGGTCGTCAAGAGAAACAAGCTCCTGGTCACCGACCTCGTCATCCTGGCGTGCGTGGCGTGTCTGGTGTTGGCCGCCGTCAAGTACACCGTGCGTTTCCTGCGGTGGGCCATGCACAAGACTCGGGAGGCGTGGTGCAACCGTCGCATTCGTCGCGATATGCAGCTTGCACCGCCACACTTGAGTCATGGCTGAGACGATCGCGCAGCGCGAACTGCACCGCCGGTTCCGCGAAGACCGCGACAAAGCCTTCGAGCAAGGGATCACGCAGTGACTTTGCCTGGCCTGTTAAACCCTTGAACACGGTCTCGCACTGAGCAGATGCCGACCCGCTACCGGCGCCACACCATCACTGAGACCGCCGATATCGTCAATGCGCTCCGCGTCACCCGACGCACGTGGCCCGGGGGCGCTACAGCCCGAACACCGTGAAGCCCGGTGCCACCGGGGCCCACGGCTGAGCCCGCTCCAACACCTCGGCCACACCGAGCGCCAGCCCGTCCCGGAACCGAGGCGCCACCACCTGCAGGCCCAGCGGCACGCCGGCCGCATCGAACCCCATCGGCACCGACGCCGCGGGATGCCCGGTGGCGTTCAGGTCGGGAGTGTTGGTCGTCACCGTGGGATCGCCGGTCACGGCCCCGGCGTGGTCGGTGGTCGGGCCGGCGGCAGGCCAGGACTCGGTGTTGGTGGTCGGCAGCACCAGCACGGCGTCGGCGCCAAGAAGATCGTCGATGCGGGCGCCCACGTCGTGCCGCACCCGTTGCGCCGCAATGTAATCGGACGCCGTCACCGTCTCCCCCAGCCGCAGCAACATCACCAGGCTGGCGTCGAGTTCGTCCCAGCGGTCGCGTTCGGGTGCCAGCTTCTGCGCCAGCTCGGCGCTGGAGATGGTGAGCCACGCCATGAACATCACGTTGTCCGATGGCGCGGCGACTCGGTGCACGTCCAGGCCCTCGGCGGCCAGACTGTCCAACGTGGCCTCGAAGGCGGCTTCGACCGCCGGGTCGACGTCGGCGCGAAACGTCCGGCAGGCCAGCACCCGCGACGGCCGCCGGGGCGTGAAGTCGCACGTGCCCGCGGGGACGGACAGCCAGTCGCCGGCGCCTACGCCGGCGATGATGCCCGCCTGCAGCACCACGTCGGCGACGGTGGCGGCGGTGGGGCCCAGAGTGGAGAACTCGATCCAGGTGGGCAGTACGTTGCGCCCGACGGCGCCCATCGTCGGCTTGAGCCCGACCAGCCCGGTCACCGCGGCGGGGATGCGGACGCTGCCGCCGCCGTCGGACGTGCTGGCCAACGGGACGAGGCCGGCGGCCAGCGCGGCCGACGAGCCGCCGCTGGACCCGCCGGGCGAGCGCTGCGGGTTCCACGGGTTGGTGGTCGCCCCGAACATCGCATTGGCGGTGAAGGCGGCGTGGCCGTACAGCGGCGCGTTGGTGCGGCCCACCACGATCGCGCCCGCGGCGCGCAGTCGGGCCACGGCGACGTCGTCGACGTCGTCGGTGGGCGCGCCGGCCAGGAACGGGGAGCCGCCCATGGTGGTCACCGAGCCCCGGCATCGGGCCATGTCCTTGACCAGCAGCGGCAGCCCGGCCAGCGGGCCGGTGCGCGGGTGGTTCTCGGCGGCCTCGCGGGCGGAGGTGGCCTCGACGCGGATGACGGCGTTGTGGGTGTCGGCGGCGATGCGGCGCAGGCTCTCCTCGACGAGGTCGACGGGGTCGATGTCTCCGGCGCGGACGGCCGCGGCGAGTTCGGCAAGCATGTCGGCGACGCTACCCGCTGGGCCTTGCGGGCGGTGCGTCTGCGGGCTGTGCCGCGTCGAGGTTCGCCACAAAGTCCCTGGAAGGCGGTGGCACTCGTTGTGCCCGCCTCAGCGCGACAATGCCCCCTGACGCGCGAGTGATACAACGTGGGAATGGCTACGGGTAAGCGGACCACACCGCGCCGCCGGCATCCCGTTATGCTCGCCCTGGGGATCGTCCTGGTGATCGCCGCGGCCGCCGGCGTCGTCTGGTGGCGCGACCGGTCCGGCAACGCCTCCAGCGCGTCGCCGACGTGGCGGGCCGGGGAGACGTCGTCCAGCGCCGCCCCGGCGCCCACGAATGCGCCGACGCCCCGCTACGACGACGCCCGACGCCAGCTCAAGCAGTTGCAAGTAAGGGGCTGGGACCGCACCACCGACTTCAAGCGCAGCCAGTTCGGGGAGGCCTGGAGCGACGACGTCAACGTCGAGTTCGGCCACAACGGCTGCAATACCCGCGACGACATCCTGCGCCGCGACCTGCAGAACCTGGTGGTGCGCCCGGGCACCTGCTTCGCCGAAAGCGGCACGCTGCTCGACCCCTACACCGGCGCAACAATCGCGTTCGTCCGCGGGCCGGACACCTCCAGCACCGTGCAGATCGACCACGTCGTCGCACTCGCCGACGCCTGGTACAAGGGCGCGCGGGCGTGGGATCCGCAGCGGCGCCTGGACTTCGCCAACGACCCGCGCAACCTGCTCGCGGTGGGCTCGCAGGTGAACTTCGACAAGGCGTTCCGCGACGCCGCCTCGTGGCTGCCGCCGAACGTGGCGTTCCGGTGTGATTTCGTGGCGCGCCAGATCGAGGTGAAGACCGCCTACGGCCTGTGGCTGGCGGACAAGGAGAAGCAGGCGCTGGCCGGGGTCCTCGCACACTGCTAGCCGCGCCGGGCTTGTCGTACCGGGGGCGCACACTGTTGAGGTGACGCGCAATCGCGGCAGCGACCCCTTCGGCATGCTGGTCGGTATCGCCGGCCTCGGCATCCTTGCGCTGGTGGCGCTGAGCCTGGTGGTGAAGTTCTTCTGGCAGCTGACGGTGGTGGCCGCGGTGGTCGGGCTGTTCTTCGGCGGGCGCGCGCTCGTTCGCCGGGCACAGCAGCGCCGCCAGATCGCCCGCAGCGAGGCCGACGACATCGCCTACCGCGCCGAGCGCCAGGACCGGATGGCCCGGCGCGGCGACGCCCGGGGTGTCTACGGCGACGACGGCGCCACGCTGATGCGCTCGGTCGCCCCCGAGCCGTCGCTGCCGGGCTCCGACACCGCGGACCCCAAGGGCCCGGTCGCCACGGTCGCTACCACCGCCGAGGGGTTGGCCGCGCTGTTCGCCGACAAGCCGCAGGAATGGCGGTGGGCGGCGTTCGCGTCGGTAATGGTGCAGCGGCGCGCCGCCATCCAGGCCAGGCTCCGCGATTGCCTGCTGGGCTTCGCGATGCCGGGCGGCACGCGCGTCTACACCGGCATGCAGGTCGGGCGCTTCATCACCGATCGCATGGAGGACATGCTCCAACTGGGCACCCAGGTCCAGGACTTCATGTTCACGCCCGCGTTCAAGGAGGTGTTCGGCAGCCCCGATGACGGCGACAGCGCCGACGCCGACGGCATCGTGCAGGTGGGCAACCGGGTGATGGACTATCACGACCGATTCCTCGCGTTGGCCGAGCAGTGCCGCGACCTGCAGGCGCCCTCGGAGTACGCGGGGCTGCTGCGCGACGTGCGCGAGATGATGAACGCCCCGCTGGAGTCCTACCGCACGTTCATCGACGATCTCGTCGCGACCGTCGCCGAGATGCCCGACATGCTGCGCTATTCCACGGGCACGGTCCAGGCCGATCCCGTCGTGCTGTACGTGCATGTCGACGATCAGCTGGTGGCGCGGATCAGCAAGCAGTTGATGCGAATCGCCAAGGGGTAGGAGCCGGAACGGCGGCCTCCATAGAAAAAGCCCCGCCAATCCCTTTCGGGACGACGGGGAGCGATGGCCGAACGGTAGGCGCGGCACGGAAAGCTGTCAAACCACCTAGGTGCCCCTGACCTGTTCCCGGTTTGCCGGACGGCTGGTGTTGGGTGGACATGCCGCCGTGTTGATAATGGCGTGAGGGTCAGCGCCGCGGCGCCGGGAGAGGCAACCGTAATGAGCGCGGCAAACCGCCGCCGCCAGGAGTGAACAGGAGTGCTATCGATGACGTCGCAGGTCGATGCCGACGCAGTTCGGCTCATTGAAGCCCAAGCCCCACCGACGCGGTTCGCCCGCGGCTGGCACTGCCTGGGGTTGATCAGGGATTTCGACGACGGCCAGCCGCACGGGGTCAGCGCGTTCGGGACGAAGCTGGTCGTCTTCGCCAGCGGCCCACCCGGTGAGCGCACAGTCGCGGTGCTCGACGCCTATTGCCGCCACATGGGCGGTGATCTGTCGGAGGGCGAGGTCAAGGGCGCCTCGATCGCGTGCCCGTTCCACGACTGGCGCTGGGGCGCCGACGGGCGATGCACGTTGGTTCCCTACGCCAAGCGCACGCCCAAGCTGGCTCGCACCCGGGCCTGGACCACGCTGCAGCAGGACGGGATGTTGTTCGTATGGAACGACCCCGAGGGCAACCCGCCCCCGCCGGAGGTCGCGATTCCCCGCATCGAGGGCGCCACCAGCGACGAGTGGACCGACTGGCACTGGTATTCCACGGTGATCAATAGCAACTGCCGCGAACTCATCGACAACGTCGTCGATATGGCGCATTTCTTCTATATTCACGGTGCGCTGCCGACATATTTCAAGAACATCTTCGAAGGCCATGTGGCGACCCAGTACATGAACGGCATGGGCCGTCCCGACTTGGTCGGCGGCCTCGAGGAGGCGGCGATGCTGGGGACGACGTCGGTGGCGTCCTACTACGGCCCGTCCTTCATCATCGACGACCTCACCTACAACTTCCCGCAGGGCGATACGGAAACAATTCTCGTCACTTGCCACTACCCGATCGACGCGAATTCCTTTGTGCTGCAATACGGCATCATGGTGAAAAAATCGGCGTTGCTGCCCGACGACGTGGCCATGCAGACCGCGATCGCGCTCGGTGGCTACATCAAGATCGGTTTCGAGCAGGACGTGGAGATCTGGCGCACCAAGGCACGTATCGACAACCCGCTGCTGGTCGAGGAAGACGGCCCCGTCTACCAGCTGCGCCGGTGGTATCAGCAGTTCTACGTCGATGTCGCCGACGTGGCGCCGGACATGGTGGACCGCTTCGAGTTTGAACTCGACACCGCCCCGCCGCATGCGGCATGGATGAAGGAGGTCGAGGCGAACCTGGCCGCCGCCCACGGCGCCAACGCGGGCTCGACGTGAGCGGCCCCGACACGTTCGTGCCGACCGACGTCCGCCTCGACGAGATGCCCATGGCGCCCGTCGCGTGCCAAACCTGTGGCGCGTGGGTGCTGGCCCGCAAGAGCAGCTGGAACCAGACAAGCGTGCAGTGGACCGCCGGCGCTGCGGCCCGATGTGTCGAGCGCGCCCACGCGCACCAGGTGTCCGCACACGCCAGCAGGAGCGTCTTCCTGGCGTGCTCGGCCCTGGGCGCCTCTATCGTGGATGCGGTGCGTCACGGCAACCTCACCGTCGTCGAGGAGATTACCGACGTGGCCGCCGCATGGCGCGGCTACGGGGAGCAGTAGACGGCGGCGGTCGGCGGGCCGGTGTCACCACGTGGCCACATTGATCGGGCCGCTGCCGACCGTGATCGTGGCGATCACAGCCTGGGTCGGGTCGATCACCGACACGTTGGCACCGATGCGGCCCACCGCGGCCGCCGCTGACCCCACCCCACCGACATCGACGGACAACACCATCGGGCGACCTTCCCGAATCAGAACACCTCGCCGACCTCGCCTGGCTGACCCGCGCCCTCACCGGCACACCGCGAAAGACTGAACTGATGTAGCGCGCGCCACGCCACATTTGAGTCCTCACGACAACAGCATCTGCCGGCGCGTACAGCGGGTCGGTAAGCAGTTGATGCGGATCGCCAAAGGCTGACCGTGACACTCAGAGGTAGACCCGACCGCTAGCACGACATCCGCTAGCTGCCTTCCGCCCAGAATCGGTTGAGTCGCTCGATGGCTTCCGCGCGCGTCATCCCCGCCAGCTGATCACGCGTGAGCCCAACACGGTTGACGAGCAGGAAGGCCACCTCGGCCGGAAGCGACGCCGCCGGATCACTGACGGTGGACGTTCGGGGCGGTTTAACACCATCGCGGATCGCTGCCCAGAAAGTGGCTTCGTCGACCTGCAGCTGATCACGCAGGATGTGAGACCACATCCGCGGTCCGTAGGTGGTGCGATTCGGCGGATGCGAAACACGCGTTCGGAGGATCCGGCCGTCGGGAAGCTCCAATTCATACGTGATGTGATGAGTGCCGGCACGCCCGGTGGCATCACGGACGCGTGTCCAGCCCTCGATCTGGCAAAACTTGTCGTGATCAGCGCGGGTGGGTGCCGGCCAGCTCATGACTGGGGTGCAGATTGTCCGGCGGTGAGCCAGTCTGCGAGCTCGTCGTCGCTGGACAGCTCCACAAGGTGGACGAGCCACCAATTCTCGGCATGGTTCGGTGCGACGTGCAGGCGGTCGATCCAGTCGGCGGCATAGTCGCGTAACGCGTCGACCATCTCCGCGGTTGCTTCAGGCAGGGTTTCGCCGTCGGCGGCGACGGGGATGCCAGGGAGAAAGATGGACCATCCGTCGGCCTCGGCGACAACCTCGGCGTGGCTGGAACGGCCAGCGAGAAGCCGCCGCAGCCGCGCGGCGTCGATGATGGCGAATCCGGCGTTGTCTCGACGCAGTCCCGCCGGGAAGCCGCGGGCGGAGGCGTCCAAGAGATCACGCAGGTGACTGCGGCCCTCGGCCACACTGTCGAACCAGACTCCGGTCATGTACATAGTGTACATGCTGTACACCATCAGAGTGGCCGCCATCAGCGCCTCAGTGCCTGAAGAGGCAACCATAATGAACCAGGCGAGCCACCAGCCCCGGAAACACAGAGGTGATGTCGATGACGTCGCAGGCCGACGCCGACGCGGTTCGGCTCATTGACGCCGTGACGTCCGGATCACCGCCGATGCTGACCGTGTTCTGTTCGCCGAGCCGCTACACCCAGGGCAAGAACGCCACCGCCGCGCTGGGCGCGGA
>CAIYOH010000303.1 GCA_903927745.1 uncultured Mycobacteriaceae bacterium
ATTCTACGGCCGCTTCGCCGCGGCGGCGGCCGAGCGCCCCGAGGCCGGCATCGTGTCGATCGGCGCCAGAGCCTGGCGGGAAGCGAACGGCACCACGGCCGCCCATGCCCCGTGGTTCGACCGGTCCGGACTCGTCGAGCCGCGCGAGCTGCTGGCGAAGCTGCACGGCGGCAACCCGTTCTCGATCTGCGGAATGATCGTCGCGCGGCATGCTTACCACCGCGTGGGACTGTACCGCGAAGACCTGCCCCACGCGGGCGACTGGGATATGTGGAAGCGGCTGGCGGCCCGCGTGCCGTGGTACTGGTGCGCCGAGCTACTGGCCCGGTACCGGATCCATGACGGCTCCGCGACGTCCCGGTACCAGCAGGACGGCCAGACCGCGGTGGATATCCGCCGCTCGCTCGAAGCGACTCTGGTCGGGGTGAACACGATGGAGGCCTTCCGCACCGGCTCCCTGGCGTGGGCACGTGGGATGCTCGCCGACGCCGTCCGCCAGCTCGGCGAGGACAACCCGGACCTGGCCAAGATCACGGTCGATGAAGCGCTGAAAATACTGAGGCTGTTCTGATGGCAACGCTCGACGTCAGCCCGACCAAGGTCCGCCCCAGCCGCGTGCAGACGATCACTTTCATCGGCGCGGGCACGACGTGGACAGGATCGGCCCCCACGTTCACGCCCTCGGGCGTGGCCGGGGTGTCGGCGGGCAGCGTCACCGTCGTCTCTGATACCGTCGCCACCGCGCCCGTCACGTACGGCGCGGCAGTCGGTCTGGTGACCTGGACCGACAGCACGACCAGCGCGACGAAGAAGCAACTGGTCAGCACCCTACTGTTCGCGAAATGGACCCCTCCCAGGCGATGACCGACAAGCAGATCCACGAACGCCACCGCCGCCGGCTGCTCCCCTGGCATCGGGCGGCGGTCAAGCTGGTCAGCGGCTTGCTGGCCGACGCCCGGGCCCATGCGGTCAAGGCGGTGACCGAGTCACTAAAGGCGACCCCCGACGGCCGAGCATCCGCCGCGGTCGTCCGCCGCAATCCCAGCTTCCTGGCCGCCCTGGCACGGCTGGACGAGCTGTGGGCGGCGATCGGCGGCCCGACGGTCCAATCCCTGGCTGGGCTCGTCCAGGACTGCGCCGAAGCCTGCTACCGCGACGCGATCCCGTTCTGGCGGCGCGGCGTGCCGGAGGAATTCCTGCGGAAGGGCGAGCTGCCCACCCAGGCTCAGGCGGCCTACGTGCGCGGCCTGCTCTGGTACAACATGCCGATCCGCATGGCGTTCGCCCCGGCGCTCGCTCGGGCCCGACACGACCTGGCCGCGGCGATCGGGGCGGCCGGCTCGACAGTGGGGGACCCGACGGCGCTACGGACCTGGGAAACCCAGCAGCGGACCCGGCTGATCCGGTACCTGGGCATCGCCCTCAACGACGCCGACCAGCGGGCCGATTCCCAGGCGATGAAAGACGTGATCGACCCCAAGTATTTAACGAAGGAGGCCCTTCATGGGTAAATCGTGTGGCGGAAAGCGCGGCGGCAAGGGCAAGTGACCGATGGCGACGATCGTCTGGCCGGGCGAGGTCGGTGAATCGTTCACCAACCAGACTACCAAGATCCTCTATCAGTTCGTCTGCTCGCGCGTGAACACCTGCGGGCTGTGCTACCAGTACCACCTGGCCGTGGCGCAGTGGTGGGGCAAGATGCACTACGGCTGCCGATGCCATTCGGTGGCCATCTACCCGGGCAAGGTCTCGGAGCCGTATCAGGACTGGCGGAAGATGATCGCCGACCTGCCGCCGGACCAGCGGGTCAAGGTCGTCGGCAAGGCGAACCTCCAGCTCATCGATCAGGGCGTCGTGAAGTGGGAGGACGTCGTCACGACCAACCGCGTCCGGCTGCTCCGCGAGGTCGTCAGCCGCGAGAAGCTGACCGTCGATCAGATGACGAAGGCCGGGGTCAAGGAGCGATGGGCCAAAGACGCCTGGGCGTCGGTCAACACTCCGGCCCACCAGCTCGCGGCCCAGCAGCGGGCCGAGCTGCTGAAGGGAATTCTGGACATGGGAATCAAGCCCCAGCACCTGAAGGACATGTTTGGCGAGCGGATGGCGGCCCGGATCGGCATCGGCAGCGGCCCGTCGGGCCCGTCGGTGATGCCGGGGAAGCCGGGCCGGAGCGATGCGACATGGGTCAAGATCCTGCAGAAGTCGCTGCGGCCGACGGCGACATGGGCGGAGATGAAACCAGAGCCCAAGCCAGAACCTGTCAAACCGAAGCCCGAGCCGAAGCCAGAGCCCGAGCCGAAGCCAGAACCGAAATCGTATGATGTGACTTATGCGGGAAATCTGCCGGAAGATCTCAAGCAGAACTTTGAGGAGGCGATTCAGAAGATTCCGCCCACTGTACTCAATGCCCTCAAAAAAGCTGGAGAGAAATTCG
>CAIYOH010000304.1 GCA_903927745.1 uncultured Mycobacteriaceae bacterium
GATTCTGTCATGCGGTCATGCTGACATCCTCGTCGGATTGGGGCAACGGCCGGGGGGTGTAGCGTTGTTTTTCGCGGACGAGTTGGCCGGGCGGCCGCGGGCCGTCGCGAGACGGGTCGAGGAAAGTCCGGACTTCACAGAGCAGGGTGATTGCTAACGGCAATCCGAGGCGACTCGCGGGACAGTGCCACAGAAAACAAACCGCCACCCTCGCGGTGGTAAGGGTGAAACGGTGCGGTAAGAGCGCACCAGCATCCCGGGTGACCGGGATGGCTAGGCAAACCCCACCCGAAGCAAGGCCAAGAGGGCCGCACCACGGTGCGGCTGCGCAGGCGTTCGAGGGCTGCTCGCCCGAGCCTGCGGGTAGGCCGCTCGAGGCACCCGGCGACGGTGTGTCCAGATGGATGGTCGCCGCCCCGTCGCACGTCGGCGGGGAACAGAATCCGGCTTACAGGCCAACTCGCCCGCCCCTTGCCCGAGTCAACGGCTCGCTTTGCGCACAGCCTCTGCCAGCTTCGCCAATGCGTCGTCGAGTTGCTGACGGCTGCGCTCGGCCAGGGCGGCCTCCTGCTGGTACAGCAGGCCGTAGGTGAAGGTGTCCTCTCCGGCGGCGTGGGCGGCCTGCTCCTCGCGAACCAGATGCTCGCGGCTGACCACGCTGTCTTGGTGGTCGCCGAGCAGCGTCTGGATGACCTTCGCCTGCTCGGATACCCGTCCCGCGGCGGTGGCCGCCGCCGTGTAGCGAAGTCGCTTGGCACGCTTGCGGATCTGGTGGAGCGCGTCGTCGTTTCCCCGTTCGGCCTTAGCGGCCTTGGCGGCGTTACGGACCTTGCGGTAGGCGGAGTCGATGCTCACCGGTGCCCGCTCCGCGCCGGCCGCGCCTGCCGGTTCGGTGGCCACGAGCGCGTCGAGGGTGTCGAGCATGCGGAAGTACCGCTGCGATCGCATGGCGGTCAAGGATCGGCGCAGGCCGGATTGGTAGCGGCGCTGGGCGCCCTCAACGAGGCGTTCGCGAACGGGTCCGCGCACCAATTCCGGCGTCAGTTGGTTAAGCGCAGTGCCGTAACGCTGCGCGAGCACCTCGGCGTCGCGCGCGACGCCCAGGACGGCGGCCAGCTCGCGCAGTTCGTCGAGAATCCAGGTTTCCTCGGGTAACCCGAATGATTCCTGGTAGTCGCGCAGCAGGCTGCGGATCTTGCGAGTGGTCACCCGCATCTGGTGGACGGAGTCGGCGGCGTCGGCACGCACGGCGCGGTCCCACACCAGCAGTGCACCGATCTGCTCCACCAACGCCCGCCGCAGCGGCTCCTCCGGCGGCGGCGCGGTGGCCAGTTGCGCCCCGGTGCCGAGCACCCGCGCCAACTTCGAGCCGTGACCGGCCGGCACGGCTCCCGCGTCGAACAGCCGACCGCTCAGCCGGTTCAACAGCTCGGTGTCGGCGTTGCCGCCCGCCGCGGCGTTCTCCGCGAGCTCCAGCTCCCATTCGCGCCACTCCTGCCGGGCCGGAGCGCCGTCCACGCCGTCGGTTGCGGCATCGGGACCGATCGCCCAGGCGATGACGTGGTCGTTGCTGAACTCGGCCAGCGCGGCGCCGTTCACGCCGTAGAGCATCCGGCTCTCGCGCTCGGTGGTGATGCGGGCGACGGGAGTCAGCGGGCGGTCGCGCACAACGGCGAGAACGACGTCACGCAGATCGGCCGGCACGGTGTCGGTCTGGCTATCGCCGAGTGGCGCCCGGACCTCGGTGCGGGCGTCGGGACCGCTCGGCAACTTCAGGTGCCATCCCGCGTCGTGGCCCCCGGTGCGCCGTCGCAGGGTGATCTTGTGGCGCGCCAGATCGTGCCCCGAGGTGTCGAAGTACGTCGCATCGAGCGATTGCGTCGGTACCGTCTCCACGCGAGCCACCGCGGCGATCCCCTCGAACGACGGCGACACAGTGGAGTCGAGAACGTCGAACTTGCGCTCCACCTCGAGATGCCGCGAGGGTTTCGGCGCTTTCTTCAACATGGGTGGATCAGAAGCAGTGCTCGTCGGCGGGGAAAGATCCGGTGGCCACTTCACCCGCGTATTGCCGCGCCGCGCGGCCTAATTCGGCACCGATCTCAGCGAAACGCTTGACGAATCGCGGGGGCCTGCCGTCGTTCATACCGGCCATATCCTGCCAGACCAGCACCTGGGCGTCGCAGTTGGGCCCGGCCCCGATCCCGATAGTCGGAATCGTGAGCTTGCCGGTGATCTGGGTCGCCAGCTCGGCGGGCACCATCTCCATCACGACGCCGAACGCCCCGGCCTCGGCGACGGCGATCGCGTCGGCGATGGTCTGCTCGGCGGCGTCGCCGCGGCCCTGCACCTTGAACCCACCGAGGTTGTTCACGCTCTGCGGGGTGAAGCCGATGTGCGCCATCACCGGGATGCCGGCGGCGCTCAGGTGCGCGATCTGCTCGGCGACCCGCTCGCCGCCCTCGAGCTTCACGGCGTGCGCGGCACCCTCCTTCATGAATCGGGTGGCGGACGCCAGCGCCGCGGCCGGCCCACCCTCGTAGCTGCCGAACGGCAGGTCGGCGACCACCATCGCGCGGCGGGCACCCCGCGCCACGCCGCGGACCAGCGGGATCAGTTCGTCGATCGACACCGGCAGCGTGGTGTCGTAGCCGTAGACGACGTTGGCCGCCGAGTCGCCGACCAGCAGCACGGGAATGCCGGCCTCGTCGAAGATGCGGGCGGTCGAGAAGTCGTAGGCCGTGAGCATCGCCCACTTGTGACCTTCGGCCTTCATCTTCTGCAGATGGTGGGTGCGGACCCTGGCCGGCGGCTGCGCGCCCGCGGGTGCGCCGGAACCGTAAACGTTGTGCTCAGACATGACTGTCCTCAGGTGTGGTCGGGTCGATCCTCGTGGCCCTTGACGGGGTCCCCGGGTTCGTCTGACCCTCGTATTCTGCCACCTCTGGCGCCCGGCTGCACAGGTGTCCTCCTGTGACGCAGGCCATGCGGTCGGCCGGTCGGCAGCGGCGCTCATGAGAATCTCAGGTCACCTCTGGCAGCATGGGTGCACATGGGGCAGATTCGCCGCGTCAGGGTCACGCGCACAGTGCTGGTCTGGACGGCGATCGCTGCTGTGACGCTGCTGTGTGCCGGCTGCGTCCGTGTGGTCGGCGGCCGCGCGGTGCTGGCGGGACCCAAGCTGGGCCAGCCGATCGAATGGATTTCCTGCCGTACGTCGAACCCCAAGGCCAAGCTCCCCAAGGGCGCCATGTGCGGCAGGCTGGCCGTCCCGGTCGATTACGACCATCTCGACGGTGACGTCGCCTCGCTGCCATTGATCAAGTTCCCCGCGACCGGAGACAAGATCGGCTCGCTGGTGATCAACCCGGGCGGCCCGGGGGAGTCCGGCATCGAAGCCGCCCTGGGCGTCGTTCAGACGTTGCCCAAGCGGGTCCGGGAACGCTTCGACCTGGTCGGCTTCGACCCCCGCGGGGTCGGGGCGGCGCGACCGGCCATCTGGTGCAACTCCGACGCCGACAACGACAAGCTGCGCAGCGAACCCGACGTCGACTACAGCCCCGCCGGGGTGGCCCACATCGAGGACGAGACTAAGCAGTTCGTCGGCCGCTGCGTGGACAAGATGGGTAAGGGCTTTTTGGCCAACGTCGGCACCGTCAACGTCGCCAGGGACCTCGACGGGATCCGCGCGGCGCTCGGCGACGAGAAACTGACCTACCTCGGCTACTCCTACGGCACCCGGATCGGCTCCGCCTACGCCGAGGCCTACCCGACCAAGGTGCGGGCGATGATCCTCGACGGCGCCGTCGACCCCAACCAGGACCCGATTGAAGCGGATCTGCTGCAGGCCAAGGGTTTCCAGGGTGCGTTCAACGACTACGCCGCCGACTGTGCGAAGCAACATGGCTGTCCGCTCGGCACCGACCCGGCCAAGGCCGTCGACGTTTATCAGAGCCTGGTCAACCCGTTGGTCGACCCGGACAATCCGACGATCGGCAAGCCGGCCCCCACCAAGGATCCACGCGGGCTCAGCTACAGCGACGCCATCATCGGTACCATCATGGCGCTGTACTCGCCCTCGTTGTGGCGCCACCTCACCGACGGCCTGACCGAGTTGGCCCACCACCACGGCGACACGATGCTGATCCTGGCGGACATGTACATGCGTCGCGACTCACACGGCCACTACAACAACGCCACCGATGCCCGCGTCGCGATCAACTGCGTCGACCAGCCGCCGGTCACCGACCGCGCCAAGGTGGTCGACGAAGACCGCCGCTCCCGCGAGATCGCCCCGTTCATGAGCTACGGGTCGTTCACCGGTGACGCCCCGCTCGGCACCTGCGCGTTCTGGCCGGTGCCGCCGACGAGCAGCCCGCACACCATCTCCGCGCCCGGCCTGGCGGCGACGGTGGTGGTGTCCACTACCCACGACCCCGCCACCCCGTACAAGGCGGGTGTGGACCTGGCGAATGAACTGCGCGCGTCGCTGCTCACCTTCGACGGAACCCAGCACACGGTCGTCTTCCAGGGCGACAATTGCATTGACGACTACATCACGACGTACCTGATCGGTGGCTCCACGCCGCCCAGCGGCGCGAAGTGCTGACACGCGGGGCTTTCGGGCGCCGAACGTGCACTCATCGCGAAAAATTCGCGGTTTTATCGCAGCCACTACACGCTCGGCGCCCGCCGGATGTGAGACCAATGCGTAACCATTTCGCGCTCTGCAGGGTTACCCGAGGGTGCGACGATCTAGACCCATGTCGCGCCTGAAATCGTTGAGTTCGGCGCTGCTCTCACTACTCATGCTGTCGTCGGGGGTATTGGTCGCCGGGCACGCGTGGGCGTCGCCCGAACCCGGCTCCGACGAGACCCCCGCGCCGGCCCCGCCCCAGGCCCTCGTGCCGGGGACGAGATGGGGCGGCTGCGGCCAGTTCCTGGGCAACGACGTCCCCCCTGCCGGCGCGCGGTGCGCGATCGTGCCGGTTCCGGTGGATTACAACGCCCCCGGCGGGGCGCAGGCGAAGCTGGCGGTCATCCGCGTGCCGGCGACCGGGCAGCGCATCGGATCGCTGCTCGTGAATCCGGGTGGGCCCGGGGGTTCGGCGGTCGACATGGTCGCTGGGATGGCGTCGGAACTGCAAGGGTCCGACATTCGGCGCCACTTCGACCTCGTGGGCTTCGACCCCCGAGGGGTGGGCCACTCCACACCGTCGGTGCGGTGCCGCAGCGACGCCGAGGTCGACGCGTACCGGCGCGAACCCATGGTCGACTACAGCCCGGCCGGCGTGGACCACATCGAGCAGCTCTACCGGCAATACGCCCAGCAATGCGTCACCCGGATGGGCAACGCTTTCCTGGCCAACGTCGGCACCGCGTCCGTCGCCCGCGACATGGACATGGTCCGTCGGGCGCTCGGCGAAAACCAGATCAACTACCTCGGCTTCAGCTACGGCACCGAGTTGGGCACCGCCTACCTGGAGAAGTTCGCCGACCACGTGCGGGCGATGGTGCTCGACGGCGCCATCGACCCGACCGTCGGCCCGATCGACGAGAACGTCGACCAGATGGCCGGATTCCAGACCGCGTTCAACGACTACGCCGCCGACTGCGCCCGGTCGGCCGGCTGCCCGCTGGGCACCAACCCGGCCCAATTCGTCAACCGGTATCACGCACTGGTCGACCCGCTTGTCGCCAAGCCCGGCCGGACGTCGGACCCGCGCGGCCTGGGCTACGCCGACGCGGCCACCGGCACCATCAGCGCCCTGTACACACCGCAGCGCTGGAAGTATCTGACCAGCGGCCTGCTTGGGCTGCAGCGCGGCACCGACGCCGGCGACCTGCTGATGCTCGCCGACGAATACGAAGGGCGAAGCAAGTCTGGGCACTACTCCAACGACCAGGACGCGTTCAACGCGGTGCGGTGCGTGGATGCTCCGTCGCCGACGGACGCGGCGAGCTGGGTGTCGGCCGACCAGCGGATCCGCGAGGCTGCTCCGTTTCTGAGTTACGGGCAGTTCACCGGTAACGCCCCCCGCGACCTGTGCGGGCTGTGGCCCGTGCCCGCGACGTCGGCGCCGCACCCCGGGCCGCGCGTGGCGCCGGGCACGGTCGTGGTGGTCTCCACCACCCACGACCCGGCCACCCCCTACCAGGCGGGCGTCAGCCTCGCCGAACAACTCGGCGCCCCGCTGATCACCTACGACGGCACGCAGCACACCGCCGTGTTCAATGGCGACGCGTGCGTGGACAACGCAGTGGTGCGCTACTTCGACACCTTGGCAGCGCCGCCAGCGTCTCTGCAGTGCGCCTCCTGAGCGGGCCGTTCCGCCGCAGTTTCACCGAATCGCACGCACGTCCGGGCGGCGTCTCCTACCCTAGGGTGAAACAACGGGAGAAGATCAATGTCGTATATGAACGTGTCGCCGGACGTCGTGGCGGCTGCCGCCCGGGATGTGGCGGGCATCGGCTCGGCGCTGGAACAGGCCCACGCGGCGGCGGCGCATGTGACCACCTCGGTGGTGGCCGCGGCTGGGGATGAGGTGTCGGCGGCGATCGCCGCGGTATTCTCCGGTCACGGGCAGGCCTTCGCGGCGGCCAGCGCGCAGGCGGCGGGGTTTCACAACCAGTTCGTGCAGGCGCTGAGCACTACGGGCAGCGCGTACGCGGCCGCCGAGGCCTCGTCCGGGCAGCTGCTCAAGACTTTGTTCCCCAACGCCTCGTTCCCGATCCTCGAAGGCATCAAGGTGGTTCCCTCGTCCACGCCCGTCGATCCGTCCCAGTTCGCCGGCACGTACTACGAACAGGGCAGCGTGAAGCAGTTCTTCTCGCTCGGCCTGGTGAACACCAGGGCCACCTACACGGCGCTCCCCAACGGCACGATCCAAGTCCAGAACTTCGGGAACTACTTCGTGCCTCGCGGCCTAGGGTTGTCGATCCTCGGAACCGCGGTGCCGACCAACGCACTCAACACCGCGCTGCATGTGAGTTTCGGGCCATTCGACCCTACCCCGTCTTCGACTAATTACACGATCATCGCGCACGCCCCCGACTACAACTGGGTCCTGGTCAGCGATCCCACCGGCTTCACCGGCTACGTTCTGACCCGCGACCAGTTCATCCCCCCTCAGCAGTACTGGCAGTTGGTGGGCGAGTCGCGATCCCTCGGCGTCTGGGGGCCGATCCTCCCGACTCAGCAATACGCCCAACCGCTGATATTTCCCCACCTTGGCTAGCCGAATGACCAGCCAGAGGCTGACGTAACACGGATTTAACAGCGGTTGCATACTGTCGGGCCATGGACCGTCAGAAGGAATTCGTCCTCCGCACGCTGGAAGAACGGGACATCCGGTTCGTCCGGCTCTGGTTCACCGACGTCCTCGGATACCTCAAATCGGTCGCTATCGCCCCCGCGGAGCTCGAGGGCGCCTTCGAAGAGGGCATCGGTTTCGACGGGTCCTCCATCGAGGGGTTCGCGCGGGTCTCGGAGTCCGACACCGTGGCGAACCCGGATCCCTCGACATTCCAGGTGCTGCCCTGGACGTCCCCGTCCGGCCATCACCACTCGGCGCGGATGTTCTGCGACATCAGCATGCCCGACGGGTCGCCGTCGTGGGCAGACCCGCGGCACGTGCTGCGGCGTCAGTTGGAAAAGGCCAACGCCATGGGCTTCTCCTGCTACGTGCACCCCGAGATCGAGTTCTATCTCCTCAAGCCCGGTCCCGACGACGGGTCGAGGCCGGTGCCCGTCGACTCCGCCGGCTACTTCGACCAGGCGGTGCACGACTCGGCATCAAACTTCCGCCGGCACGCCATCGAGGCGCTGGAGTCCATGGGTATCTCGGTCGAGTTCAGCCACCATGAGGGCGGGCCCGGCCAGCAGGAGATCGACCTGCGGTTCGCCGACGCGCTGTCGATGGCCGACAACGTGATGACGTTCCGCTACGTGATCAAGGAAGTCGCGATCGAGAACGGCGCCCGCGCGTCGTTCATGCCCAAACCGTTTGGGGAACACCCCGGCTCCGGGATGCACACCCATATGAGCCTGTTCGAGGGCGACGTCAACGCCTTCCACAGCGCCGACGACCCGCTGCAGCTGTCGAATGTGGGCAAGTCGTTCATCGCCGGGATCCTCGAGCACGCGTCGGAGATCAGCGCGGTCACCAACCAGTGGGTGAATTCCTACAAGCGGCTGGTGCTCGGCGGCGAGGCCCCTACCGCCGCGTCGTGGGGAGCGGCCAACCGGTCGGCCCTGGTGCGGGTGCCGATGTACACACCGCACAAGACGTCGTCGCGGCGCATCGAGGTGCGCAGCCCCGACTCGGGATGCAACCCCTACCTGGCCTTCGCCGTGCTGCTGGCAGCCGGGCTGCGCGGAGTGGAAAAGGGCTACGTGCTGGGACCGCAGGCCGAGGACAACGTGCGGGACCTGACCCGCGAGGAACGCCTCGCGATGGGGTACCGCGAGCTGCCGACCAGCCTCGACAGCGCGCTCAAGGCCATGGAGGCCTCCGAGCTGGTCGCGGAGGCGTTGGGCGAGCACGTCTTCGACTTCTTCCTGCTCAACAAGCGCGCGGAGTGGGCCAACTACCGCAGCCAGGTCACGCCCTACGAACTCAAGACCTACCTGGCGATGTAGCCATGCGGCCGCGCCGCCGGCCGGCCGGCGGGGCGGCCCGGTTGCGCTACCGTCGTGGTCGTGACGAAACCCGAGACGCAGCGCCCCAGGTTGCCGAGCGTCGGACGGCTCGGGTTGGTCGATCCCCTGGCGAGCGACAGGCTCACCGACCTGGGCTGGTGTGACCGCGACGACCGCGCCCACGTCGACCGCTTGTGGGCGTTGTCGCGCGCCCCGGACGCCGACGCCGCGCTGCGCGCCCTGGTCCGGCTGTCGGAACAACCCGAGGCCGACTGGGAGAAGCTCAGCGCCGCCCTGCTCACCGAACGCCCGTTGCGCGGGCGGCTGTTCGCGGTGCTCGGCTCGTCGCTGGCTCTCGGCGATCACCTGGTGGCCAACCCGCAGTCCTGGGAATTGCTGCGCGGCACCGTCACCCTGCCGTCGCGTGCGGAGTTGCTCGCGACCTTCACCGGGTGCGCCGACGACGCAGAGGCCGCGCCGGGCTCGGCGGCGTTGCGCCTGCAGAAGCTGTACCGCGATCATCTGCTGGTGCTGGCCGCGCTCGACCTGGCCCCGACCGTCGAGGATGAGCCGGTGCTGCCGTTCACCGTGGTGGCCGCGCAGCTGTCCGACACCGCGGACGCGGCGCTGGAGGCCGCGCTGCGGGTGGCGCAGGCAACCGTGTGCGGTGACCGCGCCCCGCCCCGGCTGGCGGTGATCGCGATGGGCAAATGCGGCGCGCGCGAACTGAATTACGTGAGCGACGTCGATGTCATCTTCGTCGCTGAGCGGGCCGACCCGCTCAGCGCACGGGTGGCCGGTGAGTTGATGCGGCTGGCGTCATCGGCCTTCTTCCAGGTGGACGCCGGGCTGCGCCCCGAGGGCGGCAGCGGGGAACTGGTCCGCACACTGGAGTCGCACGTCGCCTACTACCAGCGCTGGGCGAAGACCTGGGAGTTCCAGGCGCTACTTAAGGCCCGGGCGGCGGCGGGGGACCCCGAGCTCGGGGCGCGCTACCTGGCCGCGCTGATGCCGATGGTGTGGGTCGCCTGCAACCGCGAGGACTTCGTGGCCGAGGTGCAGGCCATGCGGCGCCGCGTCGAGCAGCTGGTGCCGGCGGATGTGCGCGAACGAGAACTCAAACTAGGCAGCGGCGGTCTGCGCGACGTGGAATTCGCCGTGCAGCTTCTGCAACTCGTGCACGGCCGCGGCGACGAGTCGTTGCATGTCTCGTCCACGGTGGACGCGGTAGCCGCGCTGAGCCACGGCGGCTACATCGGCCGCGACGACGCGGCGAACCTCACCGCCTCGTACGAGTTCCTTCGGCTGCTCGAGCACCGCCTGCAATTGCAGCGGCTCAAGCGCACCCACATGCTGCCGGAGCCCGACGACGAGGAGGCCGTGCGCTGGCTTGCGCGCGCCGCACACATCCGGCCCGATGGCCGCCGCGACGCGGCGGGCGTGCTGCGGGAGGAGTTACGCCACCAGAACGTGCGGGTGTCGCAGCTGCACGCCAAGCTCTTCTATCAGCCGCTGCTGGAGTCGGTCGGGACGACGGGGCTGGAGATCGCCCCGGGCATGACATCGGACGCCGCCGAACGACAACTGGCCGCGCTGGGCTACGAGGGCCCGCACACCGCACTGAACCACATATCGGTGCTGATCAACCAGAGCGGCCGCCGAGGCCGGGTACAGGCCGTACTGCTGCCGCGGCTGCTGAACTGGATGTCGTACGCGCCTGACCCGGATGCCGGGCTGCTGTCCTACCGCCGCCTGTCCGAGGCGCTGGCGGGGGAGAGCTGGTATCTGGCCACGCTCCGCGACAAGCCCGCGGTCGCCAAGCGACTCATGCACGTGCTCGGCACCTCGGCCTACGTCCCCGAACTGTTGATCAGCGCACCCCAGGTCATTCAGAGTTACGGCGACGGGGTCGCAGGCCCGAAGCTGCTCGAAACCGACGCGGGCGCGGTCGGTCGCGGCCTGATCACCTCCGCCGCCCGTCATCCCGAACCGGAGCGCGCCATTGCCGCCGCGCGCGCCCTGCGGCGCGCGGAACTGGCCCGCATCGGTTCGGCCGACCTGCTGGGATTCATGGACGTCAGGGACGTGTGCACGGCGCTGACGTCGGTGTGGGTCGCGGTGCTGCAGGCCGCCCTGGACGTCATCATCCGCGCCAACGTGGCGACCAATGGCCCTGCTCCCGCGGCGATCGCGGTGATCGGCATGGGCCGTCTCGGCGGCGCCGAACTGGGCTACGGGTCCGACGCCGACGTGATGTTCGTCTGCGAGCCAACCCACGGTGTCGAGGATTCCCAGGCGATCCAGTGGTCGACGGGGGTCGCCGAACAGGTGCGGACGCTGCTGGCCACGCCCAGCGTCGACCCTCCGCTGGACCTCGACGCGAACCTTCGACCCGAGGGGCGTGGCGGTCCGCTGGTCCGGAGCCTGGGTTCCTATGCCGCCTACTACGAGCAGTGGGCGCAGCCGTGGGAGGTTCAGGCGCTGCTGCGCGCCCACGCGGTGGCCGGCGACGCCGACCTCGGCGAGCGGTTCCTGCTGATGGCCGACAACACCCGCTATCCGCCCGACGGCGTGTCGACCGCCGCCGTGCATGAGATTCGCCGCATGAAGGCCCGCATCGATGCCGAGCGGCTGCCCCGCGGCGCCGACCCCAAGACGCACACCAAGCTCGGCCGCGGGGGACTGGCCGATATCGAGTGGACCGTGCAACTGCTGCAACTGCGCCATGCACACGAGATCCCCACGCTGCGCACCACGTCGACGCTGGAATGCCTGGACGCGATCGCCGCCGCCGACCTGGTGCCCGCCGATGAGGTGGACCTGCTGCGGCAGGCCTGGTTGACCGCGACCCGCGCCCGCAGCGCCCTGGTGCTGGTTCGCGGTAGGCCCACCGACCAGCTA
>CAIYOH010000305.1 GCA_903927745.1 uncultured Mycobacteriaceae bacterium
CAACAACCTTGCGGACCTGATCTTCACCGACGTGCCGGGGCGGGTCGCCAAGCAATTGCTGCAGCTGGCACAGCGTTTCGGCACCCAGGAGGGTGGCGCGATGCGGGTGACCCACGACTTGACCCAGGAGGAGATCGCGCAACTGGTGGGCGCGTCGCGCGAGACCGTGAACAAGGCGCTCGCTGATTTCGCCCACCGCGGCTGGATCCGCCTGGAGGGCAAGAGCGTGCTGATCTCGGACTCCGAACGCCTGGCCCGCCGAGCGAGGTAAGCGCGCGCGCTCATCTAATGGCGCCGACATTGCCGTGAGGGCTGTGCAAACGGCCCCAGTCACGACCATGGCGGCAATCTCGCCGCAGAGTCAGCGCCGCAGATAGTCCAGTTGCGCCTGAACCGACCATTCAGCCACGTCCAGGAGTTTCTCGTCGACGTCGGCGTAGACGTGTTCGACGATCTGGCGGGGTGTGGCGTCGTCGCCGATCTCGCGCAGCGCGGCCCGCACCTGCTCCAGTCTCTCGCGCCGGTGCTCGAGGTAGCCGGAGGCGACGCCCTCGATGTCGGGCAGTTCCGGGCCGTGCCCGGGCAGCACCGTGCGCCGGCCGAGTCCGCGCAGCCGCCGCAGCGAGTCGAGGTAGTCGGCCAGGCTGCCCTCGTCCTTGTCGATGACGGTGGTGCCGCGGCCCAGCACGCTGTCGGCGGTCAGCACCGCGTCGTCGAGGATGAACGACAGCGAGTCGGCAGTGTGGCCGGGAGTCGACATCACGGTGATCCGCACCCCGGCCGCGTCGATCACCTCGCCATCGATCAGTTCACCGACGAGGCCGCGCAGGAACCCGCTGCCCGCCGACCGCACCGGTGCCCCTGTGAGTGTCACCAGCTTGTCGATGCCGTCGGTGTGGTCGCCGTGGCGGTGGCTGATCAGCACGAGCGCGACGCGGCCCTGCGCCGCGATCCGCGCCATGTGCTCGTCGTCGTCGGGCCCCGGATCCACGACCACCATCTCGTCGCTGCCCGCGCCGCGCAGGATCCAGGTGTTGGTGCCCTCCAGGGTGAGCGGGCCGGGGTTGTCGGCCAACAGCACCGACGCCGTGGCGGTGACCGCCCGCACCCGGCCGTACGCGGGATGGGCGGTCGACCCGGCAGCCACCACGGCGGTCAGCCGACTTCCACGATCATCTCGACTTCCACGGGCGCACCCAACGGAAGCTCGGCGACTCCGACCGCCGAGCGCGCATGGGCGCCCGCGTCGCCGAATACCTCGGCCAGCAGTTCGGAGGCCCCGTTGACGACGCCCGGCTGCCCGGTGAAACCGGGAGCGGAGGCGACGAACCCGACGACTTTGACCACCCGGGTCACCGCGTCGACTCCCACCAGGGCGTGCACCGCCGCCAGTGCGTTGAGCGCGCAGATGCGGGCCATGGCGCTGCCCTCGTCGGGGGTGACGTCGGCGCCGACCTTGCCGGTGCCGACCAGCTTTCCGCCCTGCATGGGCAACTGCCCGGAGGTGTAGACGAGGTTGCCGGTCCGCACCGCCGGCACGTATGACGCCAGTGGCGCCACCACCTCGGGAAGCGCCACACCGAGCTCCCGCAGCCGCTCCGATGGGTTCACCCGACCCACCGCCGCTACGTGGGCCGCTTGAGGTACGCCACGTGCTGCTCGCCCGTGGGACCGGGCAGCACGGCCACCAGTTCCCAGCCGTCGGTTCCCCACTGGTCGAGGATCTGTTTGGTGGCGTGCGTCAGCAGCGGGACTGTGGCGTACTCCCATGTGGTCGCTTGGCTCATGGCGTGAGCTTATCGGTCGGGTTGGGGCGGCTCTGGCCAGCCCGGAGGCGGCGCCACGGTACGGCTAGCATGCGATGGTGGTAACCAGACCTGGCAAAGCTGCGAGTTCCGTCGGTTGGCCGGCGCGCTTGACGAGGGCCCGTTTACATTTCGTGACCGGCAAAGGTGGCACAGGCAAGTCGACGGTCGCGGCCGCGCTGGCGCTCACGCTGGCGGCGGGCGGCCGCAAGGTCCTCCTGGTCGAAGTCGAGGGGCGCCAGGGGATGGCGCAGCTCTTCGACGTGCCCCCGCTGCCTTACCAGGAGCTCAAGATCGCGACGGCGGAGCGCGGCGGCGAGGTGAACGCCCTGGCGATCGAACTCGAGGCTTGTTTCCTGGAATACCTCGACATGTTCTACAACCTGGGAATCGCAGGCCGGGCCATGGGCCGCGTGGGCGCCATCGAGTTCGCCACCACGATCGCGCCGGGACTGAAGGACGTGCTGCTCACCGGCAAGATCAAGGAGTCGGTGGTGCGGGTGGACAAGAACAAGAACCCGGTTTACGACGCGGTTGTCGTCGACGCGCCACCGACCGGCCGGATTGCGCGCTTCCTCGACGTCACCAAAGCCGTGTCCGAACTGGCCAAGGGCGGGCCGGTGCACTCCCAGGCCGAAGGGGTGGTGAAACTGCTGCACTCCGAGCAGACCGCCATCCACCTGGTCACGTTGTTGGAGGCGTTGCCGGTCCAGGAAACGCTGGAGGCCATCGAGGAGCTCGCCGAGCTGCAACTGCCCATCGGCAGCGTGATCGTGAACCGGAACATCCCGTTGCACCTTGACGCCCGCGATCTGGCGAAGGCAGCCGAGGGGGACGTGGACGCGGATTCGTTGCGGGCGGGGCTGCGGATGGCCGGAATCACCTTGGACGACAGCGATTTCGCCGGCCTGTTGACCGAAACGATCGAACACGCGACCATCATTGCCGCGCGGGCGGACATCGCCCTGCAGCTGGACGCATTGAAGGTACCGCGACTCGAACTGCCCGCGATCGCCGACGGCGTGGACCTGGGCAGCCTCTACGAGCTGTCAGAATCGCTAGCTCAGCAGGGAGTTCGATGACCAACGCTCCGAAGACGCTTGATCTGGCAGCGATCCTGGCCGACACATCGAATCGGGTGGTGGTGTGCTGCGGCGCCGGCGGGGTGGGCAAGACCACCACCGCGGCCGCGATCGCATTGCGCGCGGCCGAATACGGCCGTCACGTCTGCGTGCTGACCATCGACCCAGCCAAGCGACTGGCGCAGGCGCTCGGGGTCAGCGATCTGGGCAACACTCCGCAACGCGTCCCGCTGGCGGCCGGGGCGTCGGGCGAGTTGCACGCGATGATGCTTGACATGCGTCGCACCTTCGACGAAATGGTGATCCAATACTCCGGATCGTCTCGGGCGCAGGCGATTCTGGACAATCAGTTCTATCAGACGGTTGCCAGTTCGCTCGCCGGAACGCAGGAGTACATGGCGATGGAGAAACTCGGGCAACTGCTGGCCGAGGATCGGTGGGACCTGGTGGTGGTGGACACACCCCCGTCGCGTAACGCCCTGGACTTCCTGGACGCACCAAAACGACTGGGCAGCTTCATGGACAGCCGATTGTGGCGGCTGCTGCTTGCCCCCGGCCGGGGCATCGGTCGGTTGGTGACCGGCGCGATGGGGCTGGCGATGAAGGCGATATCGACGGTGCTCGGTTCGCAGATGCTGGGCGACGCGGCGGAGTTCGTCCAGTCATTGGATGCCACATTCGGCGGTTTCCGGGAGAAGGCCGAACGCACCTATGCGTTGCTGAAGAGAGACGGCACGCAGTTCGTCGTCGTGTCGGCGGCCGAACCCGATGCGCTGCGCGAGGCGAACTTCTTCGTCGACAGACTCTCCCAGGAGGGCATGCCCCTGGCCGGGCTCGTCCTGAACCGCACCCACCCGACGTTGTGTTCGCTCCCGGTCGAGCGGGCGATCGACGGATTCGAAACCCTGGATGCCGAGGCGGATTCCCGGCAGAGTTCAGAAGCCGCGTCGCTGGCGGCGGGCGTGCTCAGGATTCATGCCGATCGCGCGCAAACCGCCAAGCGCGAGAATCGGCTGCTGTCCCGATTCACCGGAGCCCACCCGGACGTGCCGATCATCGGCGTCCGCTCCCTGCCCTTTGATGTCTCGGACTTGGAGTCGCTGCGCGCCCTTGCCGATCAGATGACAGCGGGCGGCGCCGCAAAAAGACCACCGGGGCCCAAGAGGAAACGATGAGGACGAGCGTCGTCGTCAGATAATGCCGCGGTTCCGGCGCTTGTCGAAGAACTCCGACCATGAGACCACGTCGGGGTGCTGCTTGAGCAGGGCCCGGCGCTGGCGCTCGGTCATGCCGCCCCAGACGCCGAACTCGACCTTGTTGTCCAAGGCGTCTGCCCCGCACTCCTGCATCACAGGGCAGTGCCGGCAAATGACGGCGGCCTGGCGCTGCGCCGCGCCCCGGACAAACAATTCGTCGGGGTCAGTCGTCTTGCACAGTGCCCGGGAAACCCAGCTGATCCGCTCATCGGCGCCAACGCTGCGCAGAATCCCCGGTGCAGCCGTATTCTTCGTCGTTCGCTCGACCGGCCGTTTGTCTGACACGAACTGGTCCCCTCTCCCGGTCGTACTTGACGACCGTCCTTAATCGGTGCGGACCCCCGCCGAACTGCCCAACTGAGACATTCGGTGTTTCGCGAATATCGCCGCTCTTTCACGATAGGTCGACAACTAATCACCGCGCAACATTACGATAACGCCTCTCCGGGCACCCTGGGTGCACTTTTTCGAAAAATAGCCCCGATTAATGGCAATGTGCTGGTCAGAGGAGCGGGCGGGAGGGGTTTCGGGGTGCCGCTACGCTAGAACACATGTCAGACCGGCCGCCGGTGCCGCGCACACTCCTCAAGCTCGCGGGATGCTGTCTGCTGGCCGGTGTCGTCGCCACCGCGCTGATGTTCCCGCTGGCAGGGGCGATAGGGCTGGTGTCCAACAGGGCCTCCGAGGTGGTCGCCAACGGCTCGGCGCAGCTCCTGCAGGGCCAGGTGCCGGCCGTGACGAAGATGGTCGACGCGAAGGGCAACCTCATAGCCTGGCTGTATTCGCAGCGCCGCTTCGAGGTGCCCGGCGACAAGATCGCCAACACGATGAAGCTGGCGATCGTTTCGATCGAGGACAAGCGGTTCGCCGACCACAACGGGGTGGACCTGAAGGGCACCCTGACCGGGCTGGCCGGCTATGCGCGCGGCGATGTCGACACCCGAGGTGGCTCCACCATCGAACAGCAGTACGTGAAGAACTATCAACTGCTGGTCACCGCACGCACCGACGCCGAGAAGCGCGCGGCCGTGGAGACCACCCCGGCACGCAAGCTGCGCGAGATCCGGATGGCGCTCACGCTCGACAAGATGTTCACCAAACCCGAGATCCTGACCCGCTACCTCAACCTGGTGTCGTTCGGCAACGGTTCGTTCGGCGTGCAGGCTGCAGCCCAGACCTACTTCGGTATCGACGCCTCCGAACTCAACTGGCAGCAGGCGGCGCTCCTGGCGGGCATTGTGCAGTCCACCAGCGCGCTCGATCCGTACACCAACCCCGACGGCGCCCTGGCCCGGCGGAACGTGGTCCTCGACACCATGATCGACAACGTTCCGCAAGAGGCCGACGCCCTGCGCGCCGCCGAGGCCACGCCGCTGGGAATCCTGCCGCAGCCCAACGAACTGCCGCAGGGTTGCATCGCCGGCGGCGACCGGGCCTTCTTCTGCGACTACGTCCAGGAGTACCTGTCCCGCGCCGGGATCACCAAGGAGCAGGTGGCGCGCGGCGGCTACACCATCCGGACCACCCTCAACCCCGATGTGCAAGCCCCAGTCAAGTCGGCCGTCAACAGGTTCGCCGCCCCGACCCTGCCCGGCATCTCCAGCGTGATGAGCGTCATCAAGCCCGGCAAGGATTCCCACAAGGTGTTGGCTATGGCCAGCAACCGCACCTACGGCCTGGACACCGACGCCGCCGAAACGATGCAGCCACAACCCTTTTCGCTTGTCGGGGACGGCGCCGGGTCTGTTTTCAAGATCTTCACCACCGCCGCCGCGCTCGACATGGGGCTGGGTATCAACGCCACCCTGGAGGTGCCGTGGCGCTTCCAGACCAAAGGCATGGGCAACGGTGGCGCCAAGGGGTGCCCGAAGGAGACCTGGTGCGTCATCAACGTCGGCACCTACCGCGGTGCGATGAACGTGAGCGACGCGCTGGCCACCTCCCCCAACACCGCATTCGCCAAACTGATCAAACAGGTGGGCGTGCCCCGCACGGTTGACATGGCCATCAAACTGGGTCTGCGGTCCTACGCCGACCCGGGTACGGCCCGCACGTACAACCGGGACAGCAACGAGAGCCTCGCCGAGTTCGTCAAGCGGCAGAACCTCGGTTCGTTCACCCTCGGGCCCATCGAGGTGAACGCGCTGGAGCTGGCCAACGTCGCGGCGACGCTGGCCTCGGGTGGGGTCTGGTGCCCGCCAAGCCCGATCGACAAGCTGACCGACCGCAACGGCAACGAGGTCGCCGTGACCACCGAGGCCTGCGATCAGGTGGTGCCCGAGGGGCTGGCGAACACCCTGGCCAATGCGATGAGCAAGGACGCGGTGGGCTCCGGCACGGCGGCCAACTCGGCTGCCGCGGCGGGCTGGGACCTGCCGATGTCCGGCAAGACGGGCACCACCGAGGCGCACCGCTCGTCCGGCTTCGTGGGGTTCACCAACAACTACGCGGCGGCGAACTACATCTATGACGATTCGCCCCATCCGTCGGACCTGTGCTCGGGCCCGCTGCGCCACTGCGGCGACGGCGACCTGTTCGGTGGTAGGGAGCCGGCCAGCACCTGGTTCGCCGCGATGAAGCCGATCGCCAACACGTTCGGGCCGGTGCAACTGCCGCCCACCGATCCCCGCTACGTCGACGGTGCGCCCGGCTCGCAGGTGCCGAACGTCGTGGGACTGAAGGTCGACGAGGCGCGCCAGCACCTCAAGGACGTGGGGTTCCAGGTCGCCGACCAGACCGAGTACGTCAACAGCAGTTCGCAGTCGGGGCAGGTGGTCGGGGCCACGCCCAACGGTCAGACGATCCCAGGCTCCGTCATCACGCTGCTGGTGAGCAATGGCGTCCCGCCGGCGCCGCCGGCGCCGCCGCCAGACGCCGTTGCACCGCCACCGCCCGGCGGGCCCCCGCCGCCCCCCGGATCGCAGGTAGTGGAGATCCCCGGGCTGCCGCCCATCACCATTCCGCTGATGCCACCCCCACCGCCGCCACCCTGGCAGGCGCCCCCGTAAGACCCGTGTCGCAGTGAATACGCGGCGACCGCGCGAGCCGGCAGTACGCTTTCTCCTATGGCCGATGTTCTGCCCGCCCTGCTGCGTACCGGTGCCGTCGCGCTCGCCTCGACCGTCGCTGGTCTCGGGTATGCGGCGGTGGTCGAGCGCAATGCTTTCGTGTTGCGCGAGACCACCATGCCCGTCCTGCCTCCCGGCTCCACGCCGCTGCGCGTGCTGCACATCAGCGACCTGCACATGACTCCCAACCAGCGCCGCAAGCAAGCCTGGGTGCGCGAGCTGACAAGCTTGCAGCCCGACCTGGTGGTCAACACCGGCGACAACCTGGGGCACCCCAAGGCGGTGCCCGCGGTCGTCCAGGCACTCGGTGACCTGTTGTCGCGGCCGGGTGTGTTCGTCTTCGGCAGCAACGACTACTTCGGGCCCCGGGTGAAGAACCCGCTGAACTACGTGACCAACCCGTCGCACCGCGTGTACGGCGAGCCACTGCCCTGGCAGGACCTGCGGGCCGCGTTCAACGAGCGCGGCTGGCTCGACCTCACCCACACCCGGCGCGAGTTCGAGGTCGCCGGGTTGCATGTCGCCGCCGCAGGCGTGGACGACCCGCACATCGACCGCGATCGCTACGACGCGATCGCCGGTCCGGCCAGTCCCTCCGCCGACCTTCGGCTGGGGCTGGTGCATTCCCCCGAGCCGCGGGTGCTGGACCGCTTCGCCGCCGACGGCTACCAGTTGGTGATGGCCGGGCACACCCACGGCGGGCAGGTGTGTCTGCCGTTCTACGGGGCGCTGGTGACCAACTGCGGCCTGGACCGCTCCCGGGCGAAGGGCCCGTCGCAGTGGGGCGCCACGACGCGGCTGCATGTCTCTGCCGGGTTGGGCACCTCGCCGTTCGCGCCCGTGCGGTTCTGCTGCCGGCCCGAAGCCACCCTGCTGACGTTGATCGCCAGCCCGACGGGCCACCGGGACGTTGTCAGCGACCGGAGCCGTTCGCGGCCCGCCGCGTCGGTGCGGTGAGCGATCCGGGACGGATCGCCGCCCATGACCTTCCGCGACGCTGGACCGACGATGCGATCCGGCTGATCCAGAACGACGCACGACGCAGCGCCGACACGCACCTGGTGAGGTATCCGCTGCCGGCCTGGTCCGCGGACGCCGACGTCGCGCTCTATCTGAAAGACGAGTCGACACACGTCACCGGCAGCCTCAAGCACCGGCTGGCGCGCTCATTGTTCCTCTACGCCCTGTGCAACGGCTTGATCAGCGAGGGCACGACCATCGTCGAGGCGTCATCAGGTTCGACGGCCGTATCGGAGGCGTACTTCGCGGCCATGTTGGGCCTGCCGTTTATTGCCGTGATGCCGGAGACCACCAGCGCCGCGAAGGTGGCCTTGATCGAATCACGCGGCGGGCGCTGCCATTTCGTCGCGGCTGCGAGCCAGATGGACGGCGAGGCCCGGCGCGTCGCGCAGCAGACCGGCGGGCATTACATGGACCAGTTCACCAACGCCGAACGCGCCACCGACTGGCGGGGCAACAACAACATCGCCGAATCCATCTACGAGCAGATGCGCGACGAACGGTACCCCGTCCCCGACTGGATCGTGGTCGGCGCGGGCACCGGCGGGACCAGCGCGACGATCGGTCGCTACATCCGTTACCGGCGGCACCCGACCCGGTTGTGCGTCGTCGACCCGGAGAACTCCGCCTTCTTCCCCGCCTATGCGGAGGACCGGTACGACGTGGTGATGACGGCGTCCTCGCGGATCGAGGGTATCGGCAGGCCCCGGGTCGAGCCGTCGTTTCTCCCCGGCGTCGTCGACCGCATGGTCACCGTCGCCGACGCCGCGTCGATTGCGGCCGCCCGGCACGCCAGCGCCGTCCTGGGACGCCGGGTGGGTCCCTCGACGGGCACCAATCTGTGGGGCGCGTTCGGCCTGCTGGCCGAGATGGCCGGCCGGGGCCGCGGCGGTTCGGTGGTCACGCTGCTCTGCGACGGCGGCGACCGCTACGCCGACACCTACTTCGACGACGACTGGGTCAGCGCCCAGGGACTCGATCCGGGCAGTTACTCGCCGACGCTGCGGGAGTTCGAGCGCTCCTGCTCCTGGGAGTGAGCCGGTGCGATAGGCTAACGGAGCATCAGGCGGGGTGTGGCGCAGCTTGGTAGCGCGCTTCGTTCGGGACGAAGAGGCCGTGGGTTCAAATCCCGCCACCCCGACTCGGTATTACTACAGCTCTGGCGCCGGACACACCGGGGGCGCTCGTGCCATGCTGTCCAACATGACTGTTGTGCTGGTTCACGGCAATCCGGAGACTGACGCGATCTGGGGCCCGTTGGTAGATGCCCTCGGACGCACGGATGTCGTGCGTTTGTCTCCACCGGGTTTCGGTGCGCCCCTGCCCGACGAGTTTCCGGCCACCTACCTCGCCTACCGCGACTGGCTCGAAGGCGAGCTGGAAAAGATCGACGACCCCATCGACCTCGTCGGCCACGACTGGGGTGGCGGCCACGTCGTCAACGCGATGATGCATCGACCCGAGCTGGTACGCACCTGGGCCACCGACGCCATCGGCATATTCGACCCCGACTACGTCTGGCACGACCTGGCCCAGGTCTGGCAGACGCCAGGCGACGGCGAGCAATTGGTCGACGCCATGATGGGGGTAACCGTTGACGATTGGGTCGCCCAAATTGCCACGGTCGGCATGACCGCTGAGATTGCCGTTGATGTCGCGCGTTCGTTTGGCCCGGAGATGGGTCAGGCCATCTTGCGGTTGTACCGCTCGGCTCGTCAATTGCCCGAAGCCAGTCGGGCGCTGGACGTCGCGGCGGCGCGTCCCGGCTTGTCGTTGTTGTGCACCGCCGACACCTTCGTCGGTTCGGAAGAGATCCGCCGCCGCGCTGCGGGGCACGCCGGAGCCCGCACGGAAGTGCTTGAGGGCCTGAATCATTACTGGATGATCCAGGATCCGGAGGGCAGCGCTGCCGTGCTCACGCAGTTTTGGAACTCTGCCAGCTGAGAGCTGCGTCGTCGTCGATCAAACCCGGTGACACCTCCGGTATAGCGAAGCCGTTCGCGTCGAGGAGTGCTTGACCGGACCGACCGGTCACCAACTCGACGAACCGGCGAGCCAGCTCAGGGTTCCTCGATCCTTAGAGGACCGCGATCGAGTAGGTGACGACCGCATGGGCGGCTCATGGCCGATAAGAGTAGGTCCCACACTGACGGCGTTAGGCTGGAAGCATGCGATCACTACTTGCGAGGTTGCTGGGCTGTCTGGGCGGCATCGCGATCTGGGTGTCCCCGGCGGTTGCCGCCCAACCCGGGGATGACATCAACAGCTATCCACTCGCCGATGGCTTGTCCAAGGGCTACTACGGAAGCGTCTCTCCGCCGGGAACTTCAAACTTTCCCTACGGGTCTCTCTACTTCACAGCACCCAACGGGTGGTCGTGCGGCATCGCACCCAACGGTGGCCCGATCGGCTGCGACGCCGTGCCCTCAACCGCTCCACCGGGAACCAACCAGACCTTCGCCGACGCCTCCCTCCCCGCCGAATACCGCCATTCAGACGCGCCGATCTTCACCCGCGACGTCCCGGTGCTTCCCGCTGGTCAACGGCTGCAAACCATAGGTGCCAGCTGCGCGGTCGACTACCACGGTGCCGTTCACTGCAAGACGGAGGGCAATCACGGCTTCGTCTTGTCCGCCGACGCCGGCGTGCTGTGGTAGGTGTTCCCGACTCTCTCGGCTGCTAGGTGTTCGACTCCACGTGCCCGCAGTTGGACCTCGTGGGCAGTCCGTTGAAGCGGTCGGCGACCCATTGCATGGACCGCTCGCCGTCGACGAAGTACGGCAGCAGGGTGTTGATGCCGACCTTGTTCAGGAATGGAGCCTCCTCGTTGGTGTTCAGCTGGACGTCACCACCTTCGCCGCACCACAGGTTCGCCAGATCCGACGACGCCTGATAAGGGTTAAACGAGTCGAACTTGTTCGCCGAGATGAACACCGGAGCGTTGGGCCTGGCGTGGTTGGCCCCGAGGTTTTGCGCCAGCAGCAGGCTCTTCACCGGATCGGTGCCAAAGATTTGATCCGGGGGTGCGGTGAACCACCCGGTGCCGTCGGGGAAGTACATATGTCGGCCGCCGAAGTCGGCCACCGACTGCAGTAGGCAGATGAAACTTGACCACTGCACGAAGTGCGCACCACGGGGCGTCAGCGCCCCCTGCAGCAGCGAGGCGGTCTCCGGGTAGGCGAAGAGCACACCGTTGAGGACGTAGCCCAGTGCACCGATCAACATGTTGCCGTCGAGGTACGGCAGTAACAGCGCCAGGTTGGCCACCGGGGTGTTCAGCGCGGAACCCACCACGTGCAGGTCGGGGGCATAGCTGGCCGCCATCTCCGCTGCGGACCCCGCGGCCTGTCCGCCACTGAGCCAGCCCCAGAAGGCAACCGGGCCGTTCGGGTCCAGATCGGTGCCCGGCAGCCTCATGGCGGCGCGCGCCGCATCCAGCAGACCGGTGCCGGCCGACTGGCGCATCATCCACTCGGGACCGCCCGGAATGTGCACTCCCATGCCGACGCCGTCGGCGACCACGATAGCGAACCCACGGGCCACCATGGTGGCCAGGAAACTCTCCTCGTAGTTGAGGGTCAGGTCGAAGCCCTGGGAGAAGTGGATGCCCTGGGACATCAGCCGCGACGGGGCGCACTGCTCACCGATGCCGTACGGCCCCGGGGCATAGGCGATCAGCGGCCGCGGGCCCTTGCCCGGCCACGGCACCGTCGGCTGGAGGAATATCCCGGTAGCCGGCACCTGCTGTCCCTTGGCGTTGGTGGTGCGGTACATGATCCGCGTTCCGGTCGCGACCCAACCGCCCAACTCACCCGACGGCTCGTACACCAGCCGCGCCGGCTCGGACTTGATCACATCGCCAAGGTTGCCCGCTGGGAGCGGGTCCGGCGGGGTGTAAAACGCGATGTACTGTGCGTCGTCCGCCGACGCCCGTTGCGACGGAACGACGACCGCGAGCGCGAGTACGACACCCATCAGGGCGATCGCGAGCCGCCCGGCTCCGCGCGCAGTACTTACCAATCGGGTCACAGGTGTCGTTCCTCTCCACAAGGGGCCGGCAGCTCTGCAACCGGAGCGGCGTCGAACGCAGTTATTAACGCATCAATCGGGACGTGCGCCTCAGGCTGCAAGGGCGCCGGCCGGCGCCGGCCCGGCGTCCCGGCGTCACTGTTTATCCAGTTCAAACTCGGTCGGCAGCGCGGACAGGAGCCGTCCGGGGCTTTGAATCCACTTGAGCGCAACTGAGCGAGCGACCAACCGTGGTGCGCGCCCGTTTTTCACGCAGATACGCTCGTCACGTCGGCCGGCCGACTTATCACCGCTCGGCGCGTCGTGTGAGGCGAAGGAGAGTCATGCCGCAGAAGAAGTCGGTTGCGATTGTCGGTTCCGGCAACATCAGCACGGATCTGCTCTACAAGTTGCTCAGGTCGGAGTGGTTGGAGCCGCGGTGGATGATCGGCATCGACCCGGCCAGTGAAGGCCTGGCCCGCGCCCGCACACTCGGCCTGGAAACCAGCGCGGACGGCGTCGACTGGCTGCTGGCCCGCGACGAGCTGCCGGACATGGTGTTCGAGGCCACCTCGGCCTACGTGCACAGGGCGGCCGCGCCGCGCTACGCCGAGGCCGGCATCACCGCCATCGACCTGACCCCGGCGGCGGTGGGGCCGGCGGTGGTGCCGCCGGCCAATCTGCGCCAGCATCTCGACGCCCCCAACGTCAACATGATCACCTGCGGCGGGCAGGCGACCATCCCCATCGTCTACGCCGTCAGCCGCGCGCTGGCCGACAAGGGCGGGGTGCCCTACGCCGAGATCGTGGCGTCGGTCGCGTCGGTGTCGGCGGGGCCGGGCACCCGCGCCAACATCGACGAGTTCACCAAGACCACCAGCCGGGGTGTGGAAACGATCGGTGGGGCGACACGGGGTAAGGCGATCATCATCCTCAACCCGGCCGACCCGCCGATGATCATGCGCGACACCATCTTCTGCGAGATCCCCGAGGATGCCGACCGCGACGCGATCACCGCCTCGATCCACGCGGTGGTCGCCGAGGTGCAGACGTACGTGCCGGGGTACCGGTTGCTCAATGCGCCGCAGTTCGACGAGCCGTCGGTGGTCAACGGCGGCCGCCACGTGGTGACCACCTTCGTCGAGGTGGAGGGGGCGGGGGACTATCTGCCCCCCTACGCCGGCAACCTCGACATCATGACCGCCGCGGCGACCAAGGTCGGCGAAGAGATGGCCAAGGAAGCGGCCGCTGTGACCGGAGGGGCGCGATGACCGACTCGATCTGGGGTGTGCGGATCACCGACACCTCGCTGCGCGACGGTTCCCACCACAAGCGCCACCAGTTCACCGGAGACGAGGTGCGGGCAATCGTCGCCGCACTGGACGCGGCGGGCGTGCCGGTGATCGAGGTGACACACGGCGACGGGCTCGGCGGGTCCAGCTTCAACTACGGGTTCTCCAAAGTGCCCGAGCAGGAACTCATCACGATCGCCGCGAACACGGTCACCGAGGCCAGGATCGCGTTTCTGATGTTGCCCGGTGTCGGCACCAAGGAGGACATCAAACAGGCCCAGGCCAACGGCGGCTCGATCTGCCGCATCGCCACCCACTGCACCGAGGCCGACGTCTCGATCCAGCACTTCGGCCTGGCCCGCGAACTGGGCCTGGAGACGGTCGGATTCCTGATGATGAGCCACACCATCTCCCCGGAGAAGCTGGCCGCCCAGGCCCGCATCATGGCCGACGCGGGGTGTCAGTGCGTCTACGTCGTCGACTCCGCCGGCGCGCTGGTGCTCGACCAGGTGGCCGACCGAGTCGCGGCGTTGGTGGCCGAACTCGGCGACGACGCACAGGTGGGTTTCCACGGGCATGAGAACCTGGGGCTGGGGGTGGCCAACTCGGTGGAGGCGGTGCGCGCCGGGGCCAAGCAGATCGACGGCAGCGTGCGCCGCTTCGGTGCGGGCGCGGGCAACGCCCCCGTCGAGGCGCTGATCGGTGTGTTCGACAAGATCGGGGTCAAGACGGGTATCGACTTCTTCGACATCACCGACGCCGCCGAGGACGTCGTCGCCCCCACCATGCCGACCGAATGCCTGCTGGACCGCAACGCCTTGATCATGGGGTACTCCGGCGTGTACTCCAGCTTCCTCAAACACGCTGTGCGCCAAGGTGAACGCTATGGAGTGCCCGCGCACGAGCTGCTGCATCGAGCGGGCCAACGCAAGCTGATCGGCGGCCAGGAAGACCAACTCATCGACATCGCCCTGGAAATCCAACGCGAGCGGGCCGGGCAGGCCTGATCCGACGGCTGAACCGGCCTTATCACCGTGCCGTCGACGCAGCCCCAGTCCAGATGTGCAGTTGCTCGCGCCCGACCAGGCGGCAGCGGTGGGTGGTCGCCAACTGGCGCGCCGCCTTGGTGAAGGCCTGATTGGTCACCACGACCGTCCGGTCACAGCGGTGGTGCGCCGCGCCGGCGACTACCTGCTGGACCGCGGCGACGCCGACGGGCTTCCCCTGCCTCTTGCACTGGACCGCCATGCGGGTGCCGTCCCTGGCGGCGATCAGGTCCACCCCGTAGTCACCGCTGCCGGCAGTGTGCTCGACGGCCCAGCCACTGGTTCTCAGCTGCGCCGCGACGAATCCCTCGAACTCCACCCCCGACATCTCATCGATGGCCGCCATGTCGGACGCGGCGCGTCTGCCGTCGCGGCGCCGTCGCCGTGCCACCCGGTACCGGTCGCGCCGGATGGACAGCCACACCAGTATCGCCGCCGTCGACGCGAGACCGGCCAGTCCAGCTCCGCATCCCGCCACCACGCTGCCGGTCGCCTTCTGCGTGAGATACCACGGGAGAACGAGCCCGAACGGGAGGGCGCAGCCGAGTAGCTTGTCCATGTCTCCTCACGGGGTCTCCTCCCGGGGTCTCCTCAGCGGGGCCCCGGTAGGTGCGGACACCGGCAAAGCTACTGGACGGTTCTGACAATCCGCGTACGGCTCATCAGATTCGGATCACGTACCGAAGGACATCGACGACCGTCGATGTCAGACCATGCCTTCCCTGCAATCCTCACTGTCCCCGCAACCGGTCTTGTGACGAACACGCCGGGCGCATTACGATCACAGACCGCGAATTTACGATGGACCGGCAGGCCCGCCCAGGTCGTCGTTGCGTTCTGATCGGAGGGTCTTGCGATGGCGTTGCTGGTTGATCTCGGTGGACTGGGTTCAGCGGCGGCCGATGTAGGAGACATCGGTGTGGCGATCAGCCAAGCCCACATGGCGGCAGCACCGGCGACCACGACGGTGATGGCTGCCGCCGGGGACGAGGTGTCGGCGGCGATCGCCTCGGTGTTCTCCGGACACGGACTCGCCTTTCGGGCCGCAGGCGCAAGGGCGGCAGAGTTTCATGCCGAGTTCGCGCAGGCCCTGAGCACTGCAGGGAGAGCGTACGGGGCCGCCGAGGTGGCCAATGTGGCGCCGTTGTGGGCGACGTCGCAGGGATTCTATGCGCCAGTGGCCGGGCAGAACCTGGCGTACTGGTCCCCGGTGTGGGCGTTGACAGGACGGCCCCTGTTCGGCAACGCCTTGACAACGAACCCCTACGGCGGCGGCCTCTCGGGTGGGTGGCTGGTCGGCAATGGGTTCAGTTGCACCGCCGGCGCCGGACCCTATGGGACGTACGCAGCCGACGGTGGCGCCGGCGGTCTCATTTGGGGCAGCGGCGGCAACGGCTACGACGGCGGCGACGGCGGTAACGCCGGCCTGATCGGCAACGGCGGTAGCGCGAGCCCCTTCGAAACTCCTGCGGCCAATATCTCCGGTTTCGCATACGTGCCCGGCGGGAACGGTGGCAACGGTGGACTGCTCTTCGGTGACGGCGGGTGGGGTGGTGCTGCGACAACCGGCGCTAACGGTGGCAGCGGCGGCAACGGTGGGCTGTTCTTCGGCCATGGTGGCCGCGGCGGCACCGGGGGCCCCGGGGCGATCTACGCTGATAGCGCCCCGGGTAGTCCATTCGTCGTGACCAACCCAGGCGGGTACGGCGGACTCGGCGGCCACGACAATCTGTTCGGTACTCGCGCTCCGTCCGGCTTTCAGCCCTTGTCGCGGGATGCTACACAGTTTTATGGATACAACCCGACCTACCCGACCGGCGGGAACTGGGGGATGGCCAGCGTCACCATCGGGGGTGTGACAACCGATTACGGGACAACTGGCGTCACACAAAATGGCCTCGCGGCCAACGGTGTTTTCCCAAGTCCGAACTACGTCGCAGGGACCAACGTTTCCATTTCCGGCAGCTCACTACCCGTCGGAACCAAACTCTCTTATTGGGAGGACGGGTTCGGTAGTTACCTGGCCCCTACGGGCACGCGTTTCGCGCAATTGGCGATTCCTCCGCAATTCTCGGTTGAGCCTTACATAAGTTTCGTCGTCGCGAACCCCTCCGACTTTCCCGCTGGATGGAGCATTCAGCAGTCACAGGTCGCGCCCGGTTTCGGCGTTTACGGTGGAGGGATCCAATACGTGATTCACACCGGCCCCGACCTCACTTCACCTGAAGGGACCGCGACACAGCTTGTCCAGGATGGGTATCTCGCCTACGCCCCGTAGCCCTACGGAAACTGCTGGCCTCGGCGACGCTCACGCAAACCGCCCGCACATTACCGACTTAGACGGACGCCGCTGCAACCGCCGACAACGCTCGGCCCGCCCCCAGCCCGCCGTCTGGGCGGGGTTGCTTGCTACAGCCGCTCTTTGACCGCCGCCGACAGGCGGGCGCCATCGGCCTTACCCTCCGCGATGGCGGTAGCCGCCTTCATCACCAGGCCCATCTGCTTCATGCCCGGCCGTTCGCCGATCTCCTCGGCCACCTGGGCGATCGCGGTGTCGGCGACGTCGGCGACCTCGGCCTCGGTGAGCGGCGTCGGCAGATACTCGTCGATGATCCGCGCCTCGGCGTGTTCGGTGGCGGCCAGTTCGCCGCGGCCGTTCTGCGTGTAGATCTCGGCGGCCTCGCCACGCTTGCGGGATTCCCGGGTGAACACCTTGATGACCTCGTCGTCGGAGAGTTCCCGAGCCTCCTTGCCGGAGACCTCCTCCGTCTGGATCGCCGCCAGCATCATGCGCAGCGTCGCCGTTCGCAACTTGTCCTGATCCTTCATCGCCCGGGTCAGGTCCGCCCGGAGCCGGGATTTGAGTTCCGCCATGACGCAGACGCTACGCGCTGGGCCGAGTCTGATTGAGCCCCGATTGAGAAAAGCCGTCGTCATCGACAGGATGGATCGCATGACCTACCCGGTGGGCCCACCACCCGGCTGGGGCCCGCCGCCCAGTTACGGGCCGCCGCCCGGCTGGGGGCCGCCGGTTCGACCGGGGATCATCCCGCTTCGCCCGTTGACCCTGAGTGACATCTTCCAGGGCGCACTGAGTTATGTCCGCAACAGTCCGGCGGCGACGCTCGGGCTGGCCACCATCGTGGTGGCGGCCGTGCACGTCATCACGTTGGTGGCGACGCTGAGCGCCCTGGGCGCCTACGGCCGGCCCGGCACCGCTCACCCGCACGGGCGCCCCACGCACGCCCTGGGCGCGGCGGTGGCGGCGGTGGCGACCATGGGCGGCGGCCAGCTGCTCAGCTGGCTGGGCGGCATCCTGCTGTCCGGAATGCTCGCCGTCGTCGTCGGGCGCGCGGTGATCGGGTCGAGGATCACGATCGCCGACACGTGGGTCAGGATCCGCGGACGGCTGCCGGCGCTGTTCGGCCTGGCGCTGCTTGAGGCCGCCATTGTGGCGGCCATGGTCGGGGTGGTCGCGCTGCTGTTCGCGGTGCTGGCGGCGATCGGCAGCGCCCCGGCAGCCGTACTGCTGGGCTTCCCGTTGACGCTCGCCGCACTCGCCGTGACGGTGTACCTCTACACGATGGTGCTGTTCGCGCCCGTGCTGGTCGTGCTGGAGCGCCTGCCGGTCGTGGACGCGATCACCCGGTCCTTCGCGCTGGTCCACGGCGACTTCTGGCGGGTGTTGGGCATCCGGGTGCTGGCCCTGCTGGTCGCCTCGGTGATCGCCACCATCGTCGGGGCGCCGTCCAGCATTGTCGGCCAGATCATGGCCGTCGGGCACTCGTCCACCGGCGTCATGTTCGCCGGTGCCGCCGTGGCCTCGATCGGCGGGGCGATCGGGCAGATCGTCACCGCGCCCTTCACCGCCGGGGTGACCGTGCTGCTCTACGCCGACCGCCGGATGCGGGCCGAGGGATTCGCCTGGCTCACCCGGCCGGTGTGACGCCTCACGTCACGTCGACCCAGTCCAGGGTCCGCTGCACCGCCTTGCGCCAGCCCGCATAACCGGCGGCACGCTGCTCGTCGGTCCAGTTCGGCGTCCAGCGCTTGCCCTCTTGCCAGTTGGCCCTCAGGTCGTCGGGCCCCGCCCAGAAACCGACCGCCAGCCCGGCGGCATAGGCGGCGCCCAGCGCCGTCGTCTCGGCGACCACCGGGCGCACCACATCCACTCCGAGCACGTCGGCCTGGATCTGCATGCACAGGTCGTTGCCGGTGACACCGCCGTCCACCTTCAGAACATCAAGGCGTACCCCGGAATCCGCCTGCATGGCGTCCACCACGTCGCGGCTCTGGTAGCAGATCGCCTCCAGGGTGGCGCGAGCCAGATGGGCGTTGGTGTTGAACCGTGACAGTCCGACGATCGCCCCGCGCGCATCGGAGCGCCAGTACGGCGCGAACAACCCGGAGAACGCCGGCACGAAATACACGCCACCGTTGTCGGGGACCTGCCGGGCCAGCGACTCGCTTTGTGCCGCGCCGCTGATGATGCCGAGCTGGTCGCGCAACCACTGCACGGCCGAGCCGGTCACCGCGATCGAACCCTCCAGGGCGTACACGGGTTTGGCGTCGCCGAACTGGTAGCAGACGGTGGTCAGCAGGCCGTTTTTGGATCGCACCAGTTCCTCGCCGGTGTTGAGGAGCAGGAAATTGCCGGTGCCGTAGGTGTTTTTCGCCTCGCCCGCCGACAGGCACACCTGGCCGACCATCGCCGCGTGCTGGTCGCCCAGCACTCCGGTGATCGGCACCTCGCCGCCGAGCGGCCCCGCCCCGGCGGTGACGCCGTAGGGCTGCGACGGCGACGACGGCGCGATCGCCGGCAGCATGGCCCGCGGGACGGTAAAGAACGACAACAGTTCGTCGTCCCAGTCCAGCGTCACCAAATCCATGAGCATGGTGCGGCTCGCGTTGGTCACGTCGGTGACGTGCACCCCGCCGCGCGGGCCGCCCGTCAGATTCCACAGCACCCAGGTGTCGGCGGTGCCGAAGAGTGCGTCGCCCTTCTCCGCCGCGGCGCGCACCCCGTCGACGTTGTCCAGAATCCACTGGAGTTTTCCGCCGGAAAAATAGGTCGCCGGCGGCACGCCTGCCCGGTGGCGGATCACCTCGCCGCGGCCGTCCCGGTCCAGGGCCGTCGCAATCGTGTCGGTGCGGGTGTCCTGCCAGACGATCGCGTTGTAGTAGGGCCGCCCGGTGTGCCGGTTCCACACCAGCGTGGTTTCCCGCTGGTTGGTGATACCCAGCGCGGCAATATTTTTCGGAGTCAAGTTGGACCGATTCAACACCGACATCAGCACTGAGGAGGTTCGCTCCCAGATCTCGATCGGGTCGTGTTCGACCCAGCCGGCGCGGGGCAGGATCTGTTCGTGCTCGAGCTGGTGGCGGGCCACTACCGCGCCGTCGTGATCGAAGATCATGGCGCGGGTGCTGGTGGTGCCCTGGTCGATGGCGGCGATAAAGTCGGCGAGTTCGGGCAAACGGCTGTCCTCCGGCGCGGGGTGTGCGATGTGCGTACGCTGAAATCATGTCACCGGAAGTGATGGACTGGGACGACGCGTACCGCCAGCGGGGCGAGTTCGAGGGCCCGCCGCCGTGGAACATCGGTGAGCCGCAGCCCGAGCTGGCCGCGCTGATGGCGGCCGGGGCGTTCCGCGGCGAGGTGCTCGACGCCGGCTGCGGGTTCGCCGAGCTGTCGTTGGCGCTGGCTGCCGCGGGCCACACCGTCGTCGGCATCGACCGAACCCCCACCGCCGTCGCAGCGGCCACCAAGGCGGCCGTAGAACGCGGGCTGACCACGGCCACCTATTTCCAGGGCGACATCACCGACTTCGCGGCATACCCGTCGGGATC
>CAIYOH010000306.1 GCA_903927745.1 uncultured Mycobacteriaceae bacterium
ACCAGTCGGGCGATCACCTCCTCGAAGCCGATCTCCGCACCGACGGCCAGGACGACCGGTTCCACCATGCCCAGCAGCGGCACCACCGGCTGCAGCAGCGAGCGCACGGCCGTCACCACCACCCGTAGGGGCGGCCCCAACCGGACGTCATCGGGGTGGGTCAGCCGGCGCAGCACCAGCAGCCGGTTGCCGACGGTGTCGACCCCGGGCGACAGGCGTTCGTGGGGCAGGGTCTCCCAGGACGGGAAGATCACCACGGCGTCGCCGAAGACTCCCCGCAGTTCGGCGGTCAGATCCTCGGCTTCCGGGCCGGTTGCGGTGACCATCAGCAACGGGCCCAGACGGGCCAGCGCGGCGGCGGCGAACAACCGCGCCCCGGCCGGACCGACCAATCTCAACTCCGCGGGTCGGCCCGCCGCGCGGTCGATGAGTCGCTGGAACGACGGCGCGGTCAGCGCCACGTCGACGAGTCCCGCTGTCGGGGTCTCCGCAGGATCCGGCCGAGCGGCCCCCACCGTGCTAGCCGTCCTGCAACCGAGGGTCGGCCTCGAGGTGGGTCAAGCCGTTCCACGTCAGGTTGACCAGGTGCGCGGCGACGACTTCTTTCTTGGGCTCGCGCGTATCAAGCCACCACTGCGCCGTCATCGACACCGATCCCACCAGAGCCTGGGCGTAGAGCGGCGCCAGGTCCGGGTCCAACCCGCGGCGGGCGAAATCCCCGGCCAGGATCGAGCTGACCTGGCTGACGGCGTCGTTGAGCAGGCTGGAATAGGTGCCCGAGCTGATAGCTGCCGGCGAGTCCCGGATGATGATCCGGAACCCGTCGGTGCGTTCCTCGACGTAGGTGAGCAGCGCCAGGGCGACCCTCTCGACCCGCACCCGGGACCGGTTGTTGGTCAGCGACGAGGTGATGGCGTCGAGCAGCGCCGACATCTCCCGGTCGACGACCACGGCGTACAAGCCCTCCTTGCCGCCGAAGTGCTCGTAGACGACCGGCTTGGAGACGTTGGCGCGCTGCGCGATCTCCTCGATCGAGGTGCCCTCGTACCCGCGTTCGGCGAACAGCGAGCGTGCGATACCGATGAGCTGGCGGCGCCGCTCGCTACCGGTCATCCGGGCGCGCGGCGCGCGGATCTCTTTCCCTGGTTCCTTGTGCGGCTCTGCCACCGGGTCAGCGTATCCGTTCGCCCGACCTGCCCCGCGCACCGTCTAAAGTCACAGACGGGCCCGTCCGGCGGTCGTGGGCCCGCAATCCGTCGTGGTGTAATTGGCAGCACCTCAGATTTTGGTTCTGATAGTTCAGGTTCGAGTCCTGGCGACGGAGCACCGCAGTGACGTCCACGCTGAGCGTGCGGCCCGGCGCACCGGAGGAGGGGCGATGTCGTTTCGCGGTGATACCGCGGTCGTGGTTCTCGCTGCCGGGCCCGGTACCCGGATGCGCTCGGACACCCCGAAAGTTCTGCACACCCTCGCCGGCCGCAGCATGTTGGCGCATTCCCTGCATGCCATCGCGACAGTGGCTCCGCAGCACCTCGTCGTGGTCCTGGGGCACGAGCGCGAGCGAGTTGAGCAGGCGGTCGCCGGGCTGGCCGACACCCTCGGACGCGCGATCGTGGTGGCCACCCAGGACCGGCCACAGGGCACCGGCGACGCGGCCCGGTGCGGGCTGTCGGCCCTGCCCGACGACTACACCGGAATCGTCGTCATCACCTCGGGCGACACCCCGCTGCTCGACGCCGACACGCTGGCCGGCCTGATCGCCTCCCATGGCGCGGCCGATTCCGGTCGCGGAGCCGCCGTCACGGTCCTGACCACCACACTGGACGATCCGTCCGGCTACGGCCGCATCCTGCGCACCCCGGACAACCGCTCCCACGAGAACACCCAGGAAAACGAGGTCACGGCGATCGTCGAGGACGCCGACGCCACGCCCTCGCAGCGCGAGATCCGGGAGGTCAACACGGGTGTCTACGCCTTCGACGTGGCGGCGCTGCGCTCGGCGCTGAGCCGGCTGACCGCGAACAACACCCAGCAGGAGCTGTACCTGACCGACGTCATCGCCATCCTGCGCGGCGACGGTCACACCGTGCACGCCCGGCACATCGACGACAGCACGCTGGTCGCCGGGGTCAACAACCGCGTCCAGCTGGCTCACCTCGGCGCCGAGCTCAACCGCCGGATCGTCGCCGCCCACCAGCTGGCGGGCGTCAGCATCGTCGATCCGTCCACCACCTGGATCGACGTGGACGTGACCATCGGCCGCGACACCGTGGTCCACCCCGGCACCCAGCTGCGGGGCCGCACCCGGATCGGCGGCCGGTGTGTGGTGGGTCCGGATACCACCCTCACCGATGTGACCGTCGGCGACGGCGCCTCGGTGGTCCGCACGCACGGCGAGTCGTCGTCGATCGGCGCCGGCGCGACGGTCGGCCCCTTTACCTTCCTGCGGCCGGGAACCGTGCTGGGCGACGACGGAAAGCTCGGCGCGTTCGTCGAGACCAAGAACTCCACGATCGGCACCGGGACCAAAGTCCCCCACCTGACCTACGTCGGAGACGCCGACATCGGCGACCACAGCAACATCGGCGCATCCAGCGTCTTCGTCAACTACGACGGTGAAACCAAACGGCGCACCACGATCGGCTCACATGTGCGCACCGGATCGGACACCATGTTCGTCGCACCGGTGACGATCGGCGACGGCGCCTACACCGGCGCCGGCACGGTCGTGCGCGACGACGTCCCGCCGGGCGCGCTGGCGGTGTCTGCGGGACCGCAACGCAACATCGAGGGCTGGGTGCAGCGCAAGCGTCCGAGCAGCGCGGCAGCCGAGGCGTCCAAACGAGCGACCGAAACGCTCCCCCAGTCGCCCCCGGCTCCGCCGGCACCGGAAACCGATCCGACGCCGTGAACCCGCGACCCGGCCGCGATTCGGGCTCCCTCTCTTCGTACGATGGGAACTCAGTTCCCCATCTCGATCCCCGATCCCGAGACGGCGAGGGCAATACGGTGAGCCACGACTGGACCGACAACCGCAAGAACCTGATGCTGTTCAGCGGCCGCGCGCACCCTGAGTTGGCCGAACAGGTGGCTAAGGAACTCGACGTCCACGTCACCGCGCAGACGGCGCGGGAATTCGCCAACGGCGAGATCTTCGTGCGCTTCAACGAGTCGGTGCGCGGCTGCGACGCGTTCGTCCTGCAGTCGTGCGCGGCTCCGGTGAACAACTGGCTGATGGAACAGCTGATCATGATCGACGCGCTCAAGCGGGGCAGCGCCAAGCGGATCACAGCCGTCATCCCGTTTTATCCCTATGCGCGGCAGGACAAGAAACACCGGGGCCGCGAACCGATTTCGGCGCGGCTGGTCGCCGACATGCTCAAGACCGCGGGAGCCGACCGGATCGTCACCGTCGATCTGCACACCGACCAGATCCAGGGTTTCTTCGACGGCCCCGTCGACCACATGCGCGCGCAACATCTGCTCACCGGTTATATCGGCGACAACTACCCGGACGGCAACATGGTGGTGGTGTCCCCCGACTCCGGCCGGGTGCGCATCGCCGAGAAATGGGCCGATGCCCTCGGCGGCGTCCCGTTGGCCTTCATTCACAAGACTCGGGACCCGCGGGTGCCCAATCAGGTGGTTTCCAACCGCGTCGTTGGCGAGGTCGAGGACCGGACCTGCGTGTTGATCGACGACATGATCGACACCGGCGGCACCATCGCCGGAGCGGTCAAGTTGTTGCACGAGGACGGCGCCCGCGACGTGATCATCGCGGCCACCCACGGGGTGCTGTCCGAACCTGCCGCCGAACGCTTGGCGGCGTGTGGCGCCCGGGAGGTCATCGTGACGAATACGCTGCCGATCGGCGAGGAGAAGCGCTTTCCCCAGTTGACGGTCTTGTCGATCGCGCCTCTGGTGGCCAGCACAATCCGGGCGGTATTCGAAAACGGCTCGGTGACAGGCCTGTTCGACGGGGACGCCTAGATGGCACGCGGTGGTGCGATCCGCGAAACCCGGTGAGCCGGCAATGGCCGGCGGCTGCGGCTAACGTTACGGCTACGGTTACGGTAGTCGTCGCCCTGTCTGCGGCAGTCGTGTCCTGCGGATCGAAAGAGCCTGATTATCAGTCGATCTGGTCGAAGACTCCGGCGGCCACCACCTCCGCCACCCCTGCCACCTCTACCGGCAAGCCCGTTCCGCTGGCGCAGTATCTGAAGGACATGGGCGTCACCGGGCAGCAGGTGGCGCCGGGCAACCTCAGCGACCTGACGGTGTCGATACCGATCCCACCGGGCTGGACGCAGGCGAACAATCCCCACATCAAGCCACAGACCGTGATGATCTCCCCGGGCGGCAAGTACCCGACGGCGCGACTGGTGGTGTTCAAGCTCTACGGGGACTTCGATCCGGCGGCGGTGATCACGCACGGCAACGACGACGCCCGGTTGTTCGAGAACTTCACACAGCTCGACGCCTCGACATCCGACTTCAACGGCTTTCCGTCGTCGGAGATCCAGGCCAGTTACGACCTCGACGGCATGCGGCTGCACAGCTGGAACCGGATCGTCATCCCATCCGCATCGGCACCCCCCCACCAGCGGTACTTGGTGCAGCTGACAGTCACCAGCCTCGCCGACCAGGCCGCCGCTCAGGCCGGCGGGATCGAGACGATCATCCGGGGTTTCGTCGTCGCAGCGAAGTAGCCGCCGATTTCCGGTCCGCCGCACGCATGCGTTAGCCTGAGGGCGCGTCACGGCGAGGGTGGCCAGCTTGGCTGGCACCGTTATCGACGGGGACCGACACCACGTCGCGATCCTGGCCGTGCCCTGAAATGCAAGCACATAGGAGCGACGAATGGCGAAGTCCGCAGTCAACCAGTTACCTGCCACGGTGCGAACCGAGACCGGTAAGGGCGCGTCGCGGCGCGCCCGCCGCAACGGGATGATCCCGGCCGTCCTCTACGGCCACGGGGACGACCCCCAACACCTGGAGCTTCCCGGACGCGACTTCGCGGCGGTGCTGCGGCACTCGGGCACCAACGCGGTGCTGACCCTCGACATCGAGGGCAAGGAGCAGCTGGCATTGACCAAGGCCCTCGAGATCCACCCGATCCGCCGCTCGATTCAACACGCCGACCTGCTGGTCGTGCGTCGCGGCGAAAAGGTCGTCGTGGAGGTCTCGGTCGTCATCGAGGGCGACGCCGAATCCGGCACCCTGGTGACCCAGGACGCGACCGCCATCGAAATCGAGGCGGAGGCGCTGTCGATCCCCGAGCAGTTGACGCTGTCCATCGAGGGCGCCCCACCGGGCACCCAGTTCACGGCGGGCCAGGTTCCGCTGCCGGCGGGCGTCACCCTGATCGCGGACCCGGATCTTCTGGTGGTCAACGTGGTGATCGCACCGACCGCCGAGGATCTCGCCGAGGAGGGTGCCGGCGAGGCGTCGACCGCGGAGCCCGAGGCCCCGGCGGAGGCCGCAGCCGAGGCCGAGGCCGAGTAGGCGGGACACGAGGTGGCCGAGCCGTTGCTGGTGGTCGGCCTGGGCAATCCCGGGGACAACTACACCCGTACCCGGCACAATGTCGGCTTCATGGTGGCCGATCTGCTTGCCGTGCGGCTGGGCTCGACGTTCAAGGCGCACAAGCGTTCCGGTGCCGAGGTTGTCAGCGGTAGGTTGGCTGGCCACTCGGTGGTGGTGGCCAAACCTCGCTGCTTCATGAACGAGTCCGGTCGTCAGGTCGGGCCGTTGGCGAAGTTCTATTCGATCGCGCCGGCCGACATCGTCGTCATCCACGACGACCTCGACCTGGACTTCGGCCGCATCCGGCTCAAGCTCGGCGGTGGCGAGGGCGGCCACAACGGGCTGCGCTCGGTGGCTGCGGTGCTGGGCACCAAGGACTTTCAGCGCGTCCGTATCGGAATCGGCCGGCCACCCGGCCGCAAGGACCCTGCGTCGTTCGTATTGGAGAACTTCACCGCCGCCGAGCGCGTAGAAGTCGCGACCATCTGCGAGCAG
>CAIYOH010000307.1 GCA_903927745.1 uncultured Mycobacteriaceae bacterium
CGCCCATGTCCGCAATTCTCCTGCGCCGGCTACGTCGCACGGCGATCGACTCGGCACTCATCGCGGTTCCCGCAGCACGTAGCCCACCCCGCGCAGGGTGTGCAGGAGCCGCTTCTCCCCGGTGTCGATCTTGCGGCGCAGATACGACACGTAGGACTCCACAACGTTGACGTCACCGCCGAAGTCGTAGCGCCAGACGTGGTCGAGAATCTTGGGCTTGCTCAAGACGGTGCCCGCGTTGATCACGAAGTAACGCAGCAACGTGAACTCGGTGGGCGACAGCGACACCGGTTGGCCGGCCTTCCACACCTCGTGGGTCTCCTCGTCGAGTTCGATATCGGCGAAGGTCAGCCGCGCGGTGCGGGATTCGGCCGCCCCCTTGCCGACCCGGCGGAGGATCACCCGCAGCCGGGCCACCACCTCCTCGAGGCTGAACGGCTTGGTGACGTAGTCGTCGCCGCCCAGCGTCAAGCCGGCGACCTTGTCCTGCAGCGAGTCCCGCGCCGTCAGGAACAACGCCGGGGCATCGATGCCGTCGGCGCGCAGCCGCCGCAGGACACCGAAGCCGTCCATGCCGGGCATCATCACGTCGAGGATGACCGCATCGGGGCGCGCCTCGCGGGCGCGATCGAGCGCCTGGGCCCCGTTGGTGGCGGTGGAGACCTCGAAGCCCTGAAACTTCAGGCTCACGGCGAGCAGTTCGACGATGTTGGTCTCGTCGTCGACCACGAGGACGCGGGCCTCCGGCCTGTTCGGTGTCGCCGCCGTCATCGGGTCACGTGTCCTTGCCTGTGTGTTGCCGTCGTGATCGCTGTGCACTTACTGAACACCTGATGTCAATCGTCTGCCAACAGTCTGCCAGGAATTATCTCGGGCTTGCGCGTGCGGGCGAATAGACTGAGGCGATGAATCTCGCCAAAGGGATCGTGTCCGCCGTGACCGCCCCCGCGCGGGTTGGCCTGGCCGCGGCTGACGCCAGCTTGATCCTCGCCACCGCGGCCGTCGGGGTGGCAAAGCAGACGCTCGGGGCGAGCGGCGGCCACCCGACGAACGCCGTGACATCCATGTTGGGGATCGACGACACGATCGTGCGGGCGAATCGGCTGGCCAAGTTGCTGGACGACAACGCGCCGCTGGGTCGGGCGATCGCACCCGACGGGCCGGTCGACCGGTTGCTGCGGCCGGGCGGGGTCGTCCATCTTCTGACGTCGGAGGGCGGCCTGCTCGACCGCCTGACCGCCGAAGGCGGTGGCCTGCAGCGCGCGTTGCAACCGGGCGGCCTGGCCGATCAACTGCTCGCCGAGGACGGGTTGATCGAGCGAGTGCTCGCCGAGGACGGGCTGGCCGACCGGCTGCTCAGCGAGGACGGATTCCTCGACAAGCTGACATCCAAGAACGGGCCGCTGGATCAACTGGCCGACGTCGCCGACACCCTGACCCGGCTGACGCCCGGGATGGAGGCGCTCGAACCGGCCATCGCCGCCCTGCAGGACGCCGTCAGCGCCCTGACGATGGTGGTCAACCCACTGAGCTCCATCGCCGAGCGCATCCCGCTCCCCGGGCTGCGACCCGGGCGGCGCACGTCGTCACGGCCGGGGCCCTCGCAGCGCGTCATCGACAGCGACTAGTGAGCCATTAGGCTTGGACACTGTTTGATCCGCCTCCTTAGCTCAGTGGTAGAGCACTCGCCTTGTAAGCGAAAGGTCGTCAGTTCAATCCTGACAGGAGGCTCGAAGCTCCAAGCGGTCTGGCTGCGGAATCGTTTAATCTACTCTCTTTCGCGGAGGGCCTGATTCGCTCAACCCGAACCGTTCGTGGAGCAGCACAAACGGTTTCGGGGCCCACCAGTTGAACCGACCCATCACGTGCATGAAGGCCGGAACAAGCAGCATGCGCACCAGCGTCGCATCGACCAGCACCGCCAGCGTCAGTCCGAGCCCGAACATCCGCATGAACGACACCTGCGCGGCGATCAACGCGGCAAACGAAATCGACATGATCAGCGCGGCCGCTGTGATCACCCGGCCGGTGCGGACCAGACCCAACGCCACGCTCTCGTCGTTGTCGCCCGGCCCTGCGGCTTCCGAATCAAGCCAGTACTCCCGGATCCCGGACACCAGGAACACCTCGTAATCCATCGACAACCCGAACGCGATGCAGAACAACAGGACCGGGATATTGACCACCAGCGTGCCGGTGGCGGCGGTACCCAGCCCGCCCAGGTGGCCATCCTGGAATATCCACACCATCGCGCCGAACGCCGCCGTCAACGACAAGACATTGAGCACCAACGCCTTCAGCGGCAGTACCACGCTGCCGGTCAGCAAGAACAACAGCGCGAAGGTGATCGCGCCAATGATCGTGAGCACCAGAGGCAGCCGGGAGCTGACGGCCTCGGCGGTGTCATGATTCACCTGCGCGTTCCCGGTCATCAGGACCTGCCGGCCGCCCGGACCGGGCACCTCGTGCAGGTGGTCGAGCTGCGTCTTGGAAGTCAGCGAGAACAGCGGCGCGCTGCTCGAAACGGTCAGGAACGCGCTGCCGTCCTTGATGGCCGTTGCAGCCGAGGGCGGTCCGACCAGCCCACCGGCGACAAACGTACCCGCTGGTGCGGACACCGCCGAGACATCGGGCACCCGCGAGAGCTGCGCTGCGTAGCGGTTCAGGTCGGGGACCGCGACCCCGGCGGCGTCGGGTATGACAACGGCCACATTCGTCGCCGGATCGTGCGCGAAATCGGTTCGCAGCTGATCGCCGACCTGACGCGCGGAGCTCGACGTCGGTAGGACGCGGTCGTCGGGAATGCCCCACTTGACCGTGGAGAACGGCAGGCCGAGCGCGACCAGCAGTGCGACGATCGCAAGCCCGATCGGGACGGCCCAGTGCATAGCGAACTTGGCCAACCGATACCAGAATCTCTGCTCAACCGGCCGTAGGCCCGGCGCTGGGCGCCGCAGCAGCCGGCGTAAGAGCGAATGCAGATCTAAGGAGTCCAAACGTGGACCCAGTAGCGCAATGGCCGCCGGTGCCACAACGATCGCCGCGACGGCCGCAAAAGCCACCACCGCCATACCGGCGTAGGCGAACGATCGTAGGAAATACATCGGGAACAGCACCAGCACGGACATCGACAGCGCGACCGTCAGCGCGGAGAACAGAACGGTCCGGCCGGCGGCGGCCATCGTGCGCACCAACGCCTCGTCCCGCCCGGCACCATCGGCGAGCTCATCGCGGAACCGGCTGAGGATCAGCAGCGTGTAGTCAATCGCCAGCGCCAGCCCCATCGCGACGCACAAATTCAGCGCGAAGATCGAGACATCGGTCGCGAAGGCAATCGCCCGCAGCACAGCCATGGAGCCGGAGATCGCGAACAGACCGACCGCGACCGGAAGCGCGGCCGCCACCAACCCGCCGAACACCCACACCAACACCAGGAAGCTCAGCGGGATTGCTATCGATTCCATGACACGCAGATCTTTTTCGCTTTGGAGTTTGATCAGGGTTTCGGTCATCGCCTCACCACCGATCCGCACAGTCACACCGTCACCGCCGTGCGGCAATTTCCCGCTCAGCGCCTCGGCGTGCTGACGCGCGCCGCTATCGCCGCCGGTGATTCCGGCGACGATAACGCCGGCCTTGCCGTCATCGCTGACCAGGAGCCTCGCCGCCGACGGCGGCGCGGTCCAGGGCGATGTCACCTCCGCCACATACGGCGAGTTCTCAAGCCGACGCACGATATCGGTGCCGACACCTGAGGCGGCGCGGCCCAGCGCACCGTCATGGGAGCTGACCGTGATCAGCATCTGCATGTCACCCTGATGGAACTCGTTGACCAGCAGTCTCGTCGCGTGCGCAGACTGCGAATTCGGATCCTGGAAACCGGCCGGGGACAGGCTGTTCGCCACCGGAATGCCGAACGCCACCGCGGCGGCCATGACCAAAACGGCGATGGCAATGATCCTGCGCGGCGCGCGGATAGCTAGCCGAGCAATTGCGGCTAACACACGCTCCCTCCTTATGACCTCAGATCAGGCGGTGATCGGTCCGAGTCAAAAGCGCATAACCGCGCCCTCGATGGTGAGCCCCGGCCCGAACGCCAATAGGACTCCGTGCTCTCCGCGCAAGGGCTTATCGACGCGCAAGATGTTTTCTAGAACGAGCAGAACCGTGGCTGAGGCGCAATTCCCCGCATTTGCGAGGACGTCCCAACTAGCGCGTAGCTGCTCGGGCTTTAACGACAATTGTTTTCCCAGCACCCGCAGGATCTTCGGACCGCCCGGATGAATTGCCCAGTGAGCGATGTCGTCGGGTGACAGGCCCAGTGGATCCAGGAGCTTGGTGACGAAGCCCTCGATGTTCTCCTTCAGCGCCGCCGGTACACCGGCGGCCAGTGACATCCAGAACGACTGATTACCAATGTTCAAACTCATCATCGCGTGCTGGTCGTACAACTGTTCGGTGTGGGTCCCCAGAAACTGGATACCGACACCTTCGGGCGCTGAGCCCATCAATATCGACGCGCTGGCGTCGCCGAAGAGCGCCTGGGTGATCAGTGATTCCGTCGGATCCTCACCCGGCATCGGGCTGTCACGGATGTGGGCGGAGCTCAACTCAGTACAGTTGCAGATCACCAGCTCGTCGGGTCGAGCGACCACGCTGTCCATCGCGACCTTGATGACGTTGAGCGCCGCGTAACAGCCCATGTGACCGATAAAGGTGCGTCGCAGGTCCGATCGCAGGCCGAGTTCTTTGGCAAGCAGCAGATCCGGCCCCGGATTGACGTAGCCGGTCGAGCAGGCCATGACGAAGCTGCCGACGCGGCCTGTGTCGAAGCCCTCGATCGCCTGTCGCAGCGAACGCGAGGCAACCTCCATGACCGCCTCGCCGTGCGCTGCCATCCGATCGCCGGTGAGCATGGCACAGACCTCCGGCAGCCGGTCCCGGTTCCAGATGCTGTAGCGCTTCAGTACCCCCGTGGATTCGACAATGCGCTTTGCGAACGGAACGGGCGAGGACATGAGCTGGCAGTAGAGCTCCCAGCTGTCCTGTCTCGTGATCTCATATGGCGGAAACGTCGAGGAAATACCGAGCAGCGTCGGTCGCACGGGCACGCCAGCGGTGCGCCGCTGCGCGGAGGGGGCATCGGTGATGTCCGCTCGATACATTGCTACCTCTCCTGCATCGCGCTAGGGAACCGCCGGCTTCTTCGCCGACGTGTGCCGCGCGAACGTCGCACGCGCATGGAACAGTTCTCCGCTGGCCGCCTCGATCAGTAACCTTGCGGCGGAGACCTTTTTCGGCGGGGCTAGCGTCCCGGCCAGCCACCGGGTTCGCGCTTCCTGTCGCCGGAGCTTTCCACTGGAGGTCCGGGGCAGCACACCTGGTGCGAGCAACTCAACATGAGCCGGGCGTATGCGCGTGCGCTCCGCGACCCGCGACGCCACCTCGGCCGCCAGCGTCAGCGAGGCCTCGGAAGTCGTTTCCACAAGCATCCCCAGCGCCTCGTCGTCCTCGCCCTCCGGGACGAATCCCACGGCGACCGCGCACCCGGCGCGAACGCCAGGCAGTCCATCGAGCGCCGCCTCGAACTCCTCGGGTGCATGGTTGGCGCCGCGCACAATGACGATGTCCTTGTGGCGACCCCAAAAGAAGAGTTCGCCATCGTGTTCGAACCCGAGGTCACCCGAATCGATCCATCCGTCGCGCAGTACCTGATCGGTCAGGTCGGTCCGGCCGAAGTAACCAGCCATCACGCTGGGCCCTCGCAGGTAGATGCGACCGAGGCGGTCGGGGGGCAGGAGGGCCCCATGGTCATCGCGGATCTGGGTCTCAACCCCCGCCACGGGGCAGCCCACGCTCACCACCTCTTTGCTTCCGGGTTCGACGACACCGTCGCCGGCCAGCTTCGCCGCGTCCAGCCTGAGTGTGCGGTAAGAGGTGCATGCCGGCTTGAACGTCACGCTCAGCGATGCCTCCGACATCCCGTAGGCGGGGATGAGCGCCGCCGCGCGAAAGCCCCACCGCCCGAATCGCTCATCGAATCGCGCCTGCGCCACGGGGCTGATCACCTCCGCTCCATTGAACATGACACTCAATGAGGATAGGTCCACGCCCTCGAGTTCCTCATCACGGATGCGATTCACGCACAGGCCGAAGGCGAAGTTCGGCGCCGCCGTGTGCGTGCCCCGATGCCGTGAAATGGCGCGCAGCCACGCGGCGGGCACTGCGAGGAACATCTCGGGCGGAATGAGGACGAGCGGGGCCGGAACATAAAACGCGAGTAGCAGATTCCCGATCAATCCGAAGTCGTGGTAGAGCGGCAGCCACGTCACGCCGACCGGGTTCGGTGGGCGCTCGGCCGTGAGGTAGTGGTCCAGCGCTGCAAGGTTAGACAACAGATTCTGATGGGTTAGTGCCACGGGCTTGGGATCACGCGTCGCACCCGACGAGAACTGGATCAACGCCACGTCATCGCCGGCGGAAGCCATCTGGGCCAAGTCCCTGTGGGCCGAATCCGGGCCGCCCAGCCCCGAGGCAGTCGCACAGCCCAGTCGAGGAGATGAGATCTGAACGGCGACCCCAAGAAACCGGCGGATCCGTTCGTCGGTCACGACCAGGGCGGCGTCCACCGCCTGCAGCATGGCCGCCGTCCTTTTGTGATACTCGTCTAGCCGTCCCAGCCGGACCGGCGGATACAGCGGGACGGGGATGGCACCCGCGCAGAGCACCCCAAAGAAGCACTCCACAAACTCCGGGCAGGTCGGCAGCACGAGCGCGACCCGATCGCCCCTGCGCACCCCGCGACCGATCAGATCCGCGGCTACGGACAGCGCACGCTTCCGTACCCTGGCCATCGGAACTTCGTGTTCTTCCTCTTTACGATTCACGAAGACAAGGCTCATCGAACTCTGTGCGGCCGCGGCAAGCAATTCATCGAGGGTCTGGTACTTGGGCGGAATCGCGGGCGGGCCTATCACGATCGCCCCTGAACGTCGCGAACCACCAAAGACGCCAGATCGCCAACCGTCCGAAGATCGTCGGCGTCCTCCTCTTCGAGGACGATGTCGTAGCGCGCCTCGATCTTGAAGACCAGCGTCATCATCTTGAGCGAATCCAGGCCCAAACTCTCCAGGGTCGAATCGGCCGTGAGCTCAACAGGGCCCACTTCAGCCCGGAGCAGATCGATGATTTCCTGCACCACGGTCGCAGCATAACCTGTCCTGATGAAACCGACTGGCGCGAGGATGCGACGGCCGGACCCACCACATCACCCTGCCGATGCGAGGCTCGCTGTCACGACGGTGTCACAACTAAACGTGAACGCACTGCGCGTACGTCATGGACAAGCCCAGATTGCATCCGACGCTCCTGGACCACCATCGCAGTTGAGGGGTAGCAACCCGGCGTTGAGTGACAGCACCCTCCACAAGAATTACGTCAGATGTCGATGACACTGGCGCCAGGCCATCCGCGCGCCAGCCGGTGGTCGGTCGTGAGCAACGGGTAGCTCCGCTGCTCGGCGAGTTCGACGTAGAGAGCGTCAGTCAGGCGCAAGACCTCTCGGCGCGCCCACGCGCCGGCCAGCAGAGGGGTCAGGTCGTGACGGGTCACCGGTGCACGAACCAACGCCGCCAGCGCGGCGTCGGCATGCTCGGCGTCGAGAGCCCGGGCGCGCTGCAGTCGGCCCAGCGCGGAGACCACCTCGGCGTCGAAGTGCGCCGGTGCGTGCAGGACGGTACGGGCCAACCGGGTCCGCACCGCGGGTGCGCGGTCGGTGCGGGCGAGTAAATCGACCATCGCACTGGCGTCGATGACAACGTGTTGGCTCACGCGCCCAGGTCGTCGCGAGCGGCGTCGATCGCATCCAGCACCTCGTCGTGACTGACGCCGCCGGCCCCGGTGTCGAGGTCGTCCAGCCACGCGGCGGTGGCGGTGTCATCCAGTTCCGCGGTGATCGCCGCCCGTGTCAGCGCGGACACGTTCAGCCCGCGGGCCCGTGCACGTTCGGCCAGCTCATCCGGGACATACACGTTCAACCGCGCCATACACACTAGTGTACACACTTAAGCGCGCACCTGTCATACCCTTGGCCAGCCGGCCAGCGTCTCGACGGACAAACCGCTGGGTGAATCCTGGCCCCTGACGTGTTGCCCTATACGGTCGCCAACGTGCTGGCCCGAATGGTCTTTGAAGGCGCACTCGATGTCGACGACGTCACCGAGATCTGGCAGGACCTCGCCGCTGTCGACCTGAAGCTGCACCCGTCCAACCTCGCTAGCGAAGGCCCCGAGATCGCCGCGATCACCGTCCAACTCCGGCGCCGGCACGCTACCGACGGGTCTCGGAAGCGAGGCGCCCCCGCCGCTCGGTCAGTAGTTCCGGCAGGTGTTGGCAACCTGGATCATTTCCTGCGCGCCCTGCGGGCCGACCGCCCTGGTGATCATCTGGTCCATCTGCGGGTTGGCGGCTTGCTGCTGGGCGATAGCCTGCTGTCGCTGACCGACCGGCAATGCCAGGAACTGTTGCAGTTTGTTCTGCATATTCGGGTGGCTGGTGAGCAGGCCAGCCAGATCGGGCGCCTGGGCAGTCATGGCGGTGGTGACCTGGGCGTAGCTGCATGTCGTGGTGGCCAACGCACTGGTGACCGGATCCGCCGACGCCAGGCCTGCCGCCGGCGAGAAGGCAATCGCCGCCGTCATCGCGCCGCCTGCGGCGACACTTCGTAACCAGCGTGCAGAAGTCATGGGCACAAGCCTTTTCCTGTGAGGAGAACCGAGTCCTGAAGACGAACCCGCCTAGCTAAACACCGATCCGCAGCTGCTGCGAGTCCGACTAGCAATAGTTATCCGATCGTCACCGGCGAAACGGCAATCGCCGTCAGCCCGAAGGTTGTTGGGAGTAGCTGTTGTTGAGGTCGTCCTGCAGGACCTGGACGCTGGGTGTCGCGGTGAGCACGTGCAGCGGGGAGGTCAGGGTGCGGACTTGGTAGCTCCATCCGCTCGGCGGTGTCAACCGAGACGCCAGGCCCGCCAGATCGGCTTGGGCCAGGTTCGGGTCGGTCTTCTGGCTCCAGCTCTGCATCACCCAGCGCGTCCCGTCGGGTTCGACCAACTCATAGATCTGCCTTCCGGCGTTGAAGGTGAAGTCCGCCCGGCGGTTGACCGTGTGCGGGGTGTAGGGCCGCGACGCGGTCGCGGGATTGCCGACGCTGACGGTGGCCTCTTTGCGCATGGCGATCCCACCGAACGTCTTGGTTTCCGCTGTCGCACCGTCCTTCGCGATGGAGTCCATCAGCCAGTAGCAGGGCCCGTTGAGCATCGCGGTGAGCGCGCCGTCGTCGTCGGCGATACGACCCGCGTCCAACGTGGCCCATTCCGACTGAGGGCAGTCGTTGAGCCCGGAGGAGCTGTACACATCTACGGAGATTCCCTTCAGGCCCGCGTGGACGAGCAGCACCTCGCAATAGCGCTCGCCCCGCAGGCCGCTGGCCACACCGTGCAAGGTGGCGGTCGCCGCGGGAGCAGTGCCGGACCCCGAACCGCAGCCCGCGGCGAGAAGGCTCACGACGGTGATTCCAGCCGCCACCGCGAGCCGGCCGGACAAGTGGTGAGAAGAATTCATAGCCCCCAGTCAACCACGCGCCGAGTAGATATTGCGAGTATGACTAGCAATACCTGAGCGTCGGGCCGTAGGCTCGTCCTGTGAGCACGGAAGCCGTCGACCTCGCGGCACAGCCCGGTGTGGAACCGGACGGCCGGCGGGCACGCCGCGAGCGCGGCCGGCAGGCGGTGGTCGATGCGGCCTTCGCGCTGATCCTGGAAGACGGGATTCCCCCGTCGGCCCACGATGTCGCTGAGCGGGCCGGGGTGTCAGTGTCGTCGGTGTTCCGCAATTTCGACGGCCTGGCCGACCTGCAGGGGCAGGCCTTGGACCGGTTCCGTTCCCGATACGCACATTTCGTCGCCGCCAGGCCGGCGCCGGGCGCCGATCTCGACTCGCGGATCGGGTTCTTCGTCCGCCACCGGATCCACCTGTATGAACAAGCCGGGCCGCTGTTGATGCTGGCTCGGATGCGCGCCGTCGACCACGCCACAATGACGGAGGCGGTCGCCGGCAACCGTGCCGCACTCGCGGCGCAGACCCGCGAGTGCTTCCGGGCCGAAATCGCTGGGCGGACAACGACCGACGCCTCCGACCTGGTGTCGCTGCTGGACGCGCTGACATCCCCGGAGTCGTTCGACCTGATGACCAGGACCCATGGACGGTCCGCCCGGCAGATCACCCGGTCGTGGCGGGTGGCGCTGCAGGAATTGATCGCCGGCTGGCCGCCGGCACGGCCACGGCCACTGGCCGCCGAGGAGAGGACACACACCAGATGACCCGAGCTTCCCGATTCGAAGGAACCATCGGCCGCACCCTGGCCGACTCGCAGCCGTGGTTTGACGAGCCACCGCATCCCGGTCCGGACGCGCCCAACGTGGTTGTGGTGCTGCTTGACGACACCGGCTTCGCGCAGTTTGGGTGCTACGGCTCCGACATCGACACCCCGAACATCGATGCGCTGGCCGCGAACGGCCTGCAGTTCACCAACTTCCACGTCACCCCGGTGTGCTCGCCGACCCGGGCGGCGCTGCTGACCGGCCGCTCCCAACATGAGGTCGGTATGCGTTGCGTGTCGAACTTCCGCACCGGCTTCCCCCATCAGCTCGGTCACATCACCAACAGCGCGGCGACCATCGCCGAGGTGCTCCGCGAGCAGGGTTACGCGACGTTCTGCACCGGCAAATGGCACCTCGCGCCGATGGAGCAGTGCTCAGCCGCCGGACCCTTCGACCAGTGGCCCCTGGCCCGCGGCTTCGACCGGTTCTACGGGTTTCTCGACGGAGAGACCGATCAGTTCCATCCGCAGCTGGTCTGCGACAACCACACCATCGAGGCGCCCGGTCTACCCGAAGACGGCTACCACCTGTCCGAGGACCTGGTCGATCAGGCCCTGGCGATGGTGTCCGACTCCGTCGGTGTGCGACCCGACCGCCCGTTCTTCCTCTACCTGCCCTTCGGCGCCACCCACGCCCCACATCAGGCACCCGAGGCCTACCTGTCCAAGTACCGCGGCCGGTACGACGACGGGTGGGACGTAGTGCGCCAGCGGTGGTTTGAGCGCCAGCTCGAATCCGGCGTGATCCCGGCGGGAACCGAACTCGCGCCGCGCAACCCGGGAGTGGAAGCTTGGGATGCGCTGCCGGAGAACCAGCGCAGGCTGGCCTGCCGGCTCCAGGAAGCCTTCGCGGCGTTCCTCGATCACACCGACGACCAGATCGGCCGACTCGTCGCGGGTCTGCGTGACATGGGACAACTCGACAACACCCTGCTGGTGGTGTTGGCCGACAACGGCGCCTCCCAGGAGGGCGGGCCGTTCGGGGTGATGCATGAGTTGAAGTTCTTCAACGGCCTGCTCGACGCGCCTGACGACGTGATCGACCGGCTGGACGACATCGGTGGCCCGCACAGTCACACCAATTACCCGTGGGGGTGGGCGCAGTGCGGAAACACCCCGTTCAAGTGGTACAAGCAGAACACCCACGAAGGTGGGGTGCACGTGCCGATGGTCGTGCACTACCCCGAGCGGATCGCCGGCGATCAGCGCGGCGCCAGGCGCGATCAGTTCGTCTACGTCTCCGACATCGCCCCGACGATCTATGACCTGGTCGGGGTGACCCCGCCGCGAACCTACCGCGGGATCGAGCAGCTCCCAGTTACCGGCCACTCCTTCGTTTCGGTCCTGGACGACCCCGCCGCCCCGGCGACCAACACGACCCAGTACTTCGAGATGATGGGCAGCCGTGCGATCGTCGCCGGGGACTGGAAGGCTGTGTGCAAGCACAACCCGGGGGCGGACTTCGACACCGAGGCGTGGGAGCTCTACGACCTGGCCACCGACTTCTCCGAATGCACCGACCTGGCGACCGAGCAGCCCGACCGCCTGCGCGAACTCATCAGCCTGTGGTGGGCCGAGGCCGACAAGCATGGCGTGCTGCCGCTCGATGACCGCACCATCGAGTTGTTCGGCGCCCGCTTCCGGCCGCACTCACCGCACCCGGTCGACCAGCGCTACGTCTACCGGCCCCCGATGTCCCCGCTGCCCGCACAGGCCGGCCCGCCCATCGGGGGTCGCAGCTTCGATCTGACGGCCCGGGTCACCCGTGCCGCCGGCCAGGACGGTGTGTTGTACGCCACCGGAAACGAGAACTCCGGTGTCGCGGTGTTCATCCAGCACGATCGGCTTGTTTTGGATTACAACGCGTTCGGTGACCACACGATCGTCGAATCCACCAGCAGCGTTCCCGCCGGTGACGCAACGCTGGTTGTGCGGTTGCGTCAGGGCGCGGGCCGGACGGGGTCGGTCAGCCTGCAGATCGACGGCCGGGCGGCGGGCTCGGCCGAGCTCCCCCTGGTGATGATGATGATCTCGTCGGTCGGGGCCAGCATCGGCTACAACCACGGGTCGGGCGTGTCCGATCGATACCAGGCGCCCTTCGCCTTCGCCGGGACACTCCACGAGCTGGAGATCGCCCTCGTCGACGGCCGGGATCCTGGCGCAGCGGGAGCCGAGGCTGCGGTCGAGATGAGCCGACAGTGACCGGCCGGCGGGCTGGCCGCGCTTAGCGGGTGATGCCGCGCATGATCAGATCCGTCATCGCCTGAATGTGCGCCTCGGCGTCGAGGGGACCGTCGATGTCATCGAAGAAAGACGAGATACCCGCCAGGACGAACGGTGCCTCTGCGCCATGAGCGACCATGAAGAACATGTCCCGCGTCGAGAGGGGATGGATCAGGCCCGCCTTCTCCAGTCGCCGCAGCAGTGGGCTCACAAGGGGTACGAAGGCTGCCATGCTCTGGTGAAAAATAAACTCCAGCTGAGGGGTGCGGCGCAGACCCTCCAAATTCATCAGCTGCCCGAGCTCGGGTCGGTCTTGGTTGACCACCATGAAGCTGCGGATGATCTCCCGCAGCGCGGCCAGGTCGTCGGCAGGTTCTGGACCGGAGGCTCGTTCGGCCGCCATCGCTGCCAACATGTCCCGAAAGCCGTGGTTGACCGCCGCCTCGAAGATCTCGTGCTTGCCGCCGAAACGCCGATTCAGGGCACCGTGGCTCAAGCCGAGTTCTTCGGCGACAGCCCGCACCGACATTCCGTCGTAGCCGCTCGCGGCGAAGGCCTTGAAGGCGGCCTCCAACAACACGTCGTCCTCATGAATGGGCGGCCGGCCGCGGCCGCGCTTCTTTTCCGCAACCACCATATGACTGGCAACCACCTCTTCGGGTTCGAGTCAGTGCCGGCCCGGCTTGGGGGTCCGACCCATGCACCACACTCTCGCTTAATATATAGGCGTTCGGTGACTAATATCGACAGGACGCGCTCTCGCACGTGAACGTACCTGGCCGCTGCACACGGTGATCATCCGTGGGGTACGAATAGCACGTGCCCCAGCCCACCGTTGTGTTGTTGTCGACCTCCGACACCGACCTGATCACCGCCCGGGCGGCCGGCGCCTCATACCGCTGGGCGAACCCGACCCGGCTGCCGCCAGGTGCACTCGACGAGCTGCTCGACGGCGCGGCCGTTGTGGTGGTGCGGGTGCTCGGCGGCTACCGGGCGCTGCGCAACACCATCGACACCGTCGTCGCCAGCGGTATCCCGGCTGTGCTGGTCAGCGGCGAACAGGCCCCCGACGCCGACCTGATCCAACGCTCCACCGTGCCTGCGGGCATCGCGCTGCAGACACACATCTATCTGGCCCAGGGCGGGGTGGCGAACCTGCGCCAGTTGCACGCCTTTGTGTGCGACACCGTGCTGATGACCGGCTTCGGCTTCGCCCCGCCGGCCGACACCCCGTCGTGGGGCGTGCTCGACCGGGTCTGCACCACGGCATCGGGCTGCCCGGGCTGTCCGGGCGGTGCGGCCTGCTTCGCGGGGATGGACTCCGCCCGGGCCGCGGTGCCCGCCGACGCCCCCACCATCGCGGTGCTCTATTACCGGGCCCAACAGCTGGCCGGGAACACCGCCTACATCGAGGCCCTCTGCTGCGCGATTGAGCGCGCGGGTGCTCGACCGGTTCCGGTCTACTGCACGTCGCTGCGCACGCCCGAACCCGAACTGCTCGACCTGCTGGGCGGTGCAGACGCCATGGTGGTGACCGTTCTCGCCGCCGGGGCCGCGGTACCCGCGATGGTGACCGCCGGAGGCGATGACGACAGCTGGAACGTCCAACACCTGGCCGCCCTCGATATTCCGATCCTGCAGGGGTTGTGTTTGACGAGTTCACGCACTCAGTGGGTTGACAGCGACAGCGGACTGACCCCCCGCGATGTGGCCACCCAGGTGGCGGTGCCGGAGTTCGACGGACGCATCATCACGGTGCCGTTCTCATTCAAGGAGATCGACGCCGAGGGTCTCATCTCGTATGTTCCCGACCCCGAGCGGTGCGACCGGGTCGCGGGCCTGGCAGTCAACTACGCGACCTTGCGGCGTGTTGGTGCATCCGACAAGCGAGTCGCATTGGTGTTCTCCTCCTACCCCACCAAGTACTCCCGGATCGGCAACGCAGTCGGTCTGGACTCCCCGGCCAGCATGCTGGCCCTGCTCAATGCGCTGCGGGACAACGGCTATCGGGTCGGCGCCGTCCCCGGCATCGCCGCCGGCGACGGCGACGCGCTGATGCACGCGCTGATCGAACGCGGGGGCCTGGACCCGGACTGGCTGACCGATGCGCAACTGGCCGAACGGGCGATCCGGATCCCGGCGGCGCGCTACCGCGAATGGTTCGCCACACTGCCGGTCGAACTCCGCGAGGCCATGGAGAAGCACTGGGGCCCTGCGCCCGGCGAGCTGTTCGTCGACCGCAGCCGCGACCCAGACGGTGAGATCGCGGTCGCCGCAATCCAATCCGAGAACATCGTGATCCTCGTGCAGCCCCCGCGGGGTTTCGGCGAGAACCCGATCGCCATCTATCACGACCCCGACCTGCCGCCGAGTCACCACTACCTGGCCACCTACTTCTGGCTGCGGTACGGATTCGGCGCCCACGCCGTGGTGCACATGGGCAAGCACGGAAACCTGGAATGGCTGCCCGGCAAGAACGTCGGAATGTCGGCGAACTGCGGTCCCGACGCCGCCATGGGAGACCTGCCGCTGATCTACCCGTTCCTTGTCAACGACCCCGGCGAGGGCACCCAGGCAAAACGGCGGGCGCACGCCACGATCGTCGATCACCTGATTCCGCCGATGGCCCGCGCGGAGAGCTACGGCGACACCGCCCGCCTCGAACAACTACTCGACGAGCACGCCAACATCGCCGCACTCGATCCGGCCAAGTTGCCCGCGATCCGCCAGCAGATCTGGACCTTGATGAGTGCGGCCAAGATGGATCACGACCTGGGCCTGGCCGAGCGCCCGGCGGACGACTCCTTCGACGACATGTTGCTGGGAGTCGACGGCTGGCTGTGCGAGATCAAGGACGTCCAGATCCGCGACGGGCTGCACATCCTCGGCGCCGCCCCGACGGGGGAAGCCGAGCTCGACATGGTGCTTGCGATCCTGCGCGCCCGCCAACTCTTCGGCGGTGAACAGAGCCTGCCCGGGTTGCGCCAGGCCCTCGGGCTGGCCGAGGACGGCACCGACGACCGCGCCGCCGTCGACGAAGCCGAGCAGCGGGCCCGCGACCTCCTGGCAGCCCTGCAGGCGGCCGGCTGGGACGCCGAGCGAGTCGACACGCTGACCACCGATGCCGGCGTCGCGCGGATCCTGCGGTTCGCCGCCGCGGAGGTGGTCCCGCGGCTGGCCGGGACGGCAGGTGAGATCACCCAGGTGCTGCGCGCGTTGGACGGTCGCTACATCGCGGCCGGACCATCGGGGTCACCGCTGCGCGGACTGGTCAACGTGCTACCGACCGGCCGCAATTTCTACTCGGTGGATCCCAAAGCCATGCCGTCGAAGCTGGCGTGGGACACCGGTGTCGCCATGGCCGATTCGCTGCTCGAGCGGTACCGGACCGATCACGGCGAGTGGCCCAGGTCGGTGGGCCTGTCGGTGTGGGGCACCTCGGCGATGCGCAACTCCGGGGACGACATCGCCGAAGTGCTGGCGCTGCTCGGGGTCCGACCGGTCTGGGATGACGCCTCGCGGCGGGTGGTCGATCTGGAGGTCATCGCGCTGCGCGAACTGGGCCGGCCGCGCATCGACGTCACCGTGCGCATCTCGGGGTTCTTCCGCGACGCCTTCCCGCACGTGGTCACCATGCTCGACGACGCGGTGCAGCTGGTGGCCGGCCTCGACGAGTCGGCACGGGAGAACTTCGTGCGCGCCCACGCCCAGGCGGACCTCGCCGAGCATGGCGATGAACGGCGCTCCACCACAAGGATTTTCGGTTCGAAACCGGGAAGCTACGGCGCAGGACTCCTGCAGGTGATCGACAACCGCAACTGGCGCGACGACGCCGATCTCGCCGAGGTCTACACCACGTGGGGCGGGTTCGCCTACGGCCGCGGACTGGACGGGTGCCCCGCGCCGGAGGACATGTCCATGCAGTACCGCCGGATCGTGGTGGCGGCCAAGAACCTCGACTCCCGCGAACACGACATCGCCGACTCCGATGACTACTTCCAGTACCACGGCGGCATGATCGCGACCGTGCGCGCCCTCACCGGGCAGTCTCCGACGGCCTACATCGGCGACAACACCCGCTTCGACGCGGTGCGCACCCGCACCCTGTCGGAGGAGACCGCCCGGGTGTTCCGGGCTCGCGTGGTCAACCCGCGCTGGATGTCCGCGATGCGCCGGCACGGCTACAAGGGCGCCTTCGAGATGGCCGCCACCGTCGACTACCTGTTCGGCTACGACGCCACCGCGGGGGTCATGGCCGACTGGATGTACGAACAACTCACCGAGAAGTACGTTCTGGACCCGGAGAACCGCAAGTTCATGAACGAATCCAACCCGTGGGCTCTGCACGGGATGACCGAACGCCTGCTGGAGGCGGCGGGCCGCGGCATGTGGCAGCAGCCCGATCCGGCGACGCTGGACGGGCTGCGGCAGGTGCTGCTGGAAACCGAAGGCGATCTCGAAGCACGCTGAGTTGATCAATCCGGCCCGGCAGCCGAGCGGCCGCCGCGAGCGTAACGCGGCTGCGGAAAACCCAGCCGGGATCCGCCGTGGCGATACGCTCACGGACATGAGTCCGTTCCACATCGCTCTCGCCGCGGTCGTCCTCGCGCTCGCCGGATGTTCGGGTCCGGGCGCGCAACGGCCGGCGGCCGTCGTCACCGCCCCCGGGACATCACCGGTCGGCGCCACACCGCTGGCGTCACGGACGGTGCCCGCCGCGCCGATGCCGCCCGCGGGCGCGCAGCCCCAGCTCGCGTCGGATCCCGCGCAGTTGGCCGACGACCTCGTCGCCGACTTGCGTGCGCTACGTGACCCGTCGACGCCCGAGGGGGCGCTGGTGGCGGCCTCGCATCGCGAGCAGGCCGCCTTGCGCGCCATCGGGCACAACCCCGACTGGGATGCGATCACCCGCCCGCGGATCCCGCCGGAATTCCTCAACGTGTACGACCGCAATATCGACGCCCGCCGGCAACTGCAGTCCATGACGCCCTCCAAAGACACGTTGCCGGCGTGGCGGATCGCCCCTCCGGCGCCCGCCGACGAACTGATGGCTGCCTACCACGCGGCGGAGGCGGAATCCGGTGTCGCCTGGAACTACCTGGCCGCGATCAACTTCGTCGAGACGCGCTTCGGCAGCATCGTCGGCCTGAGCACGGCCGGCGCCCAGGGTCCCATGCAGTTCCTGCCGTCCACGTTCGCCCCCTACGGTCAGGGCGGCGACATCAACTCACCACGCGACAGCATCATGGCGGCGGGCCGCTTCCTCGCCGCCAACGGCTTTGCCGGCGACCACGATCACGCGGTCTACCAGTACAACCACGCCCGCCAGTACGTCCAGGCCGTCGACGACTACGCCGCGCTGATCGCCTCCGATCCCGCCGTGTTCCCCGACTACTACCGGTGGGACGTCTACTACCTGACGACCGCCGGCGACGTCCTGTTGCCCATCGGATACGCGGAGTCCTCGCGCATTCCGGTCGGGGAGTATCTGGCAGCGCACCCGCAGTAGTTCAGCTGCCGACCCGGCGGTGGAGGAAGTCCAGGACGGCCTCGGCGAAGACGTCGTTGCGGTCGCCGGCGACCATGTGCCCGGCGCCGCGGACATCGGTGAACTCGACCTGCGGGAAGCGGGCGAGAAACTCCTCGGCGCATTCCTGGCTGACCAGATCGCTCATCCGTCCGCGCACCAGCAGCACCGGCACGCGCGCGTCCACGATCGCCCCGACGGCCGCGTGCATGCGATCGGGGTCGGTCACCTCCATCGCAGGGGCCGCCGCAGTGCCGCTGATGAACTGCGGATCCCAATGCCAATACCAGCGATCCCCGCGGCGGCGCAGGTTGGTGGTCAGGCCCTCGAGGTCGGTGGGCCGGGGCCGGTGCGGGTTGTAGGCGGCGATCGCGTCGGCCACCTCGTCGAGCGAGCCGAAGCCGGCTTCCACCCGGTCGGCCATGAAGGCGTGGATCCGGACGGCCCCCGCCGGGTTCATGTTCGGCACGATGTCCACCAGGACGACGCCGCTGGCGATGCCCGGGGAGATCTCCCCGGCGAGCAGCATCGTGGTGAACCCGCCCAGGGACGCGCCCACCACCACCGGGTGCGGGGGCAGCGTGCGCAGCACCTCCCGCACGTCGCGGGCGAAGCTGACGACGCGGTAGTCCCCTTCGCTCGACCAGTCCGATTCCCCGTGGCCGCGCAGGTCGACGGTCACGGCCTGCCAGCCGCGCCGGGCCACGGCGGCGGCGGCCTTGGCCCACGAGCGGCGGGTCTGCCCGCCCCCGTGCAGGAACACGACGGCTCGCGCCGACGGGTCGCCCCACCGATCCGCGACGATTCGGACGCCACCGTGCCCCTCAACCGAGAACCGCTCCGGGACTGCTGGCATCAGGCGATCCTACGATCGGCGCTCACGGAACCTGATGCTTGCTCACCTTGACCGGCGCGGTGCTGGGCGGTGTCGCGAACAGGTTGCCGCGCAGAGTGCCGCGCGCGGTGCGGGCCGTCACCAGAATCCACGTGAACAGCAGGCCTGCGTAGGCGATCGCCGCGGCGACCCGAAACGCCGGCAGTCCCGTGTGCAGGGCCAGTTGGGTGGTGCCGGTGACGAAGGTCCCGACCGGAAAGGTCAGGCTCCACCACGTCAGGGCGAACGGCATCCCGCGCCGCAGCGTGTACACCGTCAGCGACGTGGCCAACGCGATCCACAACACCGCGAATCCCCACACCGGGACTCCGTAGATGACAGCGAAGGCGTTCAGGTACTCGCTGGTCCCAGAGTCGACGGCAGTGGCCGCGTTCGCACCCAGAAGACCAGCAGCCGTGATGGATTGGCCGAGTGGGCCCAACACGATCCAGAGCGTCGGCACCCGAGCGCTACCGGACGTGCCGTACAGGGCCAGGCGGCTCCAGATCATCGCGATGATGTTGAACGAGGCGAGCAACGACAGACCGAACATCGCGTAGCAGCCGTACAGCAATGTCGCCCGCCCCGTGCCGGCGGCCATGTGCGGCAGCAGCAGCGCACCCGTCGCAGCCGACACCATGGGGGGAACCACCGGCATCAGCCAGCCACCGAACGCCGCGTCGGACTGGACGTCGTGCTGGGTGAACATCAGGAAGGGAATGCTGACCGCCGTGAACAGCCCGGTCAGCGTCCCACCGACCCACAGCACCCAGGACAGGTCGACGGCCGCGCGTTCACCGATCAGGTCTTTGCCGACCAGCAGCGCTCCCGCGCCCACCGTCATGAGCGCCATGGGCGCGGCGCCGTAGAAGTGGGCCATCTGCGGGTTGCGCGCGTGGCGGCGGGCGACGGTGGGGTGGCGCATCCAGTGGCCACCGACCAGGACGCTCAGCACCACGAGCAGGACCGCGGCGATCAGCCAGACCACCTGGGCGAAAGCGCGAAGACCGACGATGTGGTCGGGCAGGGTGGCGCCCGCGTTCGCGACAATCCCGGTGCCCATCACCGAGGCGAACCAGTTGGGTCCGAGGTTGCCGAGCACCTCGAACCGTGTGTGCGGCGCCGGCGCCTCGGCGGGATGTGTGGCGGTCATCGTGGAGAAACCGTACTCCGCGCCTCCGAGGGCGACCGGCTGCGCAGGCCCTGCATACTGGGCACCATGCCCAGGCCGACATCGGCGCGCACGCGATGAAGGCCCTGGCCCTCCTCACGCTGCGACCGGATGATCGTCAGGTCGACTTCTACCGTGGGATCGAGGCCGACGGCTACGACCTGTTCGTGTTCGTGGACGACCCCGAGTTCCAGCCGGAGCGCGACGACGTCCGCTACGAGCACGTCTGGGTCATCGAGGACGACGTGTTCGTGCCCACCCTCGCCGCGATCTCGGCCCTCGACCGGAAATACCCGGAGGCGGACATCGTGAGCAAGGAGAACACCATCAACACCTCCGGCACCACCCAGGGCTGGTTCTGGTGGAAGTTCATCGACGCTGACCTGCTGCCGTTGCCCTGGGCCAAGTCAATGGTCTGCGCCGTGCGCTTCAAGCCCACCGTGTTCACCCTGCTGCCCGGGTTCGTCGAGAGATGGCGGGCCGTCTACGGCATCCCCGACGGGGGACCGCTCGACTACGAGCGCCCGCTGCTGTGTATCGAGTACGTGTTCCACACCCTGGCGCTGCAGGCGGGACTGTCCGTGGCGGTCGCCGAGGAGCTTGAGGGCGTCGTCTACCGGCGCGACTGGACTGTCGAGGAGATGCAACCCGGCCGCCTCTACCATCCCGTGAAGCAGCTGGACCTGCAGATCTCTTACCGGCGCCGACTGGTCAGCGACCAGGCCTGACGCCCGTCCGATTCGGACCTTCACAGCGGTTTCGCGCATACTGGGCACCATGTCAGGGCAGCAATCGGCGCGTACTGCCGCCGGTGCCCATCACCGCCACCGGGCTGCTCGTCAGCCGTCACGGCTGCGCAGAGGCCTGGCGCGCACCCTCGTGACGCTGGTGTCGGTCGGGACGCTGCTCATGACGGCGGCCGGCTACTACGTGGCCCACGGTGCGCTGGGCGGCATCACCGTCTCGCGCGCTCTGCACCCCGATGACCCGCGATCCAGCGGCAATACCATGAACTTCCTGCTCATCGGTCTGGACTCGCGCAAAGACCAGGACGGCGCGGACCTGCCCGAATCGATCCTCAAACATCTGCACGCGGGCGACTCCGACGACGGCGGCTACAACACCAACACGCTGATACTCGTGCACGTCGGAGCCGACAACAAAGTCGTGGCCTTCTCGATCCCGCGCGACGACTGGGTGCCCTTCACCGGCGTCCCGGGACGCGACCACGTCAAGATCAAAGAGGCCTACGGGTTCACCAAGCAGTACGTCACACGAAAGCTCATGGACCAGGGCATCACCGATGAGAAAGAGTTGGAAACGACGGGCCGCGAGGCCGGCCGCGAGGCCACCCTGCGAGCGGTGCGCGGACTGACCGGCGTCCCGATCGATTACTTCGCCGAGATCAACCTGGTGGGCTTCTACGACATGGCGCAATCCCTGGGCGGCGTCGAGGTGTGTCTGAACCATCCGGTCTTTGACTCTTTTTCCGGCGCCGACTTCCCCGCCGGGCGCCAGAGACTCAACGCCGCGCAGGCCTTGGCGTTTGTCCGGCAGCGCCACGGCCTGGAGAACGGCGACCTGGACCGCACCCACCGCCAGCAGGCTTTCCTGTCGTCGGTCATGCAGGAACTTCAGGATGCGGGCACCTTCACCAACCTGGACAAGCTCAAGACCCTGATGTCGGTGGCCCGCAAGGACATCGTGCTCTCGGCGGGGTGGGACGACGACCTCATCCAACGGCTCGGGTCGCTGACCGGCGGCGACATCGAATTCCAGACGCTGCCCGTGGTGCGCTACGACAACATCGACGGCCAGGACGTCAACATCGTCGACCCGGCGGCGATCAAGTCGGAGGTGGCCGCGGCGATCGGCGCCCCGCCGCCGACGGCGGCGAGTACCACCACGACCGCCACACCCAGCCCGTCCACGGTCGTCGACGTGATCAACTCCGGCACTTTGGCCGGCGTGGCCGCCGACGTGTCCCAGGCGCTGCACAAGCACGGCTACACCGCGGGCCAGGTGCGCGACCGCTACTCCGGCGAACCGACCACCACGACCATTGAGTACGGCGCCGGCGCGCAGACGGACGCCAACAACGTCGCCGCGCTGCTCGGCCTCGCGGCACCCAAACATGCCAACGCCGGCCTGCTGCCGGGACACATCCGGGTGACTGTCGCCACCAACATCGCGGTGCCGACCGCCGCCGACGACGCCACGGCGACGACTGAAACCACCACGAGCACCACGAGCGCCACCAGTTCCGGGACGTCCCCGACGTCCAGTGAGCCCAGAATGTTCTGGGACGAGGGCACCCTCAAGACGTACCCGGTACCGCACGTGGGCACGCCGATCGGGGGCGGCGGCGTCCCCTGCGTCAACTGAGACGCGCGAAGCGAGTACGGCCTCAGGCGTGCGTTCCGCCGTCGATGCGGATCTCGGTGCCGGTGATGAACGCGCCGTCCTCCGACACCAGCATGGCGACCACCCCGGCGACCACGCCGGGGTCTGCCATCCCGGTGCCGCTGGATTTCACGTTCGTGGGCAGGATCGGCATCAACCGGGTGAACAGCTTCCAGTTGGCATCTTTCGGAATGTAGCCGCCGGTGGCGTCGGTGATGCCGGACTTGATGCTGCCCGGCGCGACGCACACCGCGCGCAGTCCGTCGCGCGCGTATTCGAGCGCCAGCGAGTGGGTGAACGCCTGCACTCCGCCCTTGCTGGCCGCGTAGGCCGCCATGTAGGGGTGCGCGAAGGACGCCGACGTGGAGCTGAAATTCACCACCGTGCCGCGTGTATTCGCCAGCAGCGCCGGTAGCGCTTCACGGACCACCAGGAAGGTTCCGGTGAGGTTGACCCCGATGATCTGATTCCACAACTCGAGGCTGGTCTGCTGGGTGTGTGCGGCGCGCAGGATGCCGGCGGCGTTGACCAGCGCGTCGAGGCCCCCGAGAGTCTCGACCGCGCTGCGCACCCCGGCGATCACCGACGCTTCGTCGCCGACGTTCATCGCCACGGTGGCCAACCGATCCGCGGTGGCGGCCTTCTCGGCCTCCGCCCGGGTGTCGTCCAGGCCTGCGATGTCGGCGGCCACCACGCGGGCGCCCTCGTCGAGCAGTCGCAGCGCGGTGGCCTGGCCTATCCCCGACGCCGCGCCTGTCACCAGAATCCGATTGCCCTCGAGTCGCTGCATCCGCTGCTCCCATGATCAAGTTTCGCGCCCTCATCGTAGAGACCTCGTCCGCGGCGGGAAGGATGGGCGCATGGACATCGGATTCGTGGGCCTGGGCAACATGGGTCGGGGCATGGCGGAGAACCTGATCAGGGCGGGTCACCGCGTGACCGTCTACAACCGCTCGCCGGGTCCAGCCGAAGCCTTGGCGCAGCGGGGCGCGACGGCCGCGCGCAGCGTCGCCGAGGCATGCGGCGGCGACGCCGTCGTCACCATGCTGGCCAACGACGGGGCCGTCGAGGACGTCACGTTGGGCGACAACGGCATCCTGGCATCGCTGCGTCCCGGCACCACCCACGTCTCGTCGAGCACCATCAGCGTGGCGCTGTCGCAGCGTCTGGCGGCCGCGCACCGCGACGCGGGTCAGCGGTACGCCACGGCGACGGTGTTCGGCAGGCCCGAGGCGGCCGCGGCCGCACAGCTTTTCGTGGTCGCGGCCGGCGCCCCCGACACGCTGGCGCCGTTGTCGCCGTTGTTTGACGCGATCGGTCAGCGAACCTTCGTGGTGTCTGACGAGCCGCAGACGGGCAACCTGGTGAAGCTCAGCGGCAACTTCCTGCTGGCGGCGGCCATTGAGGGCATCGGAGAGGCCGTGGCGCTGGTCGCCAAGGCGGGCGTCGACCGCCAGCAGTACGTCGACCTGCTGACGTCGAGTTTGTTCAGCGCACCCGCCTATCAGACCTACGGCGGGTTGATCGCCAACCAGCAGTTCGAGCCGGCCGGGTTCGCCGCGACCCTCGGCCTCAAGGACGTCCGCCTGGTGCTCGCCGCCGCGGAGCAACTGCAGGTACCGCTGCCGCTGGCGAGCCTGCTGCGCGACCGCTTCCTGACGCTGGTGGCCACCGGGGGCGGGGACCTGGACTGGTCGGCGATCTCGACGCTCGCCGACCGGGATGCGGGCCTGGGCTCAGACCACCCCGCGTAGCCCGTCGGCGCCGAACACCGGCTCCAGCATCGCCGAGAAGTCCGGGCCGCGCCGCAGGATGTGGCCGCCGTCGACGTTGATGCACTGCCCGGTGATCCAGCTGGCCGCATCGCTGAGCAGGAACATGGCCAGGTTGGCGACATCCTCCACCTCGCCCGCCCGCGGCAGCGGCGTGCACGCGCGGTAGTCGGCGCTGAGCTCAGGGGATTCGGTGATGGGCGCCACCAGTTCCGTGCGGATCAGGCCGGGGCGGACGCTGTTAACCCGCACCCAGGACGCGCCCAGCTCGTCGGCGGCCAGCATCATCATGTGGTCGACCGCCGACTTGGTGACGCCGTAGGCGCCGAACCAGCGGTGGACGTTGCTCGCGGCGATCGACGAGATGCCCACGAAGGAACCTCCGCCGCCGCGCACCAACGCGCGCGCGGCGTGCTTGAGCACATACATGGTGCCGTTGACGTTGAGGTCGACGGTGCGGCGCCACGCGTCGGAGTCCATCTGGGTGATCGGGCCGATCGTCTGCGACCCTCCCGCGCAGTGCACCACCCCGTGCAGCCGTCCATTCCACGCCGTGACGGCGTCCACCGCCCCGGTGGCCTCGTCCTCGTCGGTGACGTCGGCCGGGTGGGAGCGGACCGTGCCCTCGCCGGGGAGCGCTTCGATGTCGTTGACCGCCGACGCCAACCGGTCGGCGCTGCGGCCGACGATCATCACGGCGGCACCCGCCCCGACGAGCCCGGCGGCGACGGCCTTGCCGATTCCGCTACCGCCGCCGGTGACCAGGTACGTCCGGTTGTCAAAGGAAAGCTGCACGCGAACTCCTCACGGTGGACCGAAGGGTGATCAGGAACTGCCAGGAGCTGCTAGGGCGTGTCGCGGCGCGCGACCTGCGTCGGCTTACCGGTGCGCCAGTCCTCGACGTCCGGCGGCAGGCCGACCGGATACCTGTTCTCGTTGTGGGCGGCCCAGTGCGCGTGGCCCAGCTCATGGATGTGGAACGCGTGCCGCAACGCCTCGGTGAACCCCATCGCGTCCGAGGCGGCGTTAACCGAGTCCTTCACCAGCAGCGCCGCCATGGTGGGTCGTTCGGCGATGCGCCGGGCGAATTCGAGGGTCTTCTCGGCCAGCTCGTCGACCGGGAATACCTTGGACACCATGCCGAGCCGGTGGGCCTCGTCGGCGTCCAGGGAGTCTCCGGTCAGCAGCAGCTCCTTGGCTTTGCGAGGGCCGAATTCCCAGGGGTGGGCGTAATATTCGACGCCCGGCATCCCCAGGCGCACCGCGACCACGTCGCTGAACTTGGCGTTGTCGGCGGCGACGATCAGGTCGCACGCCCAGATCAGCATCAACGCCGCCGAGATCGCGTTGCCCTGGACTTGGGCGATGGTGATTTTGCGCAAGTCGCGCCAGCGGCAGGTGTTCTGGAAGTAGTAGTGCCACTCCTGTAAGTAGAGGTTCTCCATGACCGGCTCGCGGCTGCCGCCGTTGATGCGGAAGCTCGGGAGCTGCCCCGGTCCGGGACGGCGCTCGGCCAGCGACTGCTCCGAGCCCAAGTCGTGGCCGGCGGAGAAGTTGCGGCCGCGCGCGGCCAGGATCACCACGCGCACGGTGTCGTCGGCCTCGGCGCGCAGGAACGCCTCGTCGAGCTGGACCAACAGTCCACGGGACTGGGCGTTGTGGGCCTCGGGCCGGTTCAGCCAGATCCGGGCGATGCGCCCGTCGTCGAGGGTTTCGTAGCTGACCAGCTCGGCGCCGTCGGCGGCGGCCTGGGGACCAGCGTGCTCGGAGACTGTCATAACGACCACCTTCTGTCAGATGCGGGCCACATTACGGCTGGTCTGCGAGCGAGATCCCGCTGGGTTGGGAGCGGATCGGCCGCGTCGCCTACAGTTATGTCATGCCAACGAAATCTGATCCGGCCGAACTCGGCGAAGTGGAGCCGGTGGCCGCCAGCACCGCCCGCCAGGCCAGGCGTGTCGTCGCGGCGTATGCGACCGACGCCGACGAATGCCGCGTTTTCCTGTCGATGCTCGGTATTGGACCCTCGAAGCCCGACAGCTAAATGACTCCCCGGGGAGGGCGAAAGTCGGAGACTTCCCGCTTCGGCAGTTCCGACTTCGTCGTGGTCGCCAATCGGTTGCCGGTCGATCAGGAGCGGCTTCCCGACGGCACCGTCGCCTGGAAACGCAGCCCCGGCGGGCTGGTCACAGCACTGGAGCCGCTGCTGCGACGTCGGCGCGGGGCGTGGGTCGGCTGGGCGGGCCTGGACGACGACCGGGCCGGCGAGCAGGGTTACGCCGATGAGGAGCCGATCGTCGAGGAGGAACTGGAGCTTCGACCGGTTCGGCTGAGTTCCGACGACGTCGCCCAGTACTACGAGGGTTTCTCCAACGCCACACTGTGGCCGCTCTATCACGACGTGATCGTCAAACCCGTCTATTACCGCCAATGGTGGGAGCGCTACGTCGAGATCAACCGCCGCTTCGCCGAGGCCACCTCACGCGCCGCCGGCGAGGGGGCGACCGTGTGGGTGCAGGACTACCAGTTGCAACTGGTGCCGAAGATGTTGCGCGAACTGCGGCCCGACCTGACGATCGGTTTCTTCCTGCACATCCCGTTTCCCCCGGTGGAGCTGTTCATGCAGCTGCCGTGGCGCACGGAGATTGTTGAGGGCCTCCTCGGCGCCGACCTGGTGGGGTTCCAGCTGGCCGGGGGCGCCCAGAATTTCCTGATCCTGGCGCGGCGGTTGACCGGTTTCAACACCTCCCGGGGGTCGGTCGGGGTGCGCTCGCGGTTCGGCGAGGTCGACCTCGGCTCCCGCACCGTGCGGGTGGGCGCCTTCCCCATCTCCATCGACTCGGGCGAGCTCGATCGAACCGCCCGCGACCGCGGCATCCGGCGCCGCGCCCGCGAGATCCGTGCCGAACTCGGCAACCCGCGCAAGATCCTGCTCGGCGTCGACAGGTTGGACTACACCAAGGGCATCGACGTCCGGCTGGAAGCCTTCGCCGAACTGCTCGCCGAGGGACGCGCTAAACGCGACGACACCGTGCTGATCCAGCTGGCGACACCGAGCCGCGAGCGCGTGGAGAGCTACCAGATTCTGCGCAGCGAGATCGAACGCGAGGTCGGCCACATCAACGGCGAGTACGCCGAGGTCGGCCACCCCGTGGTGGATTACCTGCACCGTCCGGTTCCCCGCAACGAGCTCATCGCGTTCTTCGTCGCCGCCGACGTCATGCTGGTCACCCCGCTGCGCGATGGGATGAACCTGGTGGCCAAGGAGTACGTGGCCTGCCGTAGCGATCTGGGCGGCGCGCTCGTCCTGAGCGAATTCACGGGCGCTGCAGCCGAACTCAAGCAGGCCTACCTGGTCAACCCGCACGATCCCGAAGGCGTTAAGGACACCATTGAAGCCGCGCTCAACCAGACCGTGGAGGAGGGCCGACGCCGGATGAGGTCGCTGCGGCGGCAGGTCCTGGCCCACGACGTGGATCGCTGGGCCCGGTCATTCCTCGACGCGCTCGCGGAGACTCCTGCGCACCGCCCCGGGTAATGCCGGTCCCGTCGTCAGGCTTCCATCAGCCCTGACGCGGCGAAGTTCTTCTCCGGGTCGCGTCCGGCGAAATAGTCGCGCAGGGTGTCACCCAGTTGCGCACGGTCCCAGGCTTCCCCGTCGGCGCTGAACATCCGCTCGGCGGTGGGCGCCGCGACCAGTGTGACCCGGGGCCCGTAGACGATGAACACCTGACCGTTGACGTCCGCGGCCGCCGGCGACGACAAGAACTGCACCAGGCTGACCACGTGCTCGGGCGACAGCGGGTCGATCCG
>CAIYOH010000308.1 GCA_903927745.1 uncultured Mycobacteriaceae bacterium
AAAGCTTATCGACGACTTTCATGCCGCTCTCATCGATTACTCCAAATATACTGAAGCCGGGGGAATCCAGTCTACTGTTGTTCCCCAGGTTGATGAATATGTTGGTGGAGAAGCCCTGGGCACAGTACTGGATGCTGGTACAGTTTTCGCGCGGCGAGGGCCAGCTGGTAGCTGTCATCGACACCGGGGTACGCCCCGGCCCGCGGCTGCCCACCGTCGGCCCCGGCGGCGACTTCGTGGAAACCACCGACGGCCTGACCGACTGCGACGGGCACGGCACCCTGGTCGCCGGGATCATCGCCGGCGAACCCGGCCAGGACGGCTTCACCGGCGTTGCCCCCGCGGCGCGGCTGGTATCGATCAGGGCGGCCTCCGCGAAGTTCTCGCCGCGCACGCCCGGTGGCGACCCGCAGGCGGAGCGGGCGGCGTCGGACGCCGCGACGATGGCCCGGGCGATCGTGCACGCCGCGGACCTGGGTGCCCGGGTGATCGACATCTCGACGGTCACCTGCCTGCCCGCCGACCGCGCCGTCGACCAGGCCGGCCTGGGGGCAGCGATCCGGTATGCGGCGGTGGACAGGAACGCCGTCGTGGTGGCCGCGGCGGGCAACCGCGGTGCCGCGGCGTGTGAGTCCAACCCGCTGACCGACCTCGGCCGCCCCGGTGACCCGCGGAACTGGGAAGCTGTCACCTCGATCTCCATCCCGTCCTGGTGGCAGCCGTACGTGCTGTCAGCGGCCTCCCTTGCCCCCGACGGGCAACCGTCCACATTCACCATGGCGGGGCCGTGGGTGGGCATCGCGGCACCCGGGGAGAACATCGTGTCGATCAGCAACGGCGACGGCGGCGGTCTCGCGAATGGTGTGCCCAGTGGCCTGCCCGACGACCGCCAACGGATGATCCCGCTGAAGGACACCGGCTACGCGGCCGGCTACGTGTCGGGCGTCGCGGCACTCGTCCGCGCCCGCTACCCCGACCTGACCGCCACGCAGGTGGTGGCGCGCATCACCGCGACCGCACGCGGCGGTGCCCGGGCGCCCTCCGACATCGTCGGCGCCGGCACCATCGACCCCGTCGCGGCCCTCACCTGGCAGCTGCCCGGCGGAAACCCACAGGGCGCGCCACCGGCGAAAAGGGTTGCTATTCCAGCGGTCCCGGCACCGGAGAACGCGGCGCCACGGGCCGCGGCGTTCGCCGGAACGGCCGTGCTGGCACTGGTTGTCGCCGCGGTCGCCGCGGCCGTCGCGATCGCCCGCCGGAAGGAGACCACGCGGTGAGCGGCCGGATCACGCTGGCCCTGCTGGCCATCGCACCCGCCGTGCTGGCCTACCCCTGGGCGTCGCCCCGCGACTACTGGCTGCTGGTTCTCGCCGCGACCACCGTGATCGTCCTCTTCGGTCGTTGGCGCGGAATGTCGTTCACCACACTTCTGCGCCGCCGCGCTTCGCTCGTCGGCCGACGCGGCCGGATCGACGCCGGGGGTGTCTCTCCCGTCACGACGACCGCCCTGCTGCGCGTCGGCGCACCGGGCGACGACCCGCACGCCCTGCCCCTGACGCTGGTCGTCGGCTACCTGGACCGCTACGGCATCCGGGCCGACACGATCCGAATCACCAGTCGCGACACACCATCCGGACCATCCGGACCCGCCAGGCGGGAGGCGTGGATCGCACTCACCGTCTCGGCGATCGCCAATCTGAGCGCGCTGCAAGCCCGATCGTCGCGCATTCCGTTGCACGAGGCCACCGCGGTCGCGGCGCGACGGCTCGCCGACCACCTCCGGGAGATCGGATGGGACGCCGCGGCGGTCGGTTCCGACGACGTGCCGCGACTGCTGGAGCCGGACGCCCGCGAGACGTGGCGCGGCGTGCGCCTCGGAGATGCGGATTACGTTGCGGCCTATCGGGTCCGCGTCGGCGACGGGCTACCCGTCACGCTGGCGGAGATCCGCAACCACCCCGCACGCGAGACCGGGGTCGCGCTGGAGGTCACCGGGGAACGGGCCCGGCCGATCATGGCG
>CAIYOH010000309.1 GCA_903927745.1 uncultured Mycobacteriaceae bacterium
CACCTCGGCGAGGCTGGGAGCCGCGGCATCCCGGTCGGACAGGCTGGGGGCGACGCCGTCGACCAGTGGCCAGTCGATTCCCAGCTCGGGGTCCGTCGCGCAGATGGTGTGCTCGCGCTGCGGGTTGTATTCGGCCGAACTCAGGTACATCATCGTCGAGTTCTCCTGCAGCGCGAGGAAGGCGTGCCCGAGGCCCTCGGAGATGTAGATGGTGCGGCGATCGCGGTCGTCAAGCAGCACCGAGTCCCAGCGGCCGAACGTTGGCGACCCCACCCGGATGTCGACGACGACGTCGAACACCGAACCCGACACGCAGGTGACGTACTTGGCTTGGCCGGGCGGCACCTGGGCGAAGTGCAGGCCGCGCAACACCCCGGCCGACGACACCGAGCAGTTCGCCTGTCGAACGTCGAGGCGGTGACCGGCGAAAGCGGTGAATTCGCGCTCGGTCAGCCACTCGAAGAACAGGCCGCGGGAGTCGCCGCGGATGGTGGGGCTGATCTCCCAGGCGCCCGGCACTGCAAGCTCGCGGACATCCATCTCAGCGGCCTCGTTCGTCGTAGCGGGCTTCTGCGGCGTCTTTCAGCGGGCGCCACCAGGCTTCGTTGGCGCGGTACCAGTCGATCGTGGCGCGCAAACCCTCCTCAAAGTTGCTGTGCGGGGGCGTCCACGCCAACTCGTTGTACAACGTCGACGGGTCGATGGCGTAGCGCAGGTCGTGGCCGACACGGTCGGGAACGTGGTCGAAGTCGTCCGCGTCGCGGCCCATCATCTGCAGCAGTGTGCGCATCACGGTTAGATTGTCGCGCTCGCCCTCGGCGCTGATCAGATAGGTGTGACCAATCTGGCCCTTGTCCAAGATCCGCCGGACCGCACTGTTGTGGTCGTCGACGTGGATCCAGTCGCGGACATTGGCGCCCTTGCCGTACAGCTTGGGCCGACGCCCGGTGAGCACGTTGGTGATCTGACGCGGGATGAACTTCTCGACGTGCTGGTAGGGCCCATAGTTGTTGGAGCAGTTGGAGATTGTCGCGCGCACCCCATACGACCGCACCCAGGCCCGCACCAACATGTCTGCGCCGGCTTTGGTCGCCGAGTAGGGACTCGACGGGTCGTATGGCGTGGACTCGGTGAACCGGTTGGGTTCGTCGAGCGCCAGGTCGCCGTAGACCTCGTCAGTCGAGATGTGATGCAGCCGCGTGCCGCGGCGCCGCACTGCTTCCAGGATGGTGAACGTCCCGATCACGTTGGTGTGCACGGCCGGCACCGGGTCGTCCAGCGCGTTGTCGACGTGGCTCTCGGCGGCGAAATGCACCACCGTGTCGCACTCGGCGACCAACGTCGACACGAGGTCGGCATCGGTGATGTCGCCCTCGACGAATCTGATCGCGTCGTCGACCTCGGCCAGCGACTCGCGCCGGCCGGCGTAGGTCAACGCGTCGAGCACCGTCACCTCGTCCTCGGGGTAATCGCGCACCGTGCTGTGCACGAAGTTGGCGCCGATGAACCCGGCGCCCCCGGTGACGAGAAGTCGCATGACCGGAAACGATAGTCGAGCCGGCGATCCGCCCGTTCAGGATCAGATCAGGGTCGGTTCAGCGCCGGGTCAGCGCTGGGTCAGCGCTGGGTCAGTCCCAGGGGCCCCGCCAACTCGGCCAGCGCGGGCACCAGGTTTTCGTCCTTCGTCAAGACCTGCACAGCCACATGGTCGGCGCCTGCGTCGAGGTGCTCGGTGAGCCGCGCGGCGATCGCCTCGACGGCGCCGTAGGCCACCACGGCGTCGACGAGGCGGTCGCTGCCGGGCCGGGCTACCTCGTCGTCGGAGAAGCCCAGCCGCTTCCAGCTGTTGCGGTAGTTGGCCAGGTTGAAGTACACGTCGAGCGCCCGGCGGCCAACCGCGCGAGCCTTGTCGGGATCGGTGGTGAGCACCACCTTGTGCTCGGGCGCCAGGAACGCCGACGGGCCGATCAGTTCCCGCGCCTGTGCGGTGTGCTGCGGGGTGGTGAGGTAGGGGTGGGCTCCCGCGCTGCGGTGCGCGGACAACGTCAGCACCCGGGGGCCCAGGGCAGCCACCACGCGCCGATTCGCCGGCACTCCGTAGTCGTCCAGCCGGTCGAGGTACTCCACCAGCGCGTCATAGGGCTTGCGGTACTCGGCGTGGGCCTCGGGATGGCCGACCCCGATACCGAGCAGGAAGCGCCCGGGGTACGCGTGGTCGATGCGGTGGAAAGAGTCGGCGACAGGCTTGGCGGCGGCGGTCCAGATGTTGACGATGCCCGTGGCCACCTGCAGCGTCGTCGTCGCCGCCAGGATGGGTTCCACCCAGTCCAGCGCGGCGGGCGGCGACTCACCCACCCAGACGGCCCCGTAGCCCAGGGATTCGATCTCCTGGGCCTGCCGCGGCGTGACGCCACGGCTGAACGAGCCGAACCGGCCCAGGCAGGGGCCGCCGGGGCCGCCAGGGGAAGAAACTGCACGGGAAGAGCTGGCACGATCGGTCATGGTCCCTCCAACCGGCGATCCGGTGCCGCTATTCCGGGATTTCGGCCGGATTTTGGCCGAGGGGCGAAGACCAGGTATCGTGGGGCATCGGTGTGCCGTGCGCGCCGGCGTTTGTGTGTCCAGTCCCCAGGAATTTACGGTCTGCTCACGTGTGCAGCCGGGGCGGACGTCGCGCCGGTCCGGGCGCAGGCAAAGTACGACGTCACACCGTGATATCACAACAAGGATTTTTGAGAGGTTCATGGCCAAGAAGGACGGCGCCATCGAGGTCGAGGGCCGCGTGGTCGAGCCCCTGCCCAATGCGATGTTCCGCATTGAGCTGGAGAACGGTCACAAGGTGCTCGCCCACATCAGCGGCAAGATGCGGCAGCACTACATCCGCATCCTCCCCGAGGACCGGGTAGTGGTGGAATTGTCTCCCTACGACCTGTCGCGGGGACGCATCGTGTACCGGTACAAGTAGCGACAATCCACCACACCACCGACGAGCAGACAGAACAGGATCGAACCAGCCGTGAAGGTCAACCCGAGCGTCAAGCCCATGTGTGACAAGTGCAGGGTCATCCGTCGGCACGGGCGGGTCATGGTGATCTGCTCGGATCCCCGCCACAAGCAACGACAGGGTTAGCCGGGCCGCTCGGCCGCGGGCGCGTACACAACTGAATGCAGACCTCCCAGCACCACTGAGCGGCTGGCATCTATCGAGATGATCCGCTCATCCACGCCCGGTCGGAGGCCGGGCCCCGAACCGGAGTTCCGGAACGGGAACGGGCTGGGATCAGACCTCCGCTTGACACGAAGAGGAAACGCCACCCATGGCTCGACTAGTCGGCGTCGATCTGCCGCGCGATAAGCGGATGGAGATCGCTCTGACCTACATTTTCGGCATCGGCCGTACCCGCTCGAATGAGATTCTGGCGGCCACCGGCATCGACAAGGATCTGCGCACCAAGGACCTGACCGACGACCAGGTGACTCACCTGCGTGACTACATCGAAGCGAATCTCAAGGTGGAGGGCGACTTGCGCCGCGAGGTGCAGGCCGACATCCGCCGGAAGATCGAGATCGGCTGCTACCAGGGCCTGCGGCACCGCCGCGGTATGCCGGTGCGCGGCCAGCGGACCAAGACCAATGCGCGGACCCGCAAAGGCCCCAAGCGCACCATCGCCGGCAAGAAGAAGGCCAGGTAACCGATGCCCCCGAAGAAGGCAACTCCAGCAGGTCCCAAGAAGGCGCAGAAGACCCGCAGGCGGGAAAAGAAGAACGTTCCCCACGGCGCCGCCCACATCAAGAGCACGTTCAACAACACGATCGTGACCATCACCGACCCGCAGGGCAACGTCATCGCGTGGGCGTCGTCGGGCCACGTCGGCTTCAAGGGCTCGCGCAAGTCGACACCGTTCGCCGCCCAATTGGCCGCGGAGAACGCCGCCCGCAAGGCCCAGGAGCACGGGGTTCGCAAGGTGGATGTGTTCGTCAAGGGACCCGGGTCGGGCCGCGAGACCGCGATCCGCTCGCTGCAGGCCGCCGGCCTGGAGGTCGGCGCGATCTCCGACGTCACCCCGCAGCCCCACAACGGCTGCCGCCCGCCCAAGCGGCGCAGGGTTTAGCAGAGTCGAGGAGGAAACTAATGGCTCGTTACACAGGACCTATGACCCGTAAGTCCCGTCGGCTGCGCACCGACCTCGTCGGCGGCGACCAAGCCTTCGAGAAACGCCCCTACCCGCCCGGTCAGCACGGCCGCGCGCGAATCAAGGAGAGCGAGTACCTGCTGCAGCTGCAGGAGAAGCAGAAGGCCCGCTTCACCTACGGCGTCATGGAGAAGCAGTTTCGCCGCTACTACGAAGAGGCCGTGCGGCAGCCCGGCAAGACCGGTGAAGAACTGCTGCGCATTCTGGAGAGCCGACTTGACAACGTGGTGTACCGCGCGGGTTTGGCGCGCACCCGACGCATGTCGCGCCAACTCGTCAGCCACGGGCATTTCAGCGTCAACGGCGTCAAGGTCGACGTCCCCAGCTACCGGGTGTCGCAGTACGACATCATCGACGTGCGCGACTCCTCGATCAACACGGTGCCGTTCCAGATCGCCCGCGAGACGGCCGGGGATCGTCCGATCCCGAGCTGGCTGCAGCTCGTGGGGGAGCGCCAGCGCATCCTGATCCACCAATTGCCCGAGCGGGCGCAGATCGACGTGCCGCTCACCGAGCAGCTCATCGTCGAGTACTACTCGAAGTAGACCCCGGGGGATCGAAGGAGAACCGGCCCCCCGAATACCCCACGGCGTCATATAGCGGACGTCGAAAGGAGAACAAGCACCATGCTGATTTCCCAGCGACCCACCCTGTCGGAAGAGTTACTCACCGACAACCGGTCCCAGTTCATCATCGAACCGCTGGAACCGGGATTCGGTTACACCCTAGGTAACTCGCTGCGTCGCACGCTGCTGTCGTCGATTCCCGGCGCGGCCGTCACCAGCATCCGCATCGACGGAGTCCTGCACGAGTTCACCACCGTGCCCGGCGTCAAGGAGGATGTCACCGACATCATCTTGAACCTCAAGGGCCTGGTGGTGTCGTCCGAGGAGGACGAGCCGGTCACCATGTACCTGCGCAAGCAGGGACCGGGTGCGGTCAGCGCGGGCGACATCGTGCCGCCGGCCGGTGTGACCGTGCACAACCCGGGTATGCACATCGCGACGCTGAATGACAAGGGCAAGCTCGAGGTCGAACTCGTCGTCGAGCGCGGCCGCGGTTACGTCCCTGCGGTGCAGAACAGGGCGTCCGGCGCCGAAATTGGCCGCATCCCGGTCGATTCCATCTATTCGCCGGTACTCAAGGTCACCTACAAGGTGGAAGCGACGCGCGTCGAGCAGCGCACCGACTTCGACAAGCTGATCCTCGACGTCGAGACCAAGAGTTCGATCAGCCCCCGCGACGCCCTGGCCTCGGCGGGCAAGACCCTGGTCGAGCTGTTTGGTCTGGCTCGCGAGCTCAACCTCGAAGCCGAGGGCATCGAGATTGGGCCCTCGCCCGCGGAGGCCGACCACATCGCGTCGTTCGCGCTGCCGATCGACGACCTCGACCTGACCGTGCGCTCCTACAACTGCCTCAAGCGCGAGGGCGTGCACACTGTCGGTGAGCTGGTGTCGCGCACCGAGTCGGATTTGCTCGACATCCGCAACTTCGGTCAAAAGTCGATCGACGAGGTCAAGATCAAGCTGCACCAATTGGGCCTGTCGCTCAAGGACAGCCCGGCCAGCTTCGACCCGTCCGAAATTGCGGGCTACGACGTCGCGACCGGATCCTGGTCCGCGGAGGTTGCCTACGACGACCAGGACTATGCGGAAACCGAACAGCTCTAACGGCACAATCACACTCAGCAGGATCTAGACAGGAGCGTCAGCAATGCCCAAGCCCACCAAGGGGCCTCGCCTCGGCGGGTCGTCGTCGCATCAGCAGGCCCTCCTGGCAAATCTGGCCACGTCGCTGTTCGAGCACGGCCGGATCACGACCACCGAGCCGAAGGCGCGCGCACTGCGGCCCTACGCGGAGAAGCTGATCACGCACGCAAAAAAAGGCACGCTGCACAATCGCCGGGAGGTGCTGAAGAAGATCCGCGACAAGGACGTGGTGCACGTCCTGTTCGAGGAGATCGGGCCGTTCTTCTCCGACCGCGACGGCGGCTACACCCGCGTCATCAAGGTCGAGCCGCGCAAGGGCGATAACGCCCCGATGGCCGTGATCGAGTTGGTGCGGGAGAAGACGGTGACCTCGGAAGCCGACCGTGCGCGTCGGGTGCAGGCCTCGAAGAAGACCGCACCGGCGGCTGCGGCGCCCGCCGAGGTGGCCGCTGAGCCGGCTGAGGTGACAGAAGCCCCCGAGGCGGCCGAGGCCCCCGATGCTGCGGACGCCCCGGCCGAGCCCGAAGGTGTCACGGAGGATTAGCGAGGGCGTCCGTCTGCGGCTCGACATCGCCTACGACGGAACCGAATTCGCTGGTTGGGCTGCTCAAGCCGGGCAGCGGACCGTCGCTGGTGTCCTCGATGAGGCGCTGACGACGGTGCTCCGCACTCCGGTTCGTCTGCGTGCCGCCGGTCGCACCGACGCGGGTGTGCACGCCACCGGGCAGGTGGCGCACGCCGACGTGCCGATCGAGGCGGTGGTCAACGCCAGTGGACGCTCGCCGCGCGACGGGGAACCGGAGTTCAGGCCCTTGGTGCGCCGCCTCGGTCGGTTTTTGCCCGCCGACGTCCGCGTCACGGAAATCGCCCGCGCCCCGGAAGGATTCGACGCCCGATTCTCGGCGCTGCGGCGCCATTACGTGTACCGGCTGTCGACGGCTCCCTATGGTGTGTCGCCGCATCTGTCGCGGTATGTGACCGCGTGGCCACGTGCCCTGGACCTGGACTCGATGAACGCGGCATCGCGGGATCTGTTGGGGCTGCATGATTTTGCCGCGTTCTGCCGCCGGCGTGACGGCGCAACCACCATCCGCGACCTGCAGCGGCTGGACTGGTCACGCCAAGGCGATCTGATCACCGCGCACGTGAGCGCCGACGCTTTTTGCTGGTCGATGGTGCGTTCACTGGTCGGGGCGTTGCTGGCGGTAGGCGGGCACCGGCGGCCCGTGTCATGGTGCGCGGACGTGCTGTCCGCGGCCGTTCGTACCAGCGACTACGCAACCGCGCCGGCACGCGGTTTAACCCTCGTCGGCGTGGATTACCCGCCCGACGATCAACTGGCGGCCCGGAACCTCGTGACCCGGGACCTGCGGTCGCCGATGGCGCGCGAGTGATCAGCCGGGTCTAGACCCTGGCGGCGACGAAGTTGGCCGCTTGGTTGGTCTTCCCGGGCACGTAGGCCAGGTGCGCCTTCCATTGGGTGCCATCGGAGCAGATCGGGTCGCCCTGGTTGCACAGGTCGATAGTCTTGCCGTCGAAATTCGGGGTCAGTGCGCTCATCAGCCCGCCCGCCCGCGCGGATGGATTGCCGAACAGGGCGACGGCGGCAATGTGATCGGCGGCGTCGGCTGGCAACGGCTGGCGAAAGCCGAGGCCGGGAACCGGCGCCGCAGCGACGATGTCGATGACGGCGGCGCCCTGGGAGTAGCCGCCGAGGACAAGCCTGGTCTTGGGGCAACTGCCGGCCATCTGCTGGATGTGGCTGCTGGCGTCGTTGGCGCCATCCAGGGCGGCCAGGAAGTCCGCACTGGCGGGATAGTTGACCGCGTATGAGGTGACGGATTGGGGCGTCTGCTGGCGCAGCGAGCCGACGAGGGCCTGTCCTACACGCCCGATTCCGGGGGGTTCATCGGTACCCCGGGCGAAAACGACCTCCACGTCGGGGCACGCAGCCCAGGCCCGCGGCGTGAGTGGTGGTGCGAGCACCAGGGCCACCGACACGGCGACCGACACAGCCACCGCCCGCGCGGACGCGGCGATTCCCGACGGGATGAATCTCACGCGGCGATGTTACGGGAGTGGCTGTCCCTGCTGGAGTGAACTTCTGAGACCAGCCCGGGCTGCGGCGAGGGACCGTGGCCCGGAGCGGAGGGACCCTGTCCTGGCGGTGGTGGGCCGTAACCAGGCGCGTCGCCGGGCACCTCGTTGATTCCCGGCTGGCCGGGCCCTGGCCCCAGCCTGGACGCGACAAACTCGGCCGCCTGATTGGTGTAGGAGGGAACGTAGCCCTCGGTGTGCCCGCTCCACTCGTTGCCGGGACCCGCGTGACAGATCGGGTCCTCGGGGTTGCACAGATCGATCGCCTTGAACCCGAGGAGCGCGCTGCGGGTCGGCAGCGAACCGCCGGCGCGATCGGCCACGTCGCCGAAGGTGGCGACGGCGGCGACGTGGCCGGCCAAATCCGGCGGCATCGAACTGCCCCATCCGATCCCACCGATGGGTACGCCGGCGACGATGTCCATCACCGACGCACCCTGGGAGTAGCCGCCCAGCACGATCCTGGTGCTCGGACACCGCGCCACCGTCTGGCTGACATGGTTGATCGTATCGTTGGCGCCGTCACCGCCGTGCAACTGAAGCTTTCCGGCGGCGTAGTTGACCCCGTAGGCGTCGATGTTCATGCCGTTGGTCTGCTGGCGCAGTGCGTCGACGAAGGCATCGCCGACCCGTCCCAGACCGGGAGGCTCGCTGGTGCCGCGCGCGAAGACGACCTCCACGTCCGGGCAGTCGTCGGCCACGGCGACCGGAGAAAGACCCGGAAGGCAGAAGGGTATCGCGGGGCTCATGAGGATCACGGCCGCGGCGACGAACCGAGGGGACACCCGGGGATTCTAACCGCGACGGCCTGCGGCCGGTGACTTGCTGACCTGTGGATAACCGGGGCCAGCCCAGGGGGCGACGACATACCGTCATCGGAACTCGCATCGCTGGGGGGTGGTGCCGGGAAGGGTTCCGAGAGGGGGAGCATGTCGGGCCAGCCGACGACCTGGCTGCAGGTCAGTGGTCACCGATTCCTGCTACTGCGCCTCGAGCGCGCGCTGACGGGCTCCGGTGCCGATTCCCTGGCGGGCGGGCCGTCAGCCGGGCGGCCGGCTCCGCTGGCGGTGGGGTGTCTCCTCGCGGCGATCGCCATCGCCGGATCCGCGATGCTGGGTCTGCTGCGCCCGCAGCCCGCGCTCGGCCAATCCTTGATCGTGGTGACCCGGGAATCCGGGGCGTTGTACGTGCGGGTGAACGACATCTGGCACCCGGCACTGAACCTGGTCTCGGCACGATTGGTCGCGGCGACGGCGGCCACTCCGCAGCTGGTGCGCGAGTCGGACCTCGCTCACACCAAGCGCGGCCCGCTGTTGGGTATCCCGGGTGCTCCGCACCTGGTGGGCAAGCCGCTCTCCGACGAGGAATCGATCTGGACGGTCTGCGACGCCGACGGCGTGGGGGCGACGACCGTCATCGTCGGGTCGACGCGGGATGCGCCGGCGTCGCCGGATTCGCCGATCCGCCCACTGGCTCGCGAGCAAGCCGTCCTGGTCGCAACTCCATCGGGTTCGCCGACCTACCTGCTCTACGACGGCCGGCGCGCGCTGGTGGATCTCACCGATTCCGCGGTGCTGCGGGCACTCCGGATCGAGGGCCGAGCGCCGCGACCGGTGTCGCGGGCATTGCTCAACGCCGTCCCCGAGGCGTCACCGCTGGCGGCGCCGCGAATTCGCGGCACGGGCGACGCGGCGGCCGGGCTACGTGGCGTTCCGGTGGGCAGTGTGCTGCGGATCGCCCGCGCCGACGGCGACGAGTACTACGCGGTGGTGGCCGAGGGCGTGCAGCGCATCGGCCGGGTGGCTGCCGACCTGCTGAGGTTTAGTGACTCGCGGGGCGCCGTCGACCCCGTCACGGTGGCACCCGACGCCATTCGTGCACTCACGATCGTCGACACGCTGCCGGTGGCGAGCTTCCCAGAGCATGCGCCGACGCTCGTGGACGGCAGCGGCGACCTGTGTGCCATGGGGGGCCCCGCCTCGTCCGGTCGGTCCGCTGGCGTGCTTCTCGTGGGACGTGGCCTGCCGGTGCCGTCCGGCCAAGAGCCGGTCACCCTGGCGCAGGCCGACGGCGATGGCCCCGCACTCGACGCCGTCTTCCTGCCGCCCGGCCGCAGCGCCTACGTGCGGGGCGACGGGCCGGCCGGGGCTCGCTACCTCGTCACCGAAACCGGCGTGCGCTTCGTCGTGCACGACGACGACGCGGCGCGGGCCCTCGGCCTCCCGGCGACAATCCCGGCCCCCTGGCCGGTGTGGACCGCCCTGCCCTCCGGTCCCGAGCTCAGTCGGGACAAGGCGTCAATCGCGTGGGACACCGTCGGCGGTTCCCCGTAACCGCCGGGCGGTGGCGCCTACCAGCAGGGCCGCCACCAGACCGGCCAGGCAGCCGGCTGTGCCGCGCAGGGCGGCCCGCCGGGCGCGGGAACTCGCCGGAGCGGGC
>CAIYOH010000310.1 GCA_903927745.1 uncultured Mycobacteriaceae bacterium
CGCCACGAAAAGCACGTCCAGCGGATCGCCGAGGCCCGGATCCCGACGCGTTACGGGCCGTTTCGCGCGATCGGCTACGCCAGCATGTACGAAGAGGTCGAACACGTGGCGTTGGTGCGCGGCGACATCGCCGGGCCAAATCGCGACGGCGAAGATGTTCTGGTCCGGGTTCACTCCGAGTGTTTGACCGGCGACGTGTTCGGGTCCCGCCGCTGCGACTGCGGACCGCAGTTGGATGCGGCGATGGAGATGGTGGCCCGCGAGGGCCGCGGCGTCGTGCTGTACATGCGCGGCCACGAGGGCCGGGGTATCGGCCTGATGCACAAATTGCAGGCCTACCAGTTGCAAGACGCGGGCCACGACACCGTGGACGCCAACCTCGAACTCGGGTTGCCCGCCGATGCCCGGGATTACGGAATCGGGGCGCAGATCCTGGTCGATCTCGGGGTCCGTTCGATGCGGTTGCTGACCAACAACCCGGCCAAGCGGGTCGGTCTCGACGGATACGGGCTGCACATCGTCGAGCGGGTCCCGCTTCCGGTCCGGGCCAACCCCGAAAACATCCGCTACCTCAAGACCAAGCGCGACAAGATGGGCCACGAACTCACCGGGCTGGACGACTTCCGTGACTCCCTGGATCAGCCGGGTGAATTCGGTGGTGTCCTGTGAGCGGGAGACGGCGCCGATGAGCGGTGGCGCGGGCGTGCCGGAGATGCCGGCGCTGGACGCGTCGGACCTGCGGCTGGGCATCGTGGCCAGCACCTGGCACGGCGAGGTCTGCGACGCACTGCTGGCCGGGGCGCGCAGGGTGGCGGCCGCCTGGGGTGTCACCGGCCCGACGGTGGTTCGTGTGCTCGGCGCGATCGAGATACCCGTGGTGGCGCAGGAACTCGCCCGCAACCACGATGCGGTGGTTGCCCTGGGGGTGGTGATCCGGGGCGCCACACCGCATTTCGAGTACGTCTGCGATGCGGTGATTCAGGGCCTGACACGCGTCGCGTTGGACGCGTCGACACCCGTCGCCAACGGTGTGCTCACCACCAACACCGAGGAGCAGGCGCGCGATCGGGCGGGGCTGCCGGGGTCGGCCGAGGATAAAGGGGCGCAGGCCACCGGTGCGGCTCTGGCGACCGCGTTGACTCTGCGTGACCTGCGGGCCCGGTCATGACGGCACCCACCGAGGGGGGGTGGGATGTCGAACTGCGCCCTCACCGCACGCTGCCGTTCGTCTATGCCGTCGCATTCCTGATCGCGGCGGTGCACATCGTGTTGGGTGCGTTGCTCAAGATCAAGTCCAGCGGCGTGATCTTTCAGACCGCCGACCAGGTGGCGTTCGCATTACTGGGCGTACTCATCGCCGGCGCCGTGCTGCTGTTTGCGCGGCCCCGGCTGCGGGTTGGACCGACGGGTCTGTCGGTGCGTAACCTCCTGGGCGACCGACTGTTTCGGTGGCCGGAGATTGTCGGCGTGTCATTTCCTGCTGGTAGCCGCTGGGCGCGAATCGACTTGCCCGACGACGAGTACGTCCCGGTGATGGCGATTCAGGCGGTCGACACCGACCGCGCCGTGGACGCCATCGACACGGTTCGCTCGCTGCTGGCGCGTTACCGGCCAGACCTGCGCGTGGGGTGAATAGACAGCACCGTCCGCACGCCCTAGTTTCTGTCACCGTGAATGGTGGCGCGGCGGCCCGGTACCTGGTGGCGCCGGCGCTCGCCGTGGCCACCGTCTTCGCTTCGGGGGCGGCCGTGGCCGACCCGGTGGACGACTACGTCGACCTCAAGGCACGGGCGGTGTGCACCCGGCTCGCTGCTGCCCGCAGCGTCGGTGACATCGTCGCGCTGTCGCTGATCATCGCGCGCGAGGCCGGGTTGCGCCTGAGGGACGCCGCGAGCGCCGTCGGTCAGGCGGCGGCCACCGAGTGTCCGTGGAATTTGGCGCTGGTCACGCGGACGCGCGACGCATTGGCCCCGTCGGGGTCCTGAACCGTCCGGCCCCGCGGCCACTAGCCTGGGTGCGTGCCCGATCCCGCCTCGTATCGCCCTGCGCCCGGGTCCATCCCGGTCGAGCCGGGCGTGTACCGGTTCCGGGACTCGCATGGGCGCGTCATCTACGTCGGCAAGGCCAAAAGCCTGCGCAGCCGCCTGACGTCCTACTTCGCCGACCTCTCAAGCCTGCACCCGCGAACCCGTCAGATGGTGACCACTGCGGCCGGGGTCGAGTGGACGGTGGTGACCACCGAAGTCGAGGCGCTGCAGCTGGAGTACAACTGGATCAAGGAGTTCGATCCGCGCTTCAACGTCCGCTACCGCGACGACAAGTCCTACCCCGTCCTTGCCGTCACCATCGGCGAGGAGTTTCCCCGGCTGATGGTCTATCGCGGACCGCGCCGCAAGGGGGTGCGCTACTTCGGGCCGTATTCGCACGCGTGGGCAATCCGCGAAACGCTCGACCTGTTGACCCGGGTGTTCCCGGCGCGGACTTGTTCGACAGGAGTATTCAAGCGCCACCATCAGATTGACCGTCCGTGTCTGCTCGGGTACATCGAAAAATGTTCGGCTCCGTGCGTCGGCAGGGTCAGCGCCGAGCAGCACCGGCGGATCGTGGAGGATTTCTGCGACTTCCTGTCCGGCAAGACCGACCGATTCGCCCGCGACGTGGAGCGCCAGATGACCGTGGCGGCCGAAGCGCTTGATTTCGAGCGGGCCGCCCGACTGCGCGACGACCTGGGCGCAGTGAAGCGGGCGATGGAAAAGCAGGCCGTGGTCTTCGGTGACGGCACCGACGCCGACGTCGTCGCCTTCTGCGGTGACGATCTGGAAGCCGCGGTGCAGGTGTTCCACGTCCGCGGCGGTCGGGTCCGTGGGCAGCGCGGCTGGATTGTCGAGAGGTCGGGCGACCCGGGGGATTCCGGGGAGGAACGGCTGGTGGAGCAGTTCATCACGCAGTTCTACGGTGACCAGGCGGAACTGGCGTGCCAGACCGGCGATTCCACCGACGATTCCGCGAACCCGTTGCCGCGCGAGGTCCTGGTGCCGTGCCTGCCCTCCAACGCCGACGAGTTGGCGAACTGGCTGTCGGTGCTGCGCGGCTCGCGGGTGGCCCTGCGGGTGCCGCGCCGCGGTGACAAGCGTGCGCTGGCCGAGACCGTGCAACGCAATGCCCAGGAGGCGCTGCAGCAGCACAAGCTGAAACGGGCGGGCGACTTCAACGCCAGATCTGCGGCGCTGCAGAGCATCCAGGACTGTCTGGGGCTCGCGCAGGCGCCCCTGCGGATCGAATGCGTCGACATCAGCCACGTGCAGGGGACCGACGTGGTGGGTTCGCTGGTGGTGTTCGAGGATGGCTTGGCGCGCAAATCTGACTACCGCCATTTTGCCATTCGGGACGCCGCCGGCCAGGGGCGTTCGGATGACGTCGCCTCTATCGCCGAGGTGACCCGCCGCAGGTTCCAGCGACACCTCGCCGATGCCAGTGACACGAGTGACACCAAAGTGCTCGCCCCGGAGGGCAAGTCGCGCAGGTTTGCCTACCCGCCCAACCTGTTTGTGGTCGACGGCGGCGCCCCGCAGGTGAACGCGGCCAGCGCGGTGCTCGAGGAACTCGGCGTCACCGATGTCGCGGTGATCGGTCTGGCCAAGCGGCTGGAGGAGGTGTGGGTTCCCTCGGAACCCGATCCGGTCATCATGCCCCGCAGCAGCGAGGGCCTCTATCTGCTGCAGCGGGTGCGCGACGAGGCGCACCGGTTCGCCATCGCCTACCATCGCAGCAAGCGATCCAAGCGAATGACGGCGTCGGTGCTGGATTCGGTGCCGGGACTCGGTGAGCACCGCCGCAAAGCACTGGTGACCCATTTCGGATCGATAGCCCGCCTCAAGGAGGCCACCGTCGAGCAGATCACCGCCGTTCCGGGGATCGGCGTGGCCACCGCCACGGCCGTCCTCGAGGCGCTGCGACCCGATCAGCCCGGGGCCGCCGGATGACCGGCCCCGGTGACGACGGTGCCGCGGCCGAGATCGACGTCGTCCTGGTCACCGGGCTGTCGGGAGCCGGGCGGGGCACGGCGGCCAAGGTGCTCGAGGACCTCGGCTGGTACGTGGCCGACAACCTGCCGCCCCAGCTGATCACCCGGATGGTGGACTTCGGGCTCGCGGCCGGGTCGCGGATCACCCAACTCGCAGTGGTGATGGATGTGCGGTCCCGGGGATTCACCGGCGACCTGGACTCGGTGCGCACGGAACTGGCGACCCGCAACATCACGCCCCGCGTGGTGTTCCTGGAGGCGTCCGACGACATGCTGGTGCGCCGTTACGAACAGAACCGTCGCAGCCATCCACTGCAGGGAGAACAGACCCTCGCCGAGGGCATTGTTGCCGAGCGCAGGATGCTGGCGCCGGTGCGCGCCACCGCCGACCTCATCATCGACACGTCGACGCTGTCGGTGGCGGGGTTGCGGGAAAGCATCGAGCGCGCCTTCGGCGGCGAGGCGGGCGCATCGACCAGCGTCACCGTCGAGTCGTTCGGATTCAAGTACGGCCTGCCGATGGACGCAGACATGGTGATGGACGTGCGATTCCTGCCAAATCCGCACTGGGTGGACGAACTGCGCCCGCTCACCGGCGAACACCCGGCGGTCCGCGACTACGTAGTGAGTCGGCCCGGTGCCGCCGAATTCCTCGACGCCTACCATCAACTGTTGTCCCTGGTCGTCGACGGCTACCGCCGGGAGGGTAAGCGCTACATGACGGTCGCCATCGGGTGCACCGGTGGCAAGCACCGCAGCGTCGCGATCGCCGAGGCGTTGATGGTGCTGCTCAAGCGCGACGAGCGGCTGGGGGTGCGGGTGCTGCACCGGGATCTGGGCCGCGAATGAGCACGCCGATCAACCCGCAGATAAAGCGGGGCATCGTCGCGCTGGGGGGTGGACACGGGCTGTACGCGACGCTGTCGGCGGCGCGGCGGCTCACTCCCCACGTCACCGCCGTGGTCACCGTCGCCGACGATGGTGGATCCTCGGGGCGGCTGCGCAGCGAACTCGATGTGGTGCCGCCCGGCGACCTGCGAATGGCATTGGCGGCGTTGGCCTCCGACAGTCCCCACGGGCGGCTGTGGGCGGCCATCCTGCAGCACCGGTTCGGCGGCAGCGGCGCCCTGGCCGGACACCCGATCGGCAACCTGCTGCTCGCCGGCGTCTCCGAGATGCTGGCCGATCCCGTCGCCGCCCTCGACGAGCTCGGACGGATTCTCGGTATCAACGGCAGGGTGCTTCCCATGTGCCCGATCGCCCTTCAGATCGAGGCCGACGTGTCCGGCCTGGAGGCCGACCCGCGCATGTTCCGACAGATCCGCGGCCAGGTGGCGATCGCGACCACGCCGGGCACGGTGCGCCGGGTGCGGCTGCATCCGCCGAACCCCCCGGCCACCAGGCAGGCCGTCGACGCCATCATGGGCGCCGACCTGGTGGTGCTCGGTCCCGGGTCGTGGTTCACCAGCGTGATCCCGCACGTGCTGGTGCCGGGGCTGACTGCGGCGCTGGAAGCGACGACCGC
>CAIYOH010000311.1 GCA_903927745.1 uncultured Mycobacteriaceae bacterium
GCGCAGGCGGCTTCGCTGGAGTCCGAGCACCAGGCCATCGTTCGCGATGTGCTGGCTGCTGGTGACTTCTGGGGTGGCGCCGGTTCGGTGGCCTGCCAGGAGTTCATCACCCAGTTGGGTCGCAACTTCCAGGTGATCTACGAGCAGGCCAACTCCCACGGCCAGAACGTGCAGTCCGCTGGCAACAACATGGCCAGCACCGACAGCGCCGTCGGCTCCAGCTGGGGCTGACGCTCGTCTCAGTTTCATCGGACCGGGGCCGCACGCTACGAGGGGTGCGGCCCCGGTTTCTGTCTGCACCACCCCGGGGTGGGTTGTGACGGTCGTCCCGCGTTCGGCGGCACTGCCGTGAAGCCACGTTTTCGTGTCGTATGGCCGGCGTGGACGGCGTGGCACCGCGAGCAATTGCGCACCAATTTGTGGTCGGTTCCGGCCGCTCTCATACTGGCGGCGCTCGGCCTGTTCGCCGTCACCCAGCGGCTGGACCGAGCCGCGTATCGCGGTGAGTTCCGGCCACCGTCCTGGGTGATCAGCGGCCCTGCTGACGCGTCACGCCTACTGCTCACCTCGATCGCGACGTCGGTGATCACCGTTGTCGGCGTCGTCTTCTCCATCACGATCGTGACCCTGACCCTGGCGTCAACGCAGTTCGGTCCGCGCATGCTGCGCAACTTCATCCGTGACCGCGGAACGCAACTCACGCTGGGCACGTTCGTCGCGACCTTCGTGTACTGCGTCGTCGTGCAGGTGTCGATCGGCCCCGGCGACCACGGCGAGTTCGTGCCCCACATCTCGATCACGACCGCGTTCGGCCTGGTGTTAATCGACCTCATGGTGCTGGTCTATTTCATTCACCACATCACGACGCAGATCCAGCTGCCGCAAGTGATCGCCGGCATCGCCAAAGACCTGGCCCACGCGGTGGCGGTGCAAAGTGAGGACCAGCCCCGGTTCGCGGAGCGCCGCCCCGCACACGAACCGTCGCTCGACGAGCTACTGGCCACGATCGACACCTTCGGGGGCGTCATCCGCACCCCCAAAAGCGGCTACCTACAATTCATCCGCCACCGGACGCTGGTCCGGATCGCGACCGAGGCGGACGCGGTGATCCGGCTGCCCTATCGACCCGGGCATTTCCTCGTCGAGGGTCGGGAGCTGGCGAGCGTGTGGCCACCGGCCGCCGCTGAGCAGGTGGCCGCCTACCTCGCCCGAGCCCAGGCGACCGGCCCCCACCGCACCATGACACAGGATGTGGCATTCGGCGTGGACCAGCTGGTCGAGATCGCCATCCGAGCGTTGTCCCAGGCCGTCAACGACACATTCACCGCGTTGACGTGCATCGACTGGCTCGGCGACTGCCTGTGCAAAATCGCGCCGGTGTGGAGCCCCACCCAAGTCCATCGTGATGCGGGCGGGGTCATCCGCGTCATTTCCGACCAGGTGAGCTACGAGCGGCTGGTGCAGCGCGCCTTCGAGAAGATCCGTCAAGCCGGCTGGGGAATGCCGGCCACGATGATCCGCCAGCTCGACGCCTTGACGACGATCATGGAACAAACCACCGATCCGGACCGCGCGCAGGTCCTGATGGATCAGGCGACGATGATCCACCGCGCCAATCTCGAGTCGGTTCGCGACGCCTCCGACCGCGCCGACGTCGACCGCCGATATGCCGCGCTGCGCGATCTGCACGCGCAGCTCAGTGGCTAGTGGGACGTAAAGAAACCGTCAAAGCCCACCGCGCGTCAGTGAAGTCGCAGCTTAGTATTAGGCGTTGAGATGCCGGGGTACGCGGCGGAGAACGGAGACAACATGGGCGTGGTGGCCTACGCCGGGCTGACCGTGGCGGTATTCGCCGTACTGGGTCTCGCCCAGAAGTTGGTCGAGAGGCTGTGAGCTACGAGAACATCGTGGGGCTGGTGCTTGCCGTCCTTGTCGCGCTGTTCGTCGGGGCCGCCCTGCTGTTCCCGGAGAGGTTCTAGTGAGCGCAACGGCGGCGGGGGTGATCTTCTTCGCAGTGCTGGCCGTGGCGTTGGCCGCTGTCCACGTGCCCCTGGGTGACTACATGTACCGCGTCTACACGTCGGAGAAGGACTCCGCCGTCGAGCGGGTCGTCTACCGGCTGATCGGCGTCAACTCCCGCTCGGAGCAGCCGTGGGGCGCCTACGCGCGAAGTGTCCTCGCGTTCTCGTCGGTGAGCATCCTGTTCTTGTTCGGACTCCAGCTCCTGCAGGGCGCATTGCCGTTGCACCTGCCCAACCCGGCCACCCCGATGACACCCGCGCTGGCGTGGAACACCGCGGTCAGCTTCGTCACCAACACCAACTGGCAGAACTACTCCGGCGAATCAACGCAAGGCCATCTGGTGCAGATGGCCGGGTTGGCGGTGCAGAACTTCGTCTCGGCCGCCGTCGGCATCGCCGTGGCGATCGCGCTGGTGCGTGGATTCGCCCGCACCCGGGCGGACGGACTCGGGAACTTCTGGGTCGACCTGGTCCGCGGCACGCTGCGCATCCTGCTACCCATCGCGGCCATCGGTGCGATCGTGTTCCTCGCCGGCGGGGCGATCCAGAACTTCCACCTCAACGACCAGGTCGTCACGACGCTGAACGGAGCCCGGCAGACGATCACCGGCGGACCGGTCGCCAGCCAGGAGGCCATCAAGCAGCTCGGCACCAACGGCGGGGGCTTCTACAATGCGAACTCCGCGCACCCGTTCGAGAACCCGACGACGTGGACCAACTGGGTGCAGATTTTCCTGCTCCTGATGATCAGCTTCTCGCTGCCGCGCACGTTCGGCCGCATGGTGGGCAGTCCCAGGCAGGGCTACGCGATCGCGTCGGTGATGGCGACGCTGTTCACGATCAGCGCGACGTTGATGCTCCTGTTCCAGCTGCAGCACCACGGCACCGTGCCGGCCTCGGTCGGAGCGGCGATGGAAGGGGTCGAGCAGCGTTTCGGCGTCGCTGACTCCGCGGTGTTCGCCGACGCGACAACGCTCACGTCGACCGGTGCCGTCGACTCCTTCCACGACTCCTACACCAGCCTCGGCGGGATGATGACCCTGTTCAACATGCAGCTCGGCGAGGTCGCCCCCGGCGGCACCGGCTCCGGGTTGTACGGCATGCTGATCCTCGCGGTGATCACCGTGTTCGTCGCGGGGCTGATGGTCGGACGCACACCGGAATACCTCGGCAAGAAGATCAATCCTCGTGAGATCAAGATCGCCGCAAGCTATTTCCTGGTCACCCCGCTGATCGTGCTGACCGGCACCGCGGTCGCCATGGCGTTGCCGGGCGAACGCGCCGGGATGCTCAACGGCGGACCGCACGGGATGTCGGAGGTGTTGTACGCCTTCACCTCCGCCGCCAACAACAACGGCTCGGCGTTCGCCGGCATCAGCGCCAACACCACCTGGTACAACACCGCTCTCGGGCTGGCCATGGTGTTCGGCAGGTTCCTGCCGATCGTGCTCGTACTCGCGATAGCCGGCTCGCTGGCCGGGCAGCGCCACACCCCGGAATCGGCGGGCACACTACCGACCCATGGGCCCCAGTTCGTCGGACTGGTCGCTGGCGTCACCCTGATCCTCGTCGCACTCACCTTCCTGCCTATGCTCGCGCTCGGGCCGCTGGCCGAAGGAATCCACTGATGTCCGAGCAGACGCCGGCGGGCGGCCGCACGAATACACAACGGGTCCAGGGCGGCCTGCTCGATCCGACGATGATGTGGCGCTCCACGCCCGACGCGCTGCGCAAACTCGACCCGCGCACCCTGTGGCGCAACCCGGTGATGTTCATCGTCGAAGTCGGTGCCGTGTGGGCGAGCGTGCTGGCGGTCATCCATCCGACATGGTTTGCGTGGTTGATCGTCATCTGGCTCTGGCTCACCGTGCTGTTCGCCAACCTGGCAGAGGCCGTCGCGGAGGGCCGCGGCAAGGCGCAGGCGGATACGCTGCGCAACGCGCAAACCCAGATGATGGCCAGGCGGCTCAAGGACTGGAAGCCGGGTGCGCCAGGCGTCGAGGAAGAGGTCGCCGCGGCGATGCTGGCACAGGGCGACGTGGTCGTGGTCGAGGCGGGACAGGCGATCCCCGGCGACGGCGACGTAGTGGAAGGCATCGCGTCGGTAGACGAATCGGCCATCACCGGCGAGTCGGCCCCGGTGATTCGCGAGTCGGGCGGCGACCGCTCCGCCGTCACCGGCGGCACCACCGTGCTCAGCGACCGGATCGTGGTGAAGATCACCCAGAAGCCGGGGGAAAGTTTCATCGACCGGATGATCGCGCTCGTCGAGGGCGCCAACCGGCAGAAAACCCCCAACGAGATCGCGCTGAACATCCTGCTGGCCGCGCTGACCATCATCTTCGTCTTCGCCGTCGCGACCCTGCAGCCCCTGGCGATCTTCTCGAAGGCGAACAACCCCGGAGTCCCCGACACCCAGGCGCTCAACGGCAACGGCGTCACGGGGATTGTGATGGTATCTCTGCTCGTGTGTCTGATCCCCACGACGATCGGGGCGCTGCTGTCTGCCATCGGCATCGCCGGCATGGACCGGCTGGTGCAACGCAACGTACTCGCGATGTCCGGACGCGCGGTCGAGGCCGCCGGCGATGTCAACACCCTGCTGCTCGACAAGACGGGCACCATCACCCTGGGCAACCGGCAGGCCTCCGCCTTCGTCCCCCTCGACGGCGTCAGCGATAAGCAACTCGCCGACGCGGCGCAGTTGTCCAGCCTCGCCGACGAGACACCGGAGGGGCGGTCGATCGTCGCCTACGCCACTGAGCACTTCGGGTTGCGCGCACGCACGCCCGGCGAACTCTCGCTGGCCGACTGGGTGGCCTTCTCCGCCACGACGCGAATGTCGGGCGTCGACCTCGCCGGGCACCAGCTGCGCAAGGGTGCGGCGAGTTCGGTGTCGGATTGGGTGCGCGGCCTCGGCGGCACCGTCCCACCCCAGCTCGCCGAACTAGTCGACGGCATCGGTGCCAGTGGTGGCACCCCGCTGGTGGTTGGGGAGAGCCAGGACGGCGCGGCCGGCACAACGGCGGCCGTACTCGGCGTCATCCACCTCAAGGACGTCGTCAAGCCGGGTATGCGGGAGCGCTTCGAGGAAATGCGCACAATGGGCATCCGCACGGTGATGATCACCGGCGACAACCCGTTGACCGCCAAGGCGATCGCCGAGGAGGCCGGGGTCGACGATTTCCTCGCCGAGGCAACGCCCGAGGACAAGCTCGCGCTGATCAAACGCGAGCAGGAGGGCGGCAAGCTGGTCGCCATGACCGGCGACGGCACCAATGATGCACCGGCCCTTGCCCAGGCCGATGTGGGTGTGGCGATGAACACCGGCACCTCGGCCGCCGAAGAGGCCGGCAACATGGTCGACCTCGACTCCGACCCCACCAAACTCATCGAGATCGTCGAGATCGGCAAGCAGTTGCTGATCACCCGCGGCGCCCTCACCACGTTCTCGATCGCCAACGACATCGCGAAGTACTTCGCGATCATCCCAGCGATGTTCGTCGCGCTGTTCCCCGGGCTGGATCTGCTCAACATCATGCGTCTGCACAGCCCGCAGTCGGCGATCCTGTCGGCGGTGATCTTCAACGCACTCATCATCGTGGCCCTGATCCCGCTGTCGCTGCGCGGCGTGAGCTACACGCCGAGCAGTGCGTCGCAGTTATTGAGCCGCAACCTCTACATCTACGGGCTCGGCGGTATCGTCGCCCCGTTCATCGGGATCAAGCTGATCGATCTGATCGTCCAATACGTCCCCGGGATGTCCTGACATGACGTTCTCGAGTTTCGCCCGCCTGCACTGGGGGGCAGTGCGCGCGCTGCTGGTGCTGACCGTCATCACCGGCCTGGCCTACCCGCTGCTCATCTGGCTCATCGCCCAGCTTCCCGGCCTGCACGAGAAAGCCGACGGCTCGATACTCACCGCCAACGGCCAGGTGGTCGGCAGCCGGCTCATCGGCCAGTCGTTCACCGACGCCGGCGGCAACCCCCTGCCCAAGTACTTCCAGAGCCGCCCGTCGGCCGCGGGCAACGGCTACGACCCGACGGCTTCCGGGGCCAGCAATCTGGGCCCGGAAAGCATCATCGACGTGCCAGCGGATCCGTCGCAGCTGACGGCGGGAAAATCGGCCTCGGACGCGGGCTTCAAGCCGAGCCTGCTGACGCTGGTCTGCACGCGCAGCGCCGCGGTCGGCCAACTCGAGGGGGTGTCCGGGTCGCGCCCCTTCTGCACCGGGGGCGGCGTGGGCGCGGTGCTGTCGGTGATCGGGCCGCGCGACGCCCGCGGAAACGTCGCGCACCCGTCCCGGGTGGTCAGTGTCAACGAGCCGTGCGCCACAACACAGGCCCCGTTCCTGATCGTTTTCGAAGGTGTGCGTGTCGAGTGTGCGCGCTACGGCGAGGACGTGTCGACGGGCCAGATCGTGCCGATCCGAGGTGCCGCGCCGGCCAACCCCGCTGTGCCCGCCGACGCGGTGACCACGAGCGGCAGCGGCCTGGATCCAGACATCTCACCGGCCTACGCCGACATCCAGATCGCCCGGGTCGCCCGCGCTCGGCACGTCAGCGTGGATCAGATACGTGCAGTCGTGGCGCAGCATTGCACCGGCCGCTCCCTCGGATTCCTCGGTGAGCCGACCATCAATGTGCTCCTGCTCAATCTCGACCTCGACCGTCGTTATCCGGCAACGGGTTAGCGCCACGGCGCGATGATGGCTGACGAGAGTGGGACCGACCACCGTCGCAAGCGTGGCGAATTGCGGATCTACCTGGGTGCGGCTCCGGGTGTGGGCAAGACCTACGCCATGCTCGGTGAAGCCCACCGGCGGCTGGAACGGGGCACCGACGTGGTGGCCGCGGTGGTGGAAACCCATGGGCGGGCGAAAACCGTCGAAATGCTCGAGGGCATCGAGATCGTTGCGCCGCGCTACATCGAATACCGCGGCAGCAGTTTCCCCGAACTCGATGTTCCCGCCGTCTTGGCGCGCCACCCCCAAGTGGTCCTGGTCGACGAGCTCGCCCACACCAACACGCCGGGCAGCAAGAACGCCAAACGGTGGCAGGACGTCGAGGAGCTGCTCGACGCCGGGATCACGGTCATCTCGTGTGTCAACGTCCAGCACCTGGAGAGTCTCAACGACGTCGTCGCTCAGATCACCGGAATCGAACAGCAGGAAACGATCCCGGATTCGATCGTGCGCCAGGCCTCGCAGGTCCAACTGACCGACATCACACCTGAAGCACTACGGCGGCGGCTGTCCCACGGAAACGTCTACGCATCCACGAAAGTCGACGCGGCGCTGTCGAATTACTTCCGTCCCGGAAATCTCACTGCGCTGAGGGAATTGGCACTACTCTGGCTGGCCGACCAGGTCGATACGGCACTAATCAAGTACCGGGCCGAGAACAAGATCACCGACACCTGGGAGACACGCGAGCGGGTGGTTGTGGCGGTGACGGGCGGTCCCGAGTCGGAGACGTTGGTACGGCGGGCATCTCGTGTCGCGTCGAAGTCCAGCGCCGAACTGATGGTGGTACACGTCGTCCGCGGTGACGGCCTGGCCGGCCTCTCGGATGACCGGATGGCGAAGATCCAGGAGTTGGCGTCGAGTCTGGGCGCGACCGTGCACACCGTGGTCGGCGACGACGTGCCGTCGGCCCTGCTCGATTTCGCCCGCGAAAACAACGCGACGCAACTGGTGATCGGCACGTCACGCCGGCCCCGGCTGGCGCGCATCTTCGGGGAGGGCGTCGGCACGTCGATCGTCGAGCGCTCCGGCACGATCGACGTGCACATGGTCACCCACCAAGAATCCAGCGGTGGGGTCAGGAAGGTGTCGTTCGGGCACCGCGAGCGGCGGGTCACGTCGTGGCTGGCGGCCGTCATCGTCCCATCGGCCATCTGTGCCGTCATAGTGACGGTGTTGGACCGGTATCTCGACCTCGGGGGCGAGAGCGCCTTGTTCTTCGTCGGGGTCCTGGCGGTCGGACTGCTGGGAGGCGTTGCGCCAGCGGTCCTGTCGGCGGTCCTGGGAGGTCTGCTGCTGGACTACTTTCTGACCCAACCCAGGGGCAGCTTCACCATCGACGACCCCAATAGTTACCTCACGGAATTGGTTTTACTACTCATCGCGGTCGCGGTCGCGGCCCTTGCCGACGATGCCGCCAAGCGCACCCGCGAAGCCCGGCAGGCCGCCCGCGAAGCGGAGTTGCTGACGTTGTTCGCGGGGTCGGTGTTGAGCGGCGCCGATCTGGAGGCGCTCCTGGAACGTGTCCGGGAGACCTACTCCCAGCGTGCGGTGACAATGCTGCGGGAACCCGACGACGATGAACGGGCCGACGGGTCGAAGGGCCACGTCGCCGCATGCGTGGGCGAGGATCCCTGCGTGAGTGTGGATTCGGCCGACACCTCGATCGAGGTCGGCGACGACAAATTCTGGATGCTACTGGCCGGGAAGAAACTTCCCGCACGGGACCTGCGGGTGCTCGGCGCCGTCGCCAGGCAGGCTGCGGGGCTTATCAGACAGCGCGAGCTGACCGGGGAAGCCATCGTGTCGCAGGAGATCCTGCAGGCCGACAAGCTACGGCGCTCCGTGCTCTCGGCGGTCAGCCACGACCTGCGCACGCCACTCGCGGCGGCCAAAGTAGCCGTGTCCAGCCTGCGCGCCGGCGACGTCGCCTTCTCCCCGGAGGACACCGCGGAATTACTGGCCACCACCGAGGAGTCGATCGACCGGCTCATCGCACTGATCGGCAACCTGCTCGACTCCTCACGTCTGGCGGCGGGAGCGGTGCGGCCGGAATTGCGGCCGGTGTATCTCGAGGAGACGGTGCAGCGCGCGCTGGTCAGCATCGGCAAAGGCGCCACCGGGTTCTATCGCTCGGCCATCGACCGAGTCACGGTGGATGTCGGCAACGCCGTGGTGCTGGCCGACCCCGGGCTGCTCGAACGGGTGGTCGCCAACCTGATCGACAACGCGCTGCGCTACGCGCCCGCCTGCATCGTTCGCGTCAATGCGGGCCGAGTGGGCGATCGAGTGTTGATCAACGTCATCGACGAGGGCCAGGGAATCCCACCCGGGACCGAGGAACAGATCTTCGAACCTTTCCAGACGCTGAGCGATCAGGACAACACCGCCGGGGTGGGCCTCGGAATGGCGGTCGCGCGCGGCTTCGTCGAAGCGATGGGCGGCACCATCGTCGCCGGCGACACCCCAGGCGGAGGGCTCACTGTGGTGATCGATCTCGCAGCGCCGGACGAGCGCCCATGACTCGCGTTCTGGTGATCGACGACGACGCGGGCGTGCTGCGCGCGCTGCGCATCAACCTGACCGTGCGGGGTTACGACGTCATTACTGCGTCGACGGGAGCCGGTGCGCTGCGCGCCGCGGCCGAGCACAAACCCGACGTGGTGATCCTCGATCTCGGTTTGCCGGACATCACGGGTATCGATGTCCTCGGGGGCCTGCGCGGGTGGCTCACCGCACCGGTGATCGTGCTTTCGGCGCAACATGATTCGGCGGACAAGGTTGCGGCCCTCGACGCCGGTGCCGACGATTACGTCACGAAACCATTCGGAATGGATGAGCTTTTGGCGCGGCTGCGCGCGGCGGTGCGCCGCGGCGCGGTCGCCTCCGACACAGATGAACCTGTCATTGAGACCGACGCCTTCACCGTCGATCTGGCGGCCAAAAAGGTCACCAAGAAGGGCGTCACCAAGAAAGACATCGACGTGCATCTCACGCCCACCGAGTGGGGCATGCTCGAGGTGCTGGCCCGTAATCGCGGCAAGCTGGTCAGCAGGGAGGAGCTCCTCAAAGAGGTATGGGGGCCGGGCTATACGACCGAAACCCACTATTTGCGAGTGTACTTGGCCCAATTGAGACGGAAACTCGAAGACGATCCAGCGCACCCCAGGCACCTGTTGACCGAATCCGGCATGGGTTACCGCTTCGAGGCCTGAGTGACTCAGCCGGCGATCGACAGCACGATTCCGTCGAGGATATCGTGCTCACTGACCGTCAGCTCGTCGATACCGGCGCGGAGGCGCAATTCGCGCGCCAGTTCCTCGACGACTATCGCGCCTCCACCGATCACGTCGGCCCGTCCCTCGTGCATGGGCGGCAGCGCAAGGCGCTGGGCCCGCGTCATGCCGATCAGCCGCTCGCACACCGCCAGCAGATCGCTGCCGGCGACACGGGAAAGGTGAATCGCCGCGGAATCGTACGTCGTCATGTTGTGCGCCAGCGCCGACAGCGTCGTCATAGTCCCGGCAACCCCCACCCAGGTCCGCGCCCCGTCAACCCGGACCGCGTCGAAAGCGACGGCGAGCTTGTCGCGTACCACTTGGCGCGCCGCCGCCACTTCCTCCGATGTGGGCGGATCCGAATGCAGACAGCGTTCGGTCAGCCGGACACAGCCGATGTCGGCGGAGTGGCTCGCCGCCACCGTCGATGTACCGAGCACGATTTCAGTCGATCCGCCACCCAGATCAACAACGACGAACGGCGCTCGGTCACCGTCCAATTCGCCGACAGCCCCCCGAAAGGACAGCTCTGCCTCCTCCGCGCCGGTGATCACCTCTGCCACGGCTCCGGGAATTGCGACGCCTAGGACCTCGGACGTCATCGCGAAAAATTCGTCGCGGTTGGCAGCGTCGCGCGTGGCCGATGTAGCCACCATCCGCACCCGCTCGACGCTATGTTCGTGCAGCAGGGAAGCGTAGTCGGACAGGGCGGCCCGGGTCCGGGCGATCGCCTCCGGTGCGAACTGTCCCGTCGCGTCCACGCCTTGACCGAGCCGCACAATCCGCATCTCTCGGTGCACGTCGCGCAGCCGACCACCGGTGGCGTCGGCGATCAACAACCGAATCGAATTGGTGCCGCAATCGATCCCGGCGAGCCGGCTCGTCCCCCGGCTTACCCCCCGATTCACCCCCGCAGTCACCACTGCCCCGCCACCAACACCCCGGCCATCGAGGGGTCGGGGGCCAGCACGGCCAGCGCCTCGTCGCCGAGCGGGTTACACCCCGGCCCTTTGGCGAGCGAGTGCGCGATCAGCACATGCAGGCATTTGACCCGTTCGGGCATGCCCCCGGCGGAAAAGGTCGTTCCCAACGGCGCGATCGCGTCACGCTCGGCGAGATAGGACTCGTGGGCCCGCCGGTAGGAGGCCGCTAGTTCGGCGTCCACGCGCAGACGTGCGGTCATCGCCCGCATCAGTCCCGTCGTCTCGAGGCGGCTCGCGGCCGCGGTCAACACCGGATGCGTCAGGTAGTACAGCGTCGGAAACGGTGTCCCGTCGGGAAGCGCCGGCGCTGTCTTCACCACGGCGGGTTCCCCACCCGGGCAGCGGTAGGCAATCGCGAGCACGCCGCGCGGTTCCCGACCGAGCTGCCGCGCCACCGCCTCCAGGTCGGCATGGTCAACCACGGGGACCCGCGGGGTTTGGCGCGGCGGGCGGCGCTACATCGGCGGGCTCCGGCGCCGCCGGGGGAATCACCGTGGGCGGTGCCGACTGCAGGTGCGGGGCGTCGGCAATGGTGTGCCACAGCGATGTGTACCACGGATCGTTGCCGGTGGGCTTCCCCGTCTGTTCGCCCGGCGCGGTGGTCACCGCGCCCGTCGGCGGCAGCTGAACTTGGAACGGAGTGTCGCCCGGCATCACGAAACCAAGCCGCTCGCGTGCCTGTGCCGCAATATAGGCGGGATCGGAAAGTTTGCCCCTCTTCTGTTCAAGATCGGCGATCTGGTGGCGCAGCGCGGTCTCGCTGGCAGCCAACTGCTCCATCTCGGTGCGCTGGGCGAAGTAGGTGCGCACGGGGCCGGCGATCGTCAGCGTCAACACACAGACAACGCCGGCCAGTACCGCCGCGCGCCGTGCCGTGAAGCCCAAGCGCTGTTCGGACCGCAGCTCCGCGGATTCCGCGGCGTGGCGTTTGATGGGTTCGACGACATGCTCATGCAGCGTGCGGGCCGCGTCGCGGCCGGCACGCGCCGACGTCTGCGCGGGCTTAGCGGACGGCTTAGCGGACGACCTAGCGGACGACCTAGCGGAAGGCCCGGCACGAGCACACCGGACCGGGCGCGATGAGGGGGAGCGCCGTCGGGGATCGGGCTTGGGTCCCAATCCTGCCTACTTCACGTCCGTGGCAAACCTCGGAAATGCCAGGTCGCCGGCATAACGGGCCGCATCGCCGAGCGCTTCCTCGATGCGCAGCAGCTGGTTGTACTTGGCGACGCGTTCGCCTCGGGCGGGTGCGCCGGTCTTGATCTGACCGCTGCCGACGGCCACAACCAGGTCGGCGATCGTGGTGTCCTCGGTCTCGCCGCTGCGGTGACTCACCATCGTGCGGTAACCGCTGTGGTGGGCGAGCGCGACGGCATCAAGCGTCTCGGTGAGCGTGCCGATCTGATTCACTTTGACCAGCAGCGCGTTGGCAACACCCTTCTCGATACCCTCCTCGAGGCGCTCGGGGTTGGTGACGAAGATGTCGTCGCCAACGATTTGCACGCGGTCGCCGAGAGAGGACGTCAGGGCCGCCCAGTCATCCCAATCACTCTCGAACAGAGGGTCTTCCAGCGATACCAAAGGATACGAGCCGAGCAGGCCGGCGTAAAAATCCGTCATCTGTTCGGCGGTTCGGGTCGTGCCCTCGAAGTGGTATCCATGTGCGCCGGAGTGGAACTCGTTGGCCGCCGCGTCGAGCGCCAACGCGACGTCGGCCCCCGGTCTCAGGCCCGCCGCCTCAATGGCCGAGCTGATCAGGTCGAGCGCTTCGGTCGTGCCGGCGACATCCGGCGCGAAGCCGCCCTCATCCCCGAGGCCGGTGCTCAGTCCCTGCTTCTTGAGCACCGACTTGAGAGCGTGGTACACCTCGGCACCCCAGCGCAGCGCCTCGGCGAAGCTGGGCGCACCGATCGGCGCCACCATGAACTCCTGGATGTCCACCCCGGTGTCGGCGTGCGCACCCCCGTTGAGGATATTCATCATCGGCACCGGCAGGATGTGCGCGTTCGGCCCGCCGATGTAGCGGAACAGCGGCAACTCGGCCGAATCGGCGGCCGCTTTGGCGACGGCCAGCGAGACTCCCAGCATGGCGTTGGCCCCCAGCCGGGACTTGTCGGGCGTGCCGTCGAGGTCGACGAGCGCCTGATCCACCAATCGCTGATCGTCGGCGTTGAGCCCGATCACGGCCGGACCGATCTCGTCGAGCACGGCTTGCACTGCTTTGCGGACGCCTTTGCCGCCGTAGCGATCGCCACCGTCGCGTAGTTCGACGGCCTCGTGCTCCCCCGTCGACGCGCCGGACGGCACCGCAGCCCGGGCGAATGTTCCGTCGATCAGGGCTATCTCGACCTCGACCGTCGGGTTGCCGCGGGAATCGAGAATCTCGCGAGCTCCGACCTGCTCGATAATCGGCACTGGGTTCTCCTTGGGTTTCCCGCTGCGCGCTGATCGGCAGCGGCGGGCCGACCCTAGCCTACGGCCTGGGCGGGCGATAGTTCTTGTTACAGCGGGTGACCCGTCGCATAGGCGGCCGCCCAGTCCCGGACCGCCCGCGCGTAGTCGGTGGAGTTGTTGTAGGCGCGCAGCGCGGTCAGCCACCCGCTGGGCGTCGCGAGATCCTTGCCGCTCCAACACAGATAACCCGCCGCCGTCAGCGCCGCATCGTCGATATTGTCGGGGCTGAAGCGTCCGTCGTTATGGGCGTCGACCCCGTACAGGCGCCACGTCTCGGGAATGAACTGCATCGGCCCCATGGCGCGCGCCGGCCCGTCGTGGCCGGCGGCGCCGTCGAGGATGCGCAAGTTGCCGTCGCTGCCATCCAGGCTGACACCCCGAATGGGGGGACTCACGTCGCCGTTAGACGACAGCTTCGCGCCCCGATAGGTTCCATGGTGGCTCTCGACCTCACCGATACCGGCCAGCGTGGTCCACCCGAGGTGGCATTTCGGGTTCTCCACCTCGGCCACCCGGGTGGCGTACGCGTACGCCTCGAGCGCGATGACCGGGATCTCCAGCGCTGCCGCGCGTCTCTCGGCCCATGCCCGCAACTGGTCGGCGGGGCGACCGCCGGCGTGTGTGTCCACCATCGGCACCGGGTCCCCGGGCGGCGGGGGGAGCCCCTCGGGAACGTAGAGGCTGAGTTGCCAGGTGCAGCTCGCAGCCAGCAGCATCACGGTCGCGCCGATCACGGCGACCGCGCGCACCCAGCCCGGCGACACCATGGCCCTCGAACTCCCCTCCCCTTAACGGCTCGCTCACATCGCCTCACATTGTCCCACGGGTGGGCCGCCCACGACCCGTCATCGGGCTCCTGCGCGTCCACTCGACGACGACGCGAGACACTGCCCGTGAGCTGCTCACCGTTGTGGCCAGCAAATTCTATCGCCGACCATCACCGGGAATCATTTATCAAAAAGTGATGTTTCCACTCACCCGTATGTGGCACAGCAAACACTCTGCGGCACACCGAAATTATCCGGTCGGCCAGTGCGCCCGCCACTCCCCCTCGCTGATATGGCCGAGCGGGACGGGGTCGGAGTCCCCCGGCACGCCGGCCTCGTGTCGCGTGGCGGCGATCGCCCTCTCGGCAGCGCGGACCGTATCGGCGAACCGTAGGACCGCGGCGCGCAGCGACGTTTCCGCGTCGAGATCGCCCCAGACGGAGACCGAGGTGATCTCGGAGGGGATCAGATCGGCCGACAGCCCGGCTTTCGTGGCTCGCGCGATGACCTTCTGCGCCAGCGCCAATGCCGGTTGACCGGTGTGGACGTCGTCCATGACCGATCTCCGTGGCTTTTCGGCCGCCTTGCGCTGCTCCCACCGGGCCAGCTGCTCCTCCGGTGAGATCGTCTGGCCAGCCAGAATGTCCGGCGCCCGATTACCCAGCTTTCGCATCAGGGTGGCGGCGACGTCGTCGATGGTGAACGCGCGCGGCGGTGCCGCGTCCTCGGCGATGCGGGCATGAAACAGCACCTGCAGCAGCACGTCCCCGAGTTCCTCCCGCACGTGCTCGGGGATGCCGCCGCGGACCGCGTCCAACAGTTCGTAGGTCTCCTCCACCAGGAAACGGCCCAACGAGTCATGGGTCTGCTCGCTCTCCCACGGCCCGGCGGTGCGCAGCGCGTCCATCATCGCGACGGCATCGATCAGCCGTTCGCCACGAGGTGGGTCGGGCGCCGAGATCAGGCGCGCCCCGGCGGCCAATCGGTCGGTGACCGCCGGGTGGCCGGGATCGGAGGACAGCAGCACCGGGGCGGGGATTTCCCCCCCGTCTATTTCCCCACCATCGCCGCACTGCACCGGACGCGCCGCGGGCAGCGACAGCGAGACCGCGGCGGGCATCTCCTCGGTGTACTGCACCTCGCCGCGCAGGTGCACGACGGCCTCGACGGGTACCAGCGACGGGCGGCGGGGGTCGACCAGGATGACGATCATCGCGCCGCGCTCGGGTCGTGTGATGTTTCGCCCATCAGCGCGGTCACCAAATCGGCCACCATGTGCACCAATTCGACGTCGCGGATCCGGGGCGCGCCCACCGGATTTCTGGAGCCGCCCGCACGGGGAATCGGCACCTGCACAGTGGAGCTGGCGGCGCGGTAGGTCGCGGCCGGATACAGCCGCTTGAGCCGCACCTGTGCCGAGTCCGGCAGCGTCAGCGGCGAAAGTCGCACCGTTGCAGCCCCCGACGCAACCGAGACCTCGGTGACACCGGCGGCGCGGCACACCAGCCGCAACCGCGCGACCGCCACCAGCCGCTCGGCCGGCTCGGGTAGCTTTCCGTACCGGTCGACGAGTTCGTCGACGACGACGCCGACGGCCCCGTCGTCGGCGGTCGCGGCCAGACGCCGGTATGCCTCCAGCCGTAGCCGGTCGCTGGCGATGTAGTCCGGCGGCAGGTGCGCATCCACCGGCAGGTCGATCCGTACGTCCCTGGGCTCCTCGGCGGTCGTGACGGTGTCACCGTCGGCCGCGGCCCGATATGCCTCGACGGCCTCCCCCACCAGCCGGACGTACAGGTCGAAGCCCACACCGGCGACGTGGCCGGACTGCTCGGCGCCGAGGACATTGCCGGCTCCGCGGATCTCCAGATCCTTCATCGCAACCGCCATGCCCGCGCCCAGTTCGTTGTTCTGGGCGATGGTCGCCAGCCGGTCGTAGGCGGTCTCGGTCAGCGGCGCGTTCGGGGGATACAGGAAATAGGCGTATCCACGCTCGCGGCTGCGACCGACCCGGCCGCGCAGCTGATGCAGCTGCGAGAGGCCGAAGGTGTCGGCGCGCTCGACGATCAGCGTGTTGGCGTTGGAGATGTCCAAACCGGTCTCCACGATCGTCGTGCACACCAGGATGTCGTAGTCGCGGTTCCAGAATCCCTCGACGGCCCGTTCCAGCCGGTCCTCGGGCATTTGGCCGTGGGCGACGACGATCCGCGCCTCGGGCACCACCTCGCGCAGGCGCGCGGCCACGCGATCGATCGAGCTGACCCGGTTGTGCACGTAGAAGGCCTGCCCGTCGCGGAGCAGCTCGCGCCTCAGGGCGGCCGCGATCTGCCGGTCGTCCTGCGGGCCGACGTAGGTCAGCACGGGGTACCGCTCCTCGGGCGGCGTCAGGATGGTCGACATCTCGCGAATGCCGGCCAGGCTCATCTCCAGCGTGCGCGGGATGGGGGTGGCGCTCATGGTCAGCACGTCGACGTGAGTGCGCAGCGACGTGATGTGCTCCTTGTGCTCGACGCCGAAGCGCTGCTCCTCGTCGACCACGACCAGGCCCAGGTCCTTCCAGCGCACCCCGGTCTGCAGCAGCCGGTGCGTCCCGATCACGATGTCCACGCTCCCGTCGGCCATGCCCTCGAGTACGGCGCGGGACTCCGTGGCATCGGTGAACCGCGACAGCCCCTTGACGGTCACCGGGAAACCGGCCATCCGGTCGGTGAAGGTCTGCAGATGCTGGTCGGCCAGCAGCGTGGTCGGCACCAGGACGGCCACCTGCTTGCCGTCCTGGACCGCCTTGAACGCGGCCCGCACCGCGATCTCGGTCTTGCCGTAGCCGACGTCGCCGCAGATCACCCTGTCCATCGGGATCGGTTTTTCCATGTCGTTCTTGACCTCGGTGATGGCCGTGAGCTGGTCGACGGTCTCGGTGAACCCGAACGCGTCCTCCAACTCGGCCTGCCACGGGGTGTCGGCCGCGAAGGCATGCCCGGGGCTGGCCTGCCGCTTGGCGTACAACGCCACCAGCTCGCCGGCGATCTCGCGCACGGCGCGGCGGGCCTTGGTCTTGGTGCTGGCCCAGTCGCTGCCCCCCAGCCGGCTCAGCGCGGGCGCCTGGCCGCCCACGTACCGCGACAACTGGTCGAGCGAATCCATCGGGACGTACAGCTTGTCCGCCTGCTGGCCCCTCTTGCTCGACGCGTACTCCAGCACCAGGTATTCGCGCCGGGCGCCACCGACGGTGCGCTCGACCATCTCCACGAACCGCCCGATGCCGTGAGAATCGTGCACCACCAGGTCGCCGGCGCTCAGCGCCAGCGGGTCGACGGTGTTGCGACGCCTCGCCGCCAGCCGCTTGCCCTCGACGGCGGCGGTCCGGCTGCCGGTCAGGTCGCTTTCGGTGATGACGACCAGGTTGGCGCCCTCGACGACGACCCCCTGGTGCAGTGGGCCCCGCAGTACACCGACGACCCCGGGTGTCGGTGCCGCGCCGCATTCCATCATCGCGGCGGGCGTGTCGAACTCGGCGAGCCGTTCCACCACCCGATGGGCGGTTCCGGTGCCGGCGGTGACGACGGCGGCGTAGCCGCCGGTCGCGACGTGGGCGCGCAGCATCGCGAAGATGCCCTCGACGTCGTGCTGATGCCCCCACGTCGACGGCGACGGCCGGACATCCAGGTCGAGCGCCGACTCGTCCGACAGCTGGCTCAACGTCCACCACGGGTGACCGGTTCGGGCCGCCGCCGCCCGCACGTCGTCCAATTCGGCGAAACCCGAGCCGCCCAACTGCGCGATGTCGACCGGCGCGTGACCTTCCAGGGTCCCCAGGGCGGCCGCCGACCACGACGCCTCGAGGAACTCGCGGCCGGTCGTGATCAGTTCGGCGGCGCGGGCGCGCACCTTTTCCGGGTCGCACACCAGCAGCGGCGTTCCCGTGGCGAGGTGATCGGTCAGCAGTGCGTGAATCCCGTTCTCCTCGGGTCGCAGCACCGGCAGCAGCGCCTCCATACCGTCGACGGGGATGCCCTCGGCCAGCTTGGCCAGCATGTCTGCGATGGTGCCGGAGATCGCCTGCTCGCCCCGCGGGTAGCGGGCGGCCAAGTCGGCCGCCCGCGCCCGCACGTCGTCGGTGAGCAGCAGTTCGCGGCAGGCGACCGCCACCAGCGCATCGACCTCGAGTTCCGGGATGGAACGCTGGTCGGCCACGGAGAACATCCGCATCTCGCTGACCTCGTCGCCCCAGAACTCGACGCGCACCGGGTGCTCGGCGGTGGGCGCGAAGACGTCGATGATCCCGCCGCGCACGGCGAACTCCCCGCGCCGCCCGACCATGTCCACCCGGCTGTAGGCCAGCGCGACCAGTCGGGCGATCACCTCCTCGAAGCCGATCTCCGCACCGACGGCCAGGACGACCGGTTCCACCATGCCCAGCAGCGGCACCACCGGCTGCAGCAGCGAGCGCACGGCCGTCACCACCACCCGTAGGGGCGGCCCCAAC
>CAIYOH010000312.1 GCA_903927745.1 uncultured Mycobacteriaceae bacterium
GCGAGTTCGTCGAGCCGGACGGGACTGACCGCGCCGAGCAGGGCCACCGGGTCGGTGCCGCAGCGCTCCCACAGAGCGGGGTCGATGCTGGCGAACAGGTCCTGCGTCGGAGTGTCCCAGGACCAGCGCAGGTTGTTCGCGAGCTGATCGAGCGTGCAGAGCCGCTCCGGGAGGTGGGCGCGAACGGTGAACCGACGAAGGGCTTTCACGCCTGCCAACCTTACTGAGGTTTGCGGTGCCGGAACGACGCCGTGAGAGAGGTTCACCGGCACGTCCGGGACCGGACACTAGGCTGGGAAGGGTGGTGGTGCCCGGCCGAGTGGAGATCGACGACGTCGCGCCCGTCATCTCCGGAGGCACGTACCCGGCCAAGGCCGTGGTCGGTGAGGTGATTCCGGTCAGCGCCGCGGTGTGGCGGGACGGCCACGACGCCGTGGCAGCGACGCTGGTGGTGCGCTACCTCGGCCCCCGATATCCCCTGCCGGGAAACATGCCGGGAAACCCCAAGCGGCAGACCACCGGCTCCCCGCGACAGCCGGTCAAGCCGCTGCTGCTGCCCATGGCGGAAGGGTCCGAACCCTACGTGTTCCACGGCCAGTTCACCCCCGACCGGGTCGGGCTGTGGATGTTCCGCGTCGACGGGTGGGGCGACCCGATACGCACCTGGCGGCACGCGCTGGTGGCCAAGCTCGACGCCGGCCAGGGCGAGACGGAGCTCTCCAACGACCTGAGAATCGGGGCAACGCTGTTCGAGCGGGCCGCCACCGGCATGCCGCGGGCACGGCGCAAGCCCCTACTGGCGGCGGTGGCGGCGCTGCGCTCGGAGGGGGACCCGATCACCCGGACCGCGCCAGCGCTGGCCCCGGACGTCGAGGAGCTCCTGGCGGGCTTCCCGATGCGGGAGCTGGTCACCCAGGGCGAGCAGTACGGGGTGTGGGTGGATCGGCCGCTGGCCAGGTTCGGCTCCTGGTACGAGATGTTTCCGCGCTCGACCGGCGGATGGGACGCTCAGGGCAGGCCGGTGCACGGCACCTTCGCCACGGCGGCAAGGCAGCTACCGCGCATCGCGGAGATGGGTTTCGACGTCGTCTACCTGCCACCGATCCATCCGATCGGCCAGGTGCACCGCAAGGGACGCAACAACTCCTCCGCCGCCGCGCCCGGGGACGTGGGCTCGCCGTGGGCGATCGGCAGCGAGGAAGGCGGCCACGACGCCGTGCACCCCGCGCTGGGTACCTTGGCCGACTTCGACGAATTCGTTTCCGCGGCCGGCAATCTGGGCATCGAAGTGGCGCTGGACCTGGCTCTGCAGTGCGCGCCGGACCACCCCTGGGTCCGGGAGCACCGCCAGTGGTTCACCGAGTTGCCCGACGGGACCATCGCCTACGCGGAGAACCCGCCCAAGAAATACCAGGACATCTACCCCCTGAACTTCGACAACGACCCCGCGGGCCTCTACGACGAGGTGCTGCGGGTGGTCCGGCACTGGATCGACCACGGCGTCCGGCTGTTTCGCGTCGATAATCCGCACACCAAGCCACCGAACTTCTGGGCGTGGCTGATCGCCCAGGTCAAGAGCATCCACCCCGACGTGCTCTTCCTGGCCGAGGCATTCACACCCCCGGTCCGCCAATACGGTCTGGCCAAGCTCGGCTTCGCCCAGTCCTACAGCTACTTCACCTGGCGCACGAGCAAGTGGGAGCTCACCGAGTTCGGCAACGACATCGCCGCGCTCGCCGACTTCCGGCGGCCGAACCTGTTCGTCAACACCCCCGACATCCTGCACGCGGTGCTGCAACACCACGGCCCGGGCATGTTCGCCATCCGCGCGGCGCTGGCCGCGACCATGGGCCCGGCATGGGGCATGTACTCGGGCTTCGAACTCTTCGAACACCTCGCGGTGCGCGAGGGCAGCGAGGAATACCTGAACTCCGAGAAGTACGAACTGCGGCCCCGCGACTTCACGCGTGCACTCGCCGAAGGCAGGTCACTGGAGCCGTTCGTTGCGCGTCTCAACATGATTCGCCGACTGCACCCCGCGCTGCACCAGCTGCGCACCCTCTATTTCCACGGCGTGGACAACGACGCCCTGCTGGCCTTCAGCAAGTTCGACCCGGCCAGCGGCGACTGTGTGCTGGTGGTGGTGACGCTCAACGCGTTCGGGCCCGAGGAAGGGATGCTGCGGCTGGACATGGGGGCCCTGGGCAGGGAGCCCGACGAGAGGTTCTGGGTCCGTGACGAGATCACCGGCCAGGAATTCCAGTGGGGCCAGGCCAATTACATCCGCCTCGACCCCGCGCACGTCATAGCGCATATCGTCACCATGCCGTCGATACCGGAGCAATCCCGGATGACGCTGCTGCGCCGGCACCCGAGGTGATGCGCAGATGAGCCCAGCCGACCACCTGGCACCCGACGCGAGCGACCTGGCGCTGCTGCTGGCGGGCACCCATTACAACCCCCACGCCATCCTGGGCGCCCACGAGTACGGCGAGCGCACCGTCATCCGGGCTTTCCGGCCGCACGCCGTGGCGGTCACGGCGCTGGTGGGCGAACAGCGCTACCCGATGCAGCCCGTGGGCGCCGACGTGTTCGCGGTGGCGCTGCCGTTCGTCAACCTGATCGACTACCGGCTGCAGATCACCTACGCGGGCGCCGAGCCGCACACGGCCGCCGACGCCTACCGCTTCCTGCCGGTCCTGGGCGAGGTGGACCTCTTCCTGTTCGGCGAGGGTCGCCACGAGCGGCTGTGGGAGGTGCTCGGCGCGCATCCCCGCACGTTCACCACGGCCGACGGCGAGGTGAGCGGGGTGTCGTTCGCGGTATGGGCACCCAACGCGGCGGGCGTCAGCCTGATCGGCGAGTTCAACGGCTGGACGGGGACCGAGGCGCCGATGCGCTCGTTGGGTTCCTCCGGTGTGTGGGAACTGTTCTGGCCCGGCTTCCCGGTCGACGGACTGTACAAGTTCCGCGTGCACGGCGCCGACGGCGTGGTGACCGAACGGGCCGACCCCATGGCCTTCGCCACCGAGGTGCCCCCGCACACCGCATCGCGGGTGACGCGCAGCCGCTACATCTGGGACGACGACGACTGGATGGCGCGCCGCGCGCAGCGCAACCCGGTGGTGGGCCCGATGAGCATCTACGAGGTTCACCTGGGCTCGTGGCGCCCGGGACTGAGCTACCGCCAACTCGCCCGGGAACTCACCGAATACGTCGTGACACAGGGCTTCACCCATGTGGAGCTGTTACCGGTCGCCGAGCATCCGTTCGCCGGGTCGTGGGGCTACCAGGTCACGTCCTACTATGCGCCGACGTCGCGGTTCGGCACACCCGACGATTTCCGGGCGCTGATCGACACCCTGCACCAAGCCGGCATCGGTGTGATCGTCGACTGGGTGCCGGCGCACTTCCCGAAGGACGCCTGGGCGCTGGGGCGCTTCGACGGCACGCCGCTCTATGAGCATTCGGACCCCAGGCGCGGCGAGCAACTCGACTGGGGCACTTACGTGTTCGACTTCGGCCGGCCGGAGGTGCGCAACTTCCTGGTGGCCAACGCCCTGTACTGGCTCGAGGAGTTCCATGTCGACGGCTTACGGGTCGATGCGGTCGCGTCGATGCTGTACCTGGATTACTCGCGCCCCGCGGGCGGCTGGACCCCGAACATCCACGGCGGGCGGGAGAACCTGGAAGCGGTGCAGTTCCTGCAGGAAATGAACGCCACCGCGCACATGGCCGCGCCCGGCATCGTCACCATCGCCGAGGAATCCACCGCGTGGCCCGGTGTGACGCGACCGACCGAACTCGGCGGCCTTGGGTTCTCGATGAAGTGGAACATGGGCTGGATGCACGACACGCTTGGCTACCTCAGCCGCGACCCGGTGCACCGCAGCTTCCACCACCACGAGATGACCTTCTCGATGCTGTACGCCTACAGCGAGCACTACGTGCTCCCGCTCAGCCACGACGAGGTGGTGCACGGCAAAGGCACCCTGTGGTCACGGATGCCGGGCAACGACCATGTCAAGGCCGCCGGACTGCGGAGCCTGCTCGCCTACCAGTGGGCACACCCGGGCAAGCAATTGTTGTTCATGGGGCAGGAATTCGGCCAGCGCGCGGAGTGGTCCGAACAGCACGGGCTGGACTGGTGGCAGCTCGACGAGGCCGGTTTCTCCAGCGGGATCCTGCGCCTGGTCCGCGACATCAACGCCATCTACCGCGCCCACCCCGCGCTGTGGAGCCGCGACACCAGCCCTGCGGGCTATTCCTGGGTCGACGCCAATGACTCGGCGAACAACGTCTTCAGCTTCCTGCGGTACGGCCATGACGGCTCGGTGATGGCGTGCGTGTTCAATTTCGCGGGCACCGAGCACACGGGCTACCGGCTCGGCCTGCCGTCGCCCGGACGCTGGCGCGAGGTGCTCAACACCGATGCGGTCGACTACAACGGCACCGGCATTGGCAACCTCGGCACCGTCGGCGCCACCGCGCGCCCGTGGCACGGTCGGCCCGCGTCGGCGGTGTTGGTACTGCCGCCCACGTCGGCGTTGTGGCTGACGCCGGAGTAGCGGGGCCGGACTCAGTACAGGGCGTTGGCCAGGTTGCGGCGCCCGGCGATGACCTCGGGATCGGCCGGGTCGAACAGCTCGAACAACTCGATCAGCCGGGTGCGCACCCGCGTGCGCTCATCCCCGGATGTGCGGCGCACCAGTGCGATCAGCCGCTCGAACGCCGCGCTCGCATCCTGGTTGAGCAGCAGGGTGTCCGCGGCGGCGAATGCGGCGTCGATGTCGCCCAGTGCGGCGTCGGCGACCTCCACGGCGTCCGGGCGCTGGGCGGTGGCCCGCACCAGAAAGTCGATCTGGCGGATCGCGCCCTTGGCTTCGGCGTTGCCCGGATCGGCATCCAGAATGGCCTGGTAGGACTCCCGGGCAGCGTCAAAGTCGCCGGCCTCGAGATGTTCGCGGGCGCCGACCAGCGCGGGGTCGAGCACCTCCGCTTCCGCGGCGTCGCCTCCGCCCTTGAGTTTGCCGGCCGTCGCGGACAGCAGCGAGTCCACCCACCGGCGCAACTCGTCGGGAGGCTGCGCGCCCTGGAAGCTGGACAGCGGCTGCCCGGCCGCCAGCGCCACAACGGTGGGGACCGCGTCGATCCCGAAAATCTGAGCCACCCGGGGCTCCACGTCAACGTTGACGGCGGCCAGCGACCACGTGCCGGCGTCCTGGGCGGCCAGGTCACCCAGCATCTCGAGGACCTCCGCACACAACTCGCTGCGCGGCGACCACAGCAACACCACGACGGGCACCTCGTCGGACCGCAGGATGACCTCGGCCTCAAAGTTGGCTTCGGTGACGTCGACCGCGCCGCCCGACGGCGCAGGCCCAGGGGATGCCGGCTGCTGGGCGCGCTGCTTGAGGCCGGAGAGATCGACCGCACCAGCCAACGCGGGACCGATCGAGGGTCGCGGACGGGTCACGAGGACCAGTCTGGCACGCGCGAAAACCAGCCGGACATCGCCCTGGAACGCCCGCTGGCTGCCGGTATGACCTAAATCACATCGATTGCTCTGCGGGTCGCGCCAGCAAAATTGGCTCGCGCCGTCCGGGAGGCTCTATCCGGCCCGCAGGATCAGCGCGTCGCCCTGCCCACCGGCCCCGCACAGGGCGGCGACGGCGAAGCCCGAACCCCGGCGTTTGAGCTCCAGGGCTGCGTGCAGGGCAATCCGCGCCCCGGACATGCCGATCGGGTGGCCCATGGCGATCGCGCCGCCGTTGACGTTGACGATGCCGGGGTCGAGACCGAGTTCGCGGGTCGAGGCCAGCGCCACCGCGGCGAACGCCTCGTTGATCTCCACGATGTCGAGCCTGTCGGCGGAGATCCCCTCGCGCCCGAGTGCCTTCTTGATGGCGTTGGCCGGCTGCGACTGCAACGTGGAATCCGGACCGGCCACCACCCCGTGGGCGCCGATCTCGGCCAGCCACGTCAGCCCCAACTGCTCGGCCTTCTCCCTCTTCATCACCACGACGGCCTCCGCACCGTCGGAGATCTGCGACGCCGAACCCGCGGTGATCGTGCCGTCGCGCCGGAATGCCGGCCTGAGGCCGGCCAGCGACGCCGCGGTGGTGTTGGCGCGAATGCCCTCGTCCTCGGCGAACTGCAGCGGGTCGCCCTTGCGCTGCGGGATCTCGACCGGCACCACCTCGTCGGCGAAGACGCCGTCCTTCCACGCCGCCGCCGCCCGCTGGTGCGACGATGCTGAGTAGGAGTCCTGCTCGGCGCGCGTGAACATGTCGACGTCGTTGCGTTGCTCGGTCAGCGCACCCATCGGCTGGTCGGTGAACACATCGTGCAGGCCGTCGTAGGCCAGGTGGTCGAGCACTGTCACGTCGCCGTACTTGTAGCCGGCGCGGCTGTCCATCAGCAGGTGCGGCGCCTTGGTCATGGATTCCTGGCCGCCGGCGACCACCACGTCGAACTCCCCGGCGCGAATGAGCTGATCGGCCAGCGCGATGGCGTCGATGCCGGACAGGCACATCTTGTTGATCGTCAACGCCGGCACATCCCAGCCGATGCCGGCGGCGACTGCGGACTGCCGCGCCGGCATCTGACCGGCTCCGGCGGTCAGCACCTGGCCCATGATCACGTACTCGACCGCCGACGGCTCCAGGTTGGCCTTCGCCAGCGCGCCGGCGATCGCCACGGCGCCCAGGTCGCTGGCCGAGAAATCCTTGAGCGATCCCATCAACTTGCCGATGGGAGTGCGCGCTCCAGCAACAATCACCGACGTCGTCATCACTGTCTCCTGGGGGTCGGCGGGTGGCCTATTCCGCTACCCGGCGAAGCGGAATCGTATCCATCAGGTTACCGTTGTGACATGACCACGGATCACGTCGATGCCCGTCAGGTTCTGGCCTCCGCGTTGGTGACGGCAGTCGACCATGTCGGCATCGCCGTCCCCGATCTGGACGCGGCGATCGCCTGGTACCACGACCACCTCGGCATGATCCTGGTGCACGAGGAAGTCAACGACGACCAGGGTATCCGGGAGGCGATGCTGGCCGTGCGCGGCGCGTCGGGCAGCACCGCGCAGATCCAGCTCATGGCCCCGATCGACGGCTCGTCGACGATCGCAAAATTCATCGACAAGCGCGGACCGGGCATCCAGCAGCTAGCGGTGCGAACCGCCGATCTCGACGGACTCAGCGAGCACCTGCGCGCACAAGGCGTCCGCCTGGTGTACGAGGCACCCCGGCGTGGTACGGCGAACTCACGGATCAACTTCATCCACCCCAAGGACGCCGGCGGGGTACTCATCGAACTCGTCGAACCGGCCGTCTAGAAACCAGCGCTCACGACCACTTTCGGGTCGGGCCGCGGGTCGCGCGGTGACTCCAGCACGGCGCGTGCCAATGCCGCCGCTCGTCAACTCCCCCGGACGCTGAGTCTGCCGGCCACACCAACAGATGCGCGGTTCCCGACCGTATCTCGTGATCGCAACCGGGACACCGGTAGGTTTTGACGGCGCGGGCCGCCGCAACCGGCCGCACGTAGTACTCCCGGCCATCGGGTCCGGTCTCCACCCGGGGCGAGGCCGGTAGCGGCGCGAGTGGCCGCTGCCGGCGAGACGGGGTGCGGCGACGGGCCATGGCGTGAGTCTAATCGGGGTGGATCAGAACAGCCGGTATTCGTCGCTGTCCATCCCCCGCATCGTGTCGTAATCCAATGTCACGCAACGAATCCCGCGGTCGACGGCTAGGGTGCGCGCCTGGGGTTTGATCTGCTGGGCGGCGAACACTCCCGTGACCGGCGCCAGAACGCTGTCCCGGTTGAGCAACTCCAGGTAGCGGGTGAGCTGTTCGACACCATCGATCTCGCCGCGCCGCTTGATCTCCACCGCCACCGAGCCACCCCGCTCGTCGCGGCACAGCAGGTCCACCGGGCCGATGGCGGTCATGTACTCCCGCCGAACCAGCGTGTACCCCTCGCCCAGCAGGTGGACGTGTTCGGCGAGCAAGACCTGCAGGTGGGCCTCGACGCCGTCCTTCACCAACCCGGGGTCGACACCCAAATCGTGGCGTGAGTCGTGCTCGATGTCCTCGACGGTGATGCGCAACTGTTCGCCCGCCTTGTTCTCCACCACCCACACCGGGACCTCGCCACCCGGCTCCTCGGTCAGCCAGCAGGGCGGACTCATCCAATTGAGCGGCTTGTAGGCGCGGTCGTCGGCGTGCACACTGACCGAGCCGTCGGCCTTGACCAACAGCAGCCTGCGCGCCGACGGCAGATGGGCGGTCAGCCGGCCGACGTAATCGACGGTGCACTGGGCGATCACGAGACGCACCCGACCCACCTTAAAGCGTGGCCGACCCCCTAGGCTTGTCCCCACCATGTCGGCCCACACGTCCGTAGCTCGACGCCTGGGCCGGGTTCTCGAGATCGTCACCCGCCAGAGTGGGCGGCTGCCCGAAACCCCGGCATACGGATCACTGCTGCTCGGTAGGGCGTCGGAGAGCCCGAGACGACGCCGGGTGCGTGTCCAGGCCATCCTGACCGTCCTGATCGTGGCGGCCAACCTGATCGGCATCGTCGTCGCTTTGCTGTTGGTGACGGTCGCCGTCCCCGAACCGAGCGTCTACACCGACGCGCCCGTGTGGCTCACGTTCGGCGTCGTGCCGGCCTGCGTCGGGGCCGCCCTGGCGCTGGGGACCTACTGGATCACCAGGCAGGTGGTGATCGCGCTGCGCTGGGCGATCGAGGAACGCGAGCCGTCCCCCGAGGACGAACGCAACACCTTCCTGATCCCGTGGCGGGTCGCGATCGTCGACCTGATCCTGTGGGGGACCGGGACGGCGGTGACGACGACCCTCTACGGCCTGGTCAACGTCGACTTCATTCCGCGGTTCCTGGTCGTGGTGAGCTTCAGCGGGCTCCTGGTCGCCACGGGCAGCTACCTGGCCGCCGAGTTCGCGCTGCGTCCGGTGGCCGCCCAGGCGCTGCAGGCCGGACCGCCGCCGCGCAGGCTGTCGTCCGGACTCATGGGCCGCACCATGACGGTGTGGTTTCTCGGATCGGCCGTACCTGTCATCGGCATCGCTCTGCTGGCGTTGTTTGAACTCATGCTGCGTAACTTGACGTACACCCAGTTCGCGGTCGGCGTCCTGACGGTGGCCGGTGCCGCACTGATTTTCGGATGCCTGCTGATGTGGATCCTGGCCTGGTTGACCGCCACCCCGGTACGGGTGGTGCGAGCCGCCCTGCAGCGCGTGGAGCAGGGCGACCTGCGGGGCGATCTGGTGGTCTTCGACGGCACCGAACTCGGCGAGTTGCAGAGCGGTTTCAACGCGATGGTCGGCGGCCTACGGGAGCGCGAACGCGTGCGCGATCTCTTCGGCCGGCACGTCGGACGCGAAGTCGCCCTGGCCGCCGAACGCGAACGGCCGACATTGGGCGGCGAGGAACGCCACGTAGCCGTGGTGTTTCTCGACATCGTCGGCTCCACCAAACTGGTCACCAGTCGGCCCGCGGCCGAGATCGTCACTCTGCTGAACCGTTTCTTCAGCGTCGTCGTCGAAGAGGTGGACCGCCACTGCGGGCTGGTGAACAAGTTCGAGGGCGATGCCGCGCTGGCCATCTTCGGCGCACCGAATCACCTCGACAATCCGGAAGACCAGGCGCTGGCCGCGGCCCGCTGTATCGCCGATCGGCTCCGCCGGCAGATATCGGAGTGTGAGGCCGGAATCGGGGTGGCGGCGGGAACGGTCGTTGCCGGCAACGTCGGCGCCAGAGAACGGTTCGAATATACCGTGATCGGTGAACCGGTCCACGCGGCAGCCCGGCTCTGCGAGCTGGCCAAATCGACGCCGGACCTGTTGTTGACGACAGCCGGGACCGTGCAGGGTGCCAGCGAAACCGAGCGTGCGCGTTGGACTCTCGGTGATACCGTGACGCTGCGTGGGCATGACCAACAGACGCGTCTGGCCTCGCCGGCTAGCTGCCCGTGAGGGGTAACAGGGGCGCAGCTCAGCGGGCAGCGAGAATGGCCACCTGCGCCAGCGCCGCCGCCAGTGCCACGATCAGAAACACCGAAATTCGCGGGCTGACATAGGCGCGCAGAAAGGGCTGGGTCGGGAAGGAAAAGGTCTCGGCGATGCCCAGCGGCTTGTATTTGTGGGCGGCCTCGAAGGCGGGATCGAGCACCATCTTCAGCATGTCGCGGCGCGAGCGATAGCGCATGAAGCCGACGATGCTCCAGCCGGGATCGGGTCCGACCATCCAGGAATCGACGTACCCGCCGACCTTCCGCGTCGCCAAAGCAGGATGGCCGCCGTGTTTGAACAGGAGCGGTACGAAGGATTTGGAGTAGGCATCCATCATCTCGCGCGCCGGCACCTGAGCTCCGGAATCGGGATGGGTGACCGTAGTGTCGGGCACCCGGACCAGATTGACCATCACAAATTCACGTCCGTCGTCCTGCTCAAGGAATGTGCGGACGACCGAAAGATCCGTGGTCTCGTCCGCTCCCTGCGCCTGCGCTTGGGCCAGCATGGTGTCAATCTCCCTGGGCGTCAACCTGCCTCGCCAGTTGTCGTAAAACAGGCGAAACCCGCCATACAACGCCGCAGCCACCAGCCATACCCACCATCCGGGCAACATGGACATCTCCCGTCGGATCCCGTCGGATCCCGTCGAACCCTTCCGGTGCGCGTTCGTCCGCCCGGGCCTGTCGACACATGGCGGCGGACTACGATGACCCTACAACCCAGGGCATCGATCGGGAGGAATCCGTGATCCAGTCCCGCACGATCGACAGCCCGATCGGGCTGCTGACCTTGGCCGGCCGCGACCCGGTTCTGACTCACCTTCGCATGGTCGGTCAGACCCATGAGCCCAGCCGTGCCGACTGGTCACCAGACCCGAAGGCCTTCGCCGATGTCGTTGAGCAGCTCGGGGCCTACTTCGCCGGCGAGCTCACGGGCTTCGACATCCGGTTCGATCTCTCCGGGACACCCTTTCAGCAGAGCGTCTGGAAGGCCCTGCTGACGATCCCCTACGGCGAGACGAGGACGTACGGGCACGTCGCCGAGCAGATCGGCGCCCCAGGCTCCGCACGGGCGGTGGGGCTGGCCAACGGGCGCAATCCGATCGCGATCGTGGTCCCATGCCACCGGGTCATCGGCGCCGCTGGACGTCTCACCGGTTACGGCGGTGGACTGAAGCGGAAAAGTACTCTTCTTGACTTGGAGAACATGCATGCGCCGGCGCATTCAGCCTTCGGGAAACCACATTGACCGTGGCCGATAATCTTCGCGTCCGGCAGTGAGGAGTCACCATGATCACCACTGTCAATGAGGCCGTCGGCGCGTTGAAATCTGGCTACATCCAGCGGAATCTGCGGCACGACCTGCCTGCCTCGCTGGTGGTCTTCCTTATTGCGCTGCCCCTCTCTCTCGGGATCGCCATCGCCTCCGGGGCTCCGCTGTTGGCCGGTTTGATTGCCGCAGTGGTCGGCGGCATTGTCGCCGGTTCCATTGGCGGCTCGGCGCTTCAGGTCAGCGGTCCGGCCGCCGGACTGACCGTGGTTGTGCACGGGCTGATCGACGCCTTCGGCTGGGAGATGACGTGCGTCATCACGGTGTGCGCCGGCGCGATTCAGATCCTGTTCGGGGTTATCAAGGTAGCTCGCGCTGCGCTGGGCGTTGCTCCGGTCGTCGTACACGCCATGCTGGCGGGCATCGGTGTCACCATTGTTTTGCAGCAGATGCATATCCTGTTGGGTGGCTCGTCGCGAAGCTCGGCTTGGGAGAACATCAAGGCACTGCCGAGCGGCATCCTGCATCACGAACTGAACGAAGTGATTGTCGGCGGGCTGGTCATCGCCATTTTGTTGGTGTGGCCGAGACTGCCGGCCAAAATCCGTTTCATCCCGGGCGCCCTGGTCGCCATCGTGGTGGCGACCGCGGTCGCCGAAATCGCCCATCTGGAAGGTGTCGACCGAATCGACCTCTCCGGCAACTTTTTCGATGCCATCGGCTTGCCAAAGCTGCCGCCAACGGCCCCGGGCGGAGGGCCGTGGATTACCGAGGTGGGCTCAATAGCCCTGGGTATCATCACGGTCGCCCTCATCGCCAGCGTCGAATCGCTGCTGTCGGCGGTCGCTATCGACAAGCTGCACAAGGGCCCGCGCGCGGAATTCAACAGGGAGATGATCGGGCAGGGCAGCGCGAACATGGTGTCGGGGTTGCTCGGTGGGCTACCGGTAACCGGTGTCATTGTGCGCAGCTCCGCCAATGTGGCGGCCGGTGCGCAGACCCGTGCGTCGGCGGTGCTGCACGGCGTATGGATCCTGCTGTTCACGGCGCTGTTGACCGACCTGGCGGAACTCATTCCTGAGGCGGCGCTGGCCGGCCTCCTCATTGTTATCGGTATCCAGCTCATCAAGCTCGCTCACATAAAATTGGCCTGGCTTACGGGAAATTTCACCGTCTACGTGATCACCATCGGATGTGTGGTTTTCCTCAATCTGCTTGTGGGTGTGGCGATTGGACTTGGCGTCGCGATATTAATTCTGTTGAACCGCGTAATTCGCGCACCCATCGAAGTCCGGCCGTATAGCGGTGCCGATTCGGCGAATTGGCGCATCGACATAGACGGCACGCTGAGCTTCCTCCTTCTGCCCCGCCTGACCAAGGTGCTGTCCACAATGCCGCCGGGGTGTCACGTGCGGCTCACGCTCAACGCGGATTACCTCGACGAAGTGGTTTCCGAGGCTATTTCCGATTGGAGGATCGCTCACGAGGCAACCGGCGGGGTCGTCGTTATCGTTGAAACGTCGCCAGCGACGATGCGTCACGCACGTACCAGTCGACCCGTCCGTCACTACCGGCAACCGGCGGCAGAACTGCTTTCATGGCAATCACGCGCCAGCGATCGGGACGACGTCGACAGCTCGATTATCGATGCAATGAGCGACTACCGCCGCAATGCTCGCGCAGAGCTGTACTCCCGGCCCGCCGGACTGATCGAGGCGGCCGGTCCAGACACGATGTTCCTCACGTGTGCCGACGCGCGGCTCATGCCTGACGTCATCACCGCCAGTGGACCCGGTGACCTATACATCGTCCGCAACGTCGGCAACCTGGTACCCACCGAATCGGCCGACCAATCGGTCAACGCCGCTCTCGACATTGCATTCAACCGGCTCGGCGTGAGGTCGTTTGTGGTATGCGGACATTCGTCGTGCAGCGCGATGGATGAGCTGATCGCTGACGCTACGGATCGATCGCCATCAGCGGTGGGCCACTGGCTCAAATACGCAGATGACAGCCTCGCCGCGTTCCGGAATCACCACCCGGCACGCGCGAGTGCCCAGGCCGATGGGCTGGGCGACACCGACCAGCTGAGCATCGTGAATGTCGCTGTCCAGATGGAACGGCTGACCCGCGATCCGATCTTGGCCCCCGCGAGGGCTTCTGGCACTCTTAAGGTCTACGGCATGTTCTTCGATATCGCCACAGCCCGAGTGTACGAAGTGAATCAGAACGGCATTGTGCGCCCCGCCGAGCCGGCGGCCACGCCGTAACATCGGCCTTGCGGAAGACGGACGACCTGAAGGAAGACCTCTTTGAGTTGCCCGCCGGCACTCGCTTCACGGGTCGGGTGCCACTGCGAAGACCCCCTAATGAACACATGCACAATGCAAAAACACCCCCGTTTCCGGGGGTGTTTTTGTGTGTGTTCGGCGGTGTCCTACTTTTCCAGCCTTTGGGCCAGTATCATCGGCGCTGACAGACTTAGCTTCCGGGTTCGGAATGGGACCGGGCGTTTCCCTGTCGCTGTGGCCGCCGTAACTCTATGGGGCAACACTATTTATTTGGTTGTGTTGATGGGGGGTGTGGTGTGTGAAAACAGTGGTTGCGAGTTGTGTTGGTAAGTTTTCGGCCGGTTAGTGCCAGTTCCCTGCACCCGTTACTGGGCTTCCAGGTCTGACCTATCGAACCCGTGTTCTGCGGGGGGCCTTATCCCTCTAAAAGGGTGAGAAACCTAATCTTGGAGGAGGTTTCCCGCTTAGATGCTTTCAGCGGTTATCCTCTCCGAACGTAGCTATCCAGCCATGCCCCTGGTGGGACAACTGGTAGACCAGAGGTTCGTCCGTCCCGGTCCTCTCGTACTAGGGACAGGTTTCCTCAAGTTTCTGACGCGCGCGGCGGATAGAGACC
>CAIYOH010000313.1 GCA_903927745.1 uncultured Mycobacteriaceae bacterium
GCCGCGCATCTGGAGAACATCGGTGCGTCGATCACCGGCGCCAACACCGCCGCGGCGACCGTGACGACGCAGCTGATACCCGCCGCTGAAGACGAGGTGTCGGCGGCGATCGCTGGAGTATTCAGCACCTTCGCCCAGGACTTCCACGGCCTCGCGGCGAAGGCCGCGGCGTTTCACGACGGCTTCGTCCAAGCCCTGTTCTCCAGTGCCGGATCCTATGTCACCGCAGAGGCCTCCAACGCGGCCGCGCTGGTCAACGCCCCCGCCGAGGCGCTGCTGGGGCGCCCGTTGATCGGGACCGGCGGGCCCACCGCCGCGCAGGTCGTACAGCTGTACGGGAACGGACCGATCCCAGAAAACGCCTTCCCATACGGCAGCCTCAAGCAACTCACCTTCACGCAGTCGGTGGCCCAGGGCCTGCAAATCCTGGACATCCAGGCCCAACAAGCACTGTCCGTGCCGGGGAACACGATCAGCGTCTACGGCTACTCCCAGAGCGCGGTCGTCGTGTCGCTGGAAATGGCTAACCTGCAAGCCCACGGCGTGCCGACGTCCAACGCCAGTTTCCTTATCGTCGGCGATCCGATGAACCCCAACGGCGGGCTCTACGCGCGCTTCCCCGGCCTGCAGATGCCGAGCCTGGGTCTGAACTTCTACGGCGCGACGCCCTCCAACGCCTACCCGACCACGATCTACACCATCGAATACGACAGCGTGGCCGACTACCCGCGTTACCCCATCTTCATCCTCTCCGACCTCAACGCCGCTCTCAGCACCAATCACTTCTACTACCACGTGCTCACCCAGCAGCAGCTGAATTCGGCTGTCCTGCTGCCGACGTCGGGCCCCACCCAGACGCAGTACTACATGATCCCGTCCAACGGTCTGCCGCTGGCGCACGTGTTCGGGGTTATCCCGTTCATCGGCACCCCCATCGTCGATCTGGTTGAGCCGGACCTGACCTATGTGGTGAACCTCGGCTACGGCGACCCCCTCTACGGCTGGTCGACCGCGCCGGCCAATGTGCCCACGCAGGCTGGGCTGTTGCCGCCGCTGAGCGCCTTCCAGCAGATGCCCGGGCTGCTGGCCAGCGGAACCCAGCTCGGTATCCAAAACTTCATCGGCGATTTCACCGGCACCGGGCCCCACCCGGTCACGCTGCCGACGCTGAGTTCGGTGATCTCACTGCTGGAGCATCCGCAAACGTTGCTGGACTCGCTGATCGGCACTTCCGGTGCCAACGGTCTACTCAACGGCTTGCTCGGGACATCGAGCGGGTCGGGTGCGGCGACCGGCGCGGCAACCGGAATGTCGAGCATCATGTCTGCCAGCCCCGCGACTCTGGGACCGGCGCTCTCGGCGACCGCACTGTCAACCCTGGCCGCGATCCCCGTGAACCTGGGAAACACCATCACAGACGTCGCCCGCGTGGCGTCCGTCGTGACGGCCGACGTGTACTCCGTCGTGTACATCACGGCGGAGGTCCTCAACGCGGCCTTGATCAGTATCCCGTCCTACGACCTCAACCTCTTCCTCGATGGAATCCTGCAGGCCCTCAACGGACAGCCCGTTGAGGGGCTCATCAACGCCATCGGCCAGCCCATCGCATCCGACGTCGGACTGTATCCCTGGCTGCTGAACCTGTGGGTTGGGGCCGTCACGAATCCGTCGGAGGCCGCGGGGCCC
>CAIYOH010000314.1 GCA_903927745.1 uncultured Mycobacteriaceae bacterium
CCTGATGGTCGCGAATCTCCGCCTGGCGTGAGGATCGCGCCTCAGAACAGCGCGAGTTGCGGACCCAGCGTCGTGGTGTCGGTGAATCGCTCCGTGCTGGTGCCACTGGCGACGCAGCCGACGCCGCGTAGGAACTGCGCATCGGGCACCAACGGCACCCCCAGCCGCCGCGCCTGGTGGCCCTTGCCCTGCTCAGGCGCGGCGTCATTGCAGATCACCAGCGACGTCTCGCTGTCGACCACGTCGGTGTAGGCCAGTCCCGCGTGCACGATCCGCTCGACGAGTTCCTCGTGGGTGCGCCGCACCTCGGCCGCCAGACCGACCCGCATGCCCTGCACAAGAGGCCCGCCGGCGACATAGCGGCCGGGGTTGACGTAGGCGCACGGCATCCGCGATGCCAGCGCCTTCAGCGGCCGCACCTCGTCATGGGTCACCCGGCCGTTGGGCCACCGGCGCCGCGTCACCGGATGGACCGGCAGCCACACATCGAGTTCACGCGCCCGCTCGAGCGCCGGAGCCAGGATCCCGCTGAGCACCCGGGCATCGTCGAACGCGTCGTGCGCATGCTCCTGGCGCACACCCCAGTGCGCGGCAAGGGTTTCCAGCCGCAGATTAGCGACGCCGAGATCCAACCGCCGGGCCAACTCGACGGTGCACATGACCGAGTCGACCGGAAGTTCGGCGTCGGCACTCTCGGCCTCGGCCGCCAGGAACGAATGGTCGAATGCCACGTTGTGCGCAACCAGCGTGCGGCCGCGCAGCACCTCGACCACGTCGCCGACGATGTCGGCGAACTGCGGCTGATCCTCGAGCATGTCGGCGGTCAGGCCGTGCACGTGCGTGGGGCCGGGGTCCACCCCGGGGTTGAGCAGGCTCACGAACGACTGCTCGACGCACCCGTCGCAGTCGAGGCCGAGCACGGCCAGGCTCAGGACGCGGGCCTGACCCGGCCGGAACCCCGAGGTTTCGACGTCGACCACCGCCCAGCCGCCCTCCGGCGGGCCGGACGGACGTCCCCACGACACCTGGCTCATAGCTCCCAGGATGGCACGCCGCACCGACGCCAGCCGGTCGACCGGGCATCGTGTCGATGATCGCCCTTACACTGCGCGGGTGGTTAGCACCCGGGCACGACTGGCCCTCGCCGCCGGGGCGGGGGCGCGCTGGGCGTCGCGGGTGACGGGGCGCGGCGCCGGGTCGATGATCGGCGGCCTGGTCGCGATGAGCCTGGACCGAAGCGTGCTGCGCCAGCTCGCGGCCGGGCGGCGCACCGTCGTCGTCACGGGCACCAACGGCAAGTCGACCACCACCCGCATGACCGCGGCCGCACTGGCAACCCTGGGACCGGTGGCCACCAACTCCGAGGGCGCCAACATGGACGCCGGACTGGTGGCCGCGCTGGCCGCCAACCGCGACGCCGCGCTGGCGGTGCTGGAAGTCGACGAGATGCACGTCCCGCACGTGTCGGACGCGTGCCAGCCCGCCGTCATCGTGCTGCTCAACCTGTCGCGCGACCAGCTGGACCGCGTCGGGGAGATCAACGTCATCGAACGCACACTGCGGGCCGGCCTGGCCCGGCACCCCGAGGCGCTCGTCGTTGCCAATTGCGACGACGTGCTGATGACCTCGGCGGCCTACGACAGCCCCCACGTGGTGTGGGTTGGCGCGGGCGGCGCGTGGGCCAACGACTCGGTCAGCTGCCCGCGCAGCGGCGAGGTGATCGTCCGTGAGAACGGCCACTGGCGTTCCACCGGCGCCGACTTCGCCCGGCCGAGCCCGCAGTGGTGGGTCGACGGCGACACCCTGCACGGACCCGACGGCCTGGCGTGGCCGATGCGGCTGGCGCTGCCGGGCGCGGTGAACCGCGGCAACGCCGCGCAGGCCGTCGCCGCCGCGGTGGCCCTCGGTGCCGACCCGGCGTCGGCCGTCGCGGCGGTCTGCGCTGTCGACGAGGTCGCCGGGCGCTACCGGACC
>CAIYOH010000315.1 GCA_903927745.1 uncultured Mycobacteriaceae bacterium
GCGATCGAGTTGGCGCCGGCCTATGTCGACCTGGCCATCGCGCGGTGGCAGGCGCTGCATCCGGACCTGCCGGTCACCCTGGACGATGGCCGGGACCATGCGGCGGTGGCCGCGGTGCGCGCGGAGGGCATCGCTGATGCGGCCTGACCTCGCGGTCGTCAGCCTGCCGGTGGCGGCGCTGCTGCCCTATGCCGAGAATGCGCGCACGCATTCGCCGGCGCAGGTGGCGCAGATTGCCGCATCCATTGCCCAGTTCGGCTTCGTAAACCCGGTCCTGGTCGACGGCGAGGGTGTGCTCATCGCTGGCCACGGCCGCGTCATGGCCGCCAAGCAGCTCGGGCTTGCCGCGGTACCGGTGCTGCGGCTCGGCCATCTCTCCCCGGCGCAGGCGCGCGCGCTGCGGCTGACGGATAATCAGATCGCGCTGAACTCCGGCTGGGATGAGGCCCTGCTCGCTGCCGAGATCGCCCGCATCCGCGACGAGGCCGTGGTCGATCTCGACACGCTCGGCTTTTCCAGCGAGGCCCTGGCACAGTTGCTAGCCAGCCTCGATGGCGCGAATGCGGGTGATGCCCTGGTGGGTGATCCCGATGCCGCGGCGCCGGAGCCGCCGGCCAATCCCGTGAGCCGTCCCGGCGACCTCTGGCGCGTTGGCCGGCACCGCCTGCTGTGCGGCGATGCCACCAATGCCGTTGATGTCGCCCGCCTGCTCGCAGGCGCCACGCCACATCTGATGATCACAGACCCACCCTACGGGGTGGACTATGACCCCACCTGGCGGAACGACGCCGGCGTCTCCACCACGCTCCGTACTGGCAAGGTCACAAATGACGATCGCGCGGACTGGCGAGCCGCCTGGGCGCTGTTCCCGGGCGACGTCGCCTACATCTGGCATGCCGGCGTGCATGCGCGGACCGTCATCGAGAGCCTCGAGGCGGCTGGCTTTGCGATCCGCAGCCAGATCGTCTGGGCCAAGCCGCGGCTGGTGCTCGGGCGTGGTGACTATCACTGGCGCCACGAGCCATGCCTCTATGCCGTCCGCAAGGGCGCGACCGGGCACTGGCAGGGAGCGCGGGATCAGACGACGCTTTGGGAGATCGGCAACGGACCCGAGGACATCGCCACTGTCCACAGCACCCAGAAGCCGGTCGAATGCATGCGTCGTCCCATGCTCAACAACAGCGGGCAAGGCGATGCCGTCTACGAGCCCTTCTGCGGCAGCGGCACCACGATCATCGCTGCAGAGATCACCGGCCGGGTCTGCCAGGCGATGGAAATCAGCCCGGCCTATTGCGACGTGGTGCTGGAACGCTGGCAGGTCATGACAGGCGAGCCCGCCATTCTCGATGGCGAGGATCGGAGCTTTGCCGATGTCGCCACGGCGCGTCTCGGCATGATCGAGAAAGCCCAAACAAAGCAATAAGATAACGCTCTTTATTGCTTGGCTCTGCCGCGCCCCAGCGCGATTGCTACGTCACGCGCGGAGCATCGCGCAGCAGACGGAGCGCAGC
>CAIYOH010000316.1 GCA_903927745.1 uncultured Mycobacteriaceae bacterium
CCATCAGCGCGCCACCGGCCATCGACAACGCGAGCCTGGGATCGTCGACGGTGAAGCGGCCGACCCGCGTGGCGACACGAATGTCGCGCAGAGCCCGCGGAGCCAGGCCGCGGTCGGCGGAGATCAACGTCAGCCCGGTGTTGAGCAACACCTTGGACGTCTCTGGGCGCCGCCTGAACAGCCGGCCGACCAGTCGAAAACTGCGGGCGAACGTCTCCGCTGGGTCCTCGCCGTCGGGGGTGAGCCTGTCCAGCATCGCGCCGAGGTCGTCGAGCACGTCGTCGACGGCAGCCTGGAAAAGTTGCTCCTTGCTGTCGAAGTGGTTATAGAACGAACCCATCCCGACGTCGGCGGCCTGGGTGATCTCCAGCACCGGGGCGTTGAATTTGCCGGCCGCGATAAATGTCTGAGCAGCGCGAACGAGCGCTGCGCGGGTGCGCATCTTGCGTCGCGTCAGGCGGTTGTCGACAGCTGGCTCCGCATCGCTCATAGACTGATTTTAGCAGAAAGCATCAATGTTGAGTTTTTCGTCAGAAATACTTGACGGCGGGGCCCCTGGTAAGTGACGATATCGTCAGCCAATTGAGGAGAAACCGTGACGACACCCGTGGACGCCCACAAGCACCTGCATAGCGAGCAGGGCGCCATGCGCGCCGAGCATCCGGGACGATCCCGCAATCCCGTGATCAAGGTTCGCGATCTCGCCTGGCTGGAATTCGAGAAACCGGACCTGGGCCGCGCGGAAGCCTTCGCGCGGGAGTTCGGCTTCGCTACGGTGCTGCACACCGCCAACGAGGTGCACCTTCGTGGCACCGACGCCGGCTCACCGTGCGTGATCATCAGGCGCGGCCCCCGCTCGCGGTTCGTGGGCCCCGCGTTCGCGGCGCAGGACAAGGCCGACCTCGCGCGGCTCGCCGACGCGACCGGGCGGACGACGCGCCCGCTGCCGGAGACGATCGGCGGTCTCGTCGTGCAGTTGACCGACCCCAACGGGCTTCCCGTCCGGGTCGTCGCCGGCATGGGAGAGTTGGCCGAGCTGCCCGCCCAGCAGCCGCACATTGTCAACTTCGGCCATGAGGTGCGCCGCACCAACGCCACCCAGCGCCCGCCGCGGGAGCCGGCCCGGGTACAGAGATTGGGGCATCTGGTGATGCAGAGCACGAGGTGCGTGCAGTCGCTGAACTGGTATCTCGACCACTTCGGGTTGATCGTCAGCGACTTCCTGTATTACCCGGGCCAGCGCGAGCGGGGGCCGGTGATGAGCTTCACCCGCTGTGACCGAGGGTCGACCCCGGCCGACCACCACACGCTGGCGATCGCGCTCGGGCCGTCGAATCGGTATCTGCATTCCGCCTATCAGGTCTGTGATCTGGACGCGATCGCCGCCGGCGGTGCACACTTGCGCGACTTGGGATACAAGCGGTCGTGGGGGATTGGCCGCCACATTCAGGGCAGTCAGATCTTTGATTACTGGCGTGACCCCGACGGGTTGATGGTCGAGCACTTCAGCGACGGCGACATGTTCGATAACACGCTCGAGCCCGGATGGGCGCCGTTCACCGCGTCGGGTCTTGCCCAGTGGGGTCCACCCGCGACCATGGATTTCCTCGGGGTGGCCCCCGGTAAGGAAGCCGTTCGCGAACTGCGCTCGATGCTGACCGCGGTCCGTGACGACAACGAATTCGGCATCGCCCGCCTGCGCGGACTCCTGAAAGTGGCCCGGTCATGAGCATCTCGATTTATCGCACATCCGACGCCTGGTGGGCGGGCACGGCTGACTCCGCGGCCAAGATCGACACGGCGGCGACGACCACGGCGCAGTTGCTGGCCGACCGGGCGGCGGTCGAGCGAGCGGCCTCGAGCGCTAAGACCGTGGCGGTGGCGGGCCTGGAGCTGCTCTCGCCGGTGACCGCGCCGTGCCGCGTGGTCGCGCAGATGACCAACTTCGCCTCCCACGTCGTGGACGCCGGGGGTGACCCGAAGAAGGTGCCGCTGACTTTCTTTCGGAAGGCGTCGGGATCGATCACCGGTCCGGTCGACGACATCGTCAAGCCGAAGCACGTCCGGCTGCTCGATTACGAGGTGGAGATCGGTCTGGTGATCGGCCGCGACCTTCCGGTGGGCACCACGGTCACCGCCGACAATCTCGCCGACTACGTCTGCGGTGTGGTGGTGACCAATGACGTCTCGGCTCGCGAAGTTCAGCTGACGAAAACCCAATTCTACGAGGCTAAGTCGTACCCGACCTTCACGCCGGTGGGACCGGCGCTGGTGCTCCTGGATGCCGACGAGATAGGGCGCTTCGACGATCTACAGCTGACACTGCGGGTCAACGGCGAACTGCGCCAGGACAGCAGCGTAACGAAGGACATGATCTATAAACCCGCCGAGTCGCTCACCGGGTTGGCCCGTTTCCAGCAGCTGTCACCCGGAGACCTGCTGCTGACGGGTACCCCCGTCGGCACGGCCCTGTCCGCGCCCCCGGCGGCGGTACAGAAGCTCTCGGCGCTGTTGCCTGACGACGTCAAATGGAAGATCTTTTTCGCTGCTCAGGGCAGGAACACCAAGTACTTACACGACGGCGATGTCGTCGAGGCCAGCGTCGCCAGCGGCGATGGAACGATCACCCTCGGCACCCAGCGCAACGTCGTCCGGCACGCGTGAACGACGGTCCCGGCTTTATCCCGGTGGTGATCGTCGGGGCGGGGCCCGTTGGCGTCATCACCGCAACGTTGTTGGCGCAGTGCGGTGTCGATTGCCTCGTTCTCGACCGCTGGGCGAACGTCTACCCGCAGCCCCGCGCGGTGCACCTGGACGACGAAATCTGTCGCGTGGTCGCCCGGTTGGGCATCGCCGCGGAATTCGCGGAGATCTCACGTCCCGCGCGGGGCCTGCAGCTGCGGGACCCGAACCTGAGGGTGCTCGCTGAGTTCCGTCGGGAACGCCCTCAAACGAGCAACGGCTACCCCCAGGCCAACATGTTCGACCAGCCGGAATTCGAATCGCTGCTGCGGTCGAATCTCACGAACCACCCGCGGGCCGTTCTTCGGGGGGACTCCGAGGTGACCGACATCGGGCAGGTCGGCCCCGGGCGGGTGCATGTCACGTTCATCGACCGCGCCAGCGGCCAGGAGCACCACGTCGAGACGACGTACCTGCTGGGTTGCGACGGCGCCAATAGCATGGTGCGCGCGAAGATCGGCGCCTCGATGCGTGATCTCAAGTTCGACCAGCGGTGGCTGGTGGTCGATGTGGCGACCGACGCGGAGCTCAACCAGTGGGACGGCGTGCACCAGGTGTGCGATCCGCGCCGAGCGGGAACCTACATGCGGATCGGGCCCAGCCGGTATCGATGGGAGTTCCGGCTTTTGCCGGATGACACCGTCGACGACTTCGGCACAATCGCCGACCTGTATCCCCTGATCCAGCCTTGGGTGGACGGGATTGCGCCGGCAGAAATGCAACTCGTCCGCGTCACCGAATACACGTTCCGCGCCCAGATCGCCGACCACTGGCGCCGGGACAACGTGTTCCTTCTCGGGGACGCCGCCCACCTCACCCCTCCGTTCATCGGCCAGGGCCTGTGCGCGGGTGTCCGCGATGCGATGAACCTCAGCTGGAAACTTGCCGGCGCCATCCACGGATGGCTGCCACAGAGCGTCCTGGACAGCTATGAGCAGGAACGCAAACCCCACGCCCGCTACATGATCCGCTTCGCGCTGACGGTAGGCCGGGTGATGACGGCCGGGGGAGAGGCCGGCAACGTCCTTCGCCGCGCGGTCGTGCCGCGGCTACATCTGATCCCGGGCGTGCGGCGCAAGGTCGTCGACAGCACAACGCCGGCGCTGAGCGCCAGTGCGTTGGTGGTCAGGAATCGCCGCCGCCGAGGGCTCGCCGGTCGATTGTGTCCGAACCCTATTCTGGACGGCGGCCAACGATTCGACGACATCGTCGGGCCACGCTTCGCCGTCATCACCTCGGTGCCGCTGGCGGGGCACCAGCGTGACGAGTTGAGGCATCGGGGAGCTGTGGCCGTGGCGGCTGAATCTGACAGCGAACTCGCCCATTGGCTCCAACGCGGACACGCCAGAGCCGCGGTCGTCCGACCCGACGGCACGGTGATGCGCGCCGGCCGCGATATTTCTGAAATCTGTGAGCGTGTGCCCGGTTTCGCGTCCAGGCTTGCCGATGCGTAGACCCGCCGACTGTCCGTCCTACGGCGACGACATCTACTCCACCCGTGCCATCCTCGACCCCTATCCGCACTACGGCGCGCTGCGTCAGTTGGGTGCGGTGGTGTGGCTGACCAAACAGCGGGTGTACGCGCTGCCGCGATACACCGAATGCAAGGCTGCGTTGCGCGACGACGACACATTTATCTCCGGAAAAGGGGTGGCACTCAATCCGATCGCGAACCGACTCTCCCGCGGGACGACGCTCAATAGCGACGGCCACGAACATGACCAGCGCCGCAAACTGGTCGCGCACCGGCTGCTTCCCCGAGCGCTGCGCGCGGTGAGTGACAACGTGGAAAAGCAGGCCGAGTCGATCGTCGGTGCCGCCCTGCGCCGAGTCGAGGTCGACGGCGTACGTGATCTGGCCTCCGCACTGCCGATGGCGGTGGTCCCCGACTTCGTCGGGTGGCCCCACGATCAACGGCACATGCTGAGGGACTGGGCCGCCGCTACATTCGATTCGCTCGGGCCGCTTAACGGCCGGGCTCTCAGGGCGGCACCGGCGAGTCTGGGAATGATGCGCCACGCGCGTCGCGCCGTGCGTGAACGTTCCATCCTCGAAGACAGCATGGGTCACGAACTCCTTGTTGCGGCCGACACCGGAGCGCTCTCTCCCGCTGAGTGCTCGGCGCTGATGATCGACTATCTCGCGCCGTCGCTGGACACCACCATCAGCGGTATCGCCAACGCCCTTGCGCTGTTCGCAACGCATCCCGACCAGTGGCAGCTGCTGAAAAGCGAGCCGACGCTGCTGACTAATGCGATCAACGAGGTGCTGCGTTACGAGTCGCCGGTGCGGGCCTTCTCACGCAAGGTGGCGAAGGACAGCACGATCGCCGGTGTTGACCTCCCTGCCGGAGCGAGGGTGGTGCTGATGTACGCATCCGCCAACCGCGACGAGCGGGAGTGGAGCGACCCCGACACGTTCGACATTCGTCGCGACGCGAACCGTCAGCTCGGCTTTGGGCACGGCGCGCATGCCTGCGCCGGGCAGGGCCTGGCCCGCGTCGAGATGCAGGCGATTCTCACCGCCCTGATGCAGCAGGTCAGTCGAATCGAACTCGCCGGCGAGCCCACCTGGGCACTCAACAACATCATCCGTTGCTACGGCCGCCTACCGTTGAGGTTGACCGCGGCCTGAGTGGCCTATCCGGCGACCCGGTGCGCGAGTGTGGGCGGGCCAGGCTATAAATCAGGGGTGAACAACCACCATGTCAACCTGACCCCGCAGGAAAACTCCCTGGTCGCCGAGGCCCATCCCGATGTGCTGGCGCGTCTGGACGAGACTGCGCTCAAGGAACTGCAGAGCCGGCTCAGACAAGCGCGCGAGAAGAACTTCAGCCTGTTACGGCGCCAGGGTGCGGCCCGCGTGCAGGCCGAAGGTGGCCGCGGCGCCGCCCAGCCCGCCAATGAAAAGCGCAGCGAGAAGGTGGAGGTTTTCGACGAGGCCCTGGCCCGGGTGGGCGAGCGCCTCGACGCGGTCAGCGACGCCGGGTAGCCGCGGTCGGTCCCTGGCGGCGCTTAGGCGCCAGGTAACCAGTGCGACGTGGCGACCAAGTCGCCTTGGGTCAGGGCTGCGGCGCGATGACCATGGATTTTCTGATAACCGGGGTCGGTCACCATGTCGGTGAATGCTTGCGGCGAGGGGTACTCGACGACCACGATGGCGTCCCACCACGGCCGCTCACCATCGCCGATGACGTTTACGGGGTTGGTGCCGGCGTAGCGGACGGTGGCACCGACCCGTTCGAGATGGGGCGCAACCTCGACCGAGTACCGCAGGTAGCTGTCGATTCCGGCGTCGGCGTTGAACTTCAACAAATTGATCATCACCACAGGTTTGCCGGCCGGCATGGCGGCGAGGGCTTGGAGCCGAACCGGGCGATCATCGGACTCAAATGACACGTCACTCTCCGCAGTGTGGTCTAACCTCAGCGCCACGGGGGCTTGTACCGTCCGAGTATCCCGATAATTCATGACAAGCGCACCAACTTTGCGTCACGATGTGACGGTGCCGCACCTCGAGTATGAACGCCGCGCCCCGGTGGCTGTCATCACGATCAACGACCCGCCGTACAACAGGATGTCATTCTCCTTCATGGATGATCTCGAACGCCTCGTCGCCGCGATCGCCTCGGACAGCGGGGTCAGGGCCGTCGTGATCACGGCGTCGGGAGATCAGAACTTCTCGGTCGGCATGAATCTCAAGGAACTCGCTCCCATGCTGAGGGACCGGCAACGAGTCGATCAGATCCTCGATCAACGACTTCGCGTGCTGTCGACAATTGAGAACATGGGTAAGCCGTGGATTGCCACGCTCTTCGGCAACTGCCTGGGTGGA
>CAIYOH010000317.1 GCA_903927745.1 uncultured Mycobacteriaceae bacterium
CTGCACGGTGGCGGGCACGTTGACCATCGCGGCGTCGGCGGCGGAGACATACGAGCCTGGCTGTCCCTCCAACACCCCGCGCTCAACCAGGTCTCGCACAATCTCCTGGGCGAAGAACGGATTCCCATCCGCCCGCTCCGCGATCCGCGTCGCCAGCCCGTGAACGGACGGGTCGGTGCCCACCAGTTCGGTGATGAGGTTTGTTGACGCCTCGGGATCGAGGGGCGCGACTGCCAGGGTGTGCGCGTTGGGGACTCGGCTCAGCGCACCGCGGTATTCGGGGCGGTAGGTCAGCAGCACCAGCGACGGAGATTGGGGAATCACCGCGGTGAACCCGGCGATCAAGGCTTCGCTGACCTCGTCGATCCAGTGCACGTCCTCGATCACATGCACCACCGGTGTGGTGCGCGCCAGGGAGGCCGCCGACACCAGCCGGGACAGGCGTTGCTGGCGGGCTTCGGCGGTGATGTCGGGTAGCGCCACCCCCGGGTCAGCGATGCCGAGCAGATCGTCGAAGAGGATCAGATCCTGCGGGTCGGCGCCCGGGATGCGGGCGCGGACCTGCGCCCGGGCAGTGGGGGCGTCGACTTCACCGACCCCGAAGACCGTCCGCAACATCCGGGCCACCACATGAAACGGGACCTGGGTGGTGTGCGATTCGCAGTAGGTGGTGAACACCTGCACCCCGCGCCCGGCGGCCAGCGCGGCGGCTTCGCCCACCAGACGGCTCTTGCCGACCCCGGGGGAGCCGACCACGGTGACCACACTTCCGCGCCCGCCGACCGCGCGATCCAGCACGCCGCCCACGGTGGTCAGTTCCCAGTCCCGCCCGACCAGCGTCGGCTGGCCCCGTCCAGCCCGGACCCCCTCGGTCGTCGCGCCCAGCAGTCGTTGCGCCGCAACCGGTTCGGCGGCGCCCTTGATCCGCACCATCTCCGGTTCGCCGACAGAAAGGACATGCTCGACCAGCCGGGCGGTGGACTCGGAGAGCATCACCCCACCCGCAGGGGCCACGGACTCCATTCGCTGCGCCAGACCGACGTGCGTGCCGATCGCCGTGTAACCCGCTGCCCCAGAGCCGATCTCACCGGCGATCACCTGCCCAGAGTTCAGCCCCACCCGCAACCGCAGATCCGCACCATCGCGACGAGACACCTCCTGTGCCAGGTCGCTGATCGCGGTGTGGATGTCCAGGGCGGCCCGGCACGCCCGAACGGCGTGGTCCTCCAACGCCACCGGAGCCCCGAACAACGCCATCACGCCGTCGCCGGTGAACTTGTCCAGAGTGCCGCCGTACCGCGTCACCACCGTCGCGGCTCGGTCGACCAGCCCCGCCATGATCTCCCGCAACCGCTCGGGCTCGACCGTCGCCGCGATGTCCATCGAATGGACCACGTCCGCGAACAACACGGTGACCTGCTTGTACTCCGCATGCTCGCGCTCAGTGGCCACCATTTGGCCGCAGCCATCACAGAACCGGGCGCCGTGACGTGGTTCAGTCCCGCATGTCGCGCAGACAACCACCTCGCCCATCAGACCCTTCCCTGCTGGTCCGAAATGACTTCCCGTCAAGGATAGGGCCCGGGGGCCGCGGAGGCACCTTTGTCAACCGTGAACCACACAGAACGACTGTCCGTGCGGCGACCGGCGTTCGGCGGTCGCGGCAACATCGGGCAGGCTGACCCCTGTGGGCGGGCCGCTGCGGATCATGACGTGGAACGTGCAAGGCCGGACGGGCGACTGGGCCGGCCGGCACGCCGCGCTGCGGTCATGGATCGAGCGGACCGCGCCGGACGTGCTCACCCTTCAGGAATCGTGGGTCCAGCCGGACGGAACAACCCAGGCCGCCCGGCTCGGCGAGGAGTTGGGCCTGCACTCGGTCACCGCCGCGACGCTGGCCCAGTTCGACCGCTACCCCGATGCCCCGTACTGGGTGGTCAACGCGGTGCTGGCCCGATGGCCGCTCACTGTTGAACGGTTGTGTCCGCTGCCCGATGAGCACGGCGAGCCGACGTGGCGCCACGTGGTGGTGGCCCGGGTGCACCGGCCCGACGCGGAGGGCGGCCCGTTCATCGCGGCCGGCACCCACCTCGAGCACGGACTCGAGCAGTCGCAGCGCCGCAGCGCCCAACTGGCGGCGCTGGTCTGCCACGTCGCCGCCACGCTCGGGGAGGAGACCCAGCGGTGGGAGCAGACGGCAGCTTGGGAGCGAGACCCACGCGTCAGGGTGATTCGGCGCGAC
>CAIYOH010000318.1 GCA_903927745.1 uncultured Mycobacteriaceae bacterium
ACCAGTGGCTCGGTGAGCGCTTCGCTAATCTGATCGCCCCCTTGCTCGACCCAAGCTTCGGCCCCGGAATCCGCCAGGTTCGCCGGCATCGCCTCAGTGGATTCGGGGCCCGGCTCGGTCATTGCGGAGCCCCCGGATCGCCCGGCGCGTCACGGCCGGCCCGCGCCCGCAGCGCGGTCACGATCTCCGGCCCCAACATGGTGACGTCGCCGGCGCCCATGGTGATGATCAAATCCCCGGGGGCGGCCGCGTTCGCCACCTCCCGGGCCACCACGGAGAAGTCGGGAACGTAGTGCACCGGCCGACTGACGTGTTCGGCGATGCTCGCCCCGCTCACACCGGCAATCGGCCGTTCGCGCGCACCGTAGACGTCAAGCACGAACACCTCGTCTGCGGCATCCAGAGCGCGGCCGAACTCCGCGGCGAATGCCTCTGTGCGCGAATATAAATGGGGCTGGAAAACAACCATGCAGCGACCATTTCCGCGCTGCTCGCACATCGTTCGGGCAGCGGCCAGCGTCGCGCTCACCTCCGTGGGATGGTGGGCATAGTCGTCGAACACCTGGACCGCGGCCTCACCGATTCCGGAGGTGCCGACCAGATCGAATCGGCGGCGAACACCCTCGAAGCCGGCCAGCCCCTCCAGGACGTCAGCGGGCGGGGCGCCGATCACGATCGCCGCCAGCAACGCGCCCAGCGCGTTGAGCGCCATGTGCCGGCCGGGGACCGACAGCCGCATCACGCGCGGGTGCGGGTCGCCCGCCAGCGCGACGTCCGCGACCGCCTCGGTCCCCTGCTGCGCCCACGACACCAGGGTGGCGGCCAGACTGCCGTGCGGGGCGTCGCCGGAACCCGACCCGTAGCGCAGCACCCGGATGCCCAGCTCGGCCGTGCGGTCGGCCAGCGCCGCCGCACCCGGATCGTCGGTACACACCACCAGCGCTCCCCCGGGCGCCAGCCGCTCCATGAAGGAATCGAAGACCGCGGTGTAGGCGTCGGCGCTGCCGTAGAAATCGAGGTGATCGGTTTCCACGTTGGTGACGACCACGACGTCGGGCGAGTACTCCAGGAGCGAGCCGTCGCTCTCGTCGGCCTCGGCAACGAAGCAGTCGCCGCTGCCGTGGTGGGCGTTGGTTCCGGCCTCGCCCAGTTCCCCGCCGACCGCGAACGACGGGTCCCGCCCGCAGTGTTGCAGCGCCACAATCAGCATGGACGTCGTCGACGTCTTTCCGTGGGTGCCGGTGACCATCACGGTGGTGCGCCCTGCCATGAGCTTGGCCAGCACCGTCGGCCGCAGCAGCACCGGGATGCCGCGCCGCCGCGCCTCGACGAGCTCGGGGTTGGTCTTCGGGATCGCGGCGTGGGTGGTGATGACCGCAGTGGGGCCGCCCGGCAACAGATCCAGCGACGCGGCGTCGTGACCGACGCGGACCAGCGCGCCGCGCGCCCGCAGCGCGTGCACGCCGCGCGACTCCTTGGCGTCGGAACCGGACACCAACCCGCCCCGATCCAGCAGGATCCGGGCGATACCGGACATGCCGGCTCCCCCGATGCCCACCATGTGCACCCGCCACAACTCGGGGGGCAGCGCGGGAGACAGCTCGGCGCTCACCGTGGCTCCCATGACCCATCGGGCGGCCGGGCGGCCGGGCGGCCGGGCGGCCTACACGTGACGTCCAGCGCGGCCTGGGCCACCTGATAGGCGGCGTCGCGGTGTCCCATCCGCGCGGCGGCGGCGGTCATCGCGGCCAATCGTGGCGGGTCGCCCAGCAGCGCCCCGACCTCCTCGGCGACCCGGCGCGGGGTCAGGGCGGCGTCGGCCACCACCATGCCTCCGCCGGCGTTGACCACCGGTAGCGCGTTGAGCCGCTGCTCCCCGTTGCCGATCGGCAGCGGCACGTAGATGCCCGGCAGACCGACGGCCGAGACCTCGGCGACCGTCATCGCGCCGGACCGGCAGATCGCCAGGTCGGCCGCGGCGTAGGCCAGGTCCATCCGGTCGAGGTAGGGCACCGCGACGTAGGGCGGATCACCCGGCCCGGGTGTGCGCAGGTCGAGGACGTTCTTGGGCCCGTGGGCGTGCAGCACGGACACCCCGGCGGCAGCGAGATCGGCGGCGGCGCCGGCCACGGCGCGGTTCAGCGAGACCGCGCCCTGCGAGCCGCCGAACACCAGCAACACCAACGCATCGTCGGCGAAGCCGAAGTGCCGGCGGGCCTGCGCGCGCAGCGCCGCGCGGTCCAGCGCGGTGAGGGTGGCCCGGATCGGTATGCCGACCACCTCAGCGCGGGGTAGCCCCGACTCCGCCACCGCCGCGAGTATCCGGTCCGCGGTGCGGGCACCGACCCGGTTGGCCAGCCCGGCGCGGGCGTTGGCCTCGTGGATCACCACCGGGACTCGGGTCCGGACCATCGGGATGCCGCGGGCGGCGAGATAGGCCGGCAGGGCCACGTATCCGCCGAAGCCGATCACCACGTCGGCATCGACCATGTCGAGCACGGCGCGCGTCTCGCGCACCGCACGCCAGACGCGCGGGGGCAGCCGGGCCAAGTCGCCGGTGGGCCTGCGGGGCAGTGGCACCGGCGTGATCAGTTCGAGGTGGTAGCCGCGCTCGGGCACCAGGGTGGTCTCGAGTCCGCGTTTGGTGCCCAGGACGGTGATTCGAACCCGGGGGTCGATCGCGCTGAGCGCGTCGGCGACGGCCATCGCGGGCTCCACGTGACCGGCCGTACCGCCGCCGGCAAGCACCACGGACACCGGTGGCGAGACGGGGGGATCGACCAGCTCCGCGGGGTCGACCGATGACGCGGCACCGGCGGGCGAGGATCTAGCCCCCAGCCCGCCGGCCTGCTCGCTCACCGTCCCGTTCACCCGTAATGCTGACCTTCCAAAGTCCGTCTGCGCTGACGCTCACCAGATCCATGATGCCTTGACCGCGGGACAGGGGGTTGCGCCGTTCGGGGCGACTCCGCACGTATCGGTGCCTTCGCGCGCCGGGACGGCTGGCGGGACGGCTGCCGGGAGGAGGTAGGCGTGCGCGGCTGGGCGGCTCGGGGATTCGCCGGCGCCTTCGGTGCCTGGGACCCGGCGCGCGTCCGGTCACGGAAGGCGTCCAGGCGGCTCGGCGCGTACGGAGCCGGCAACGGCAGGCGCAGCACCCGGTTAACCCTGTCGTCGCCGCCGGCACGCAGCGCAGCCACCGCCTCGGGTTCGCTGCGCGCCGCGTTGGCCATGATCCCGATCATGAAAAGCGTTGCGGCCGTCGATGTTCCACCTGCAGAAATGAGCGGGAGCTGAATCCCCGTCACAGGAAGGAATCCGATCACATAACCGATGTTGATGAACGCCTGGCCCAGCACCCACATGGTGGTGGTGGCGGTCAACAGCCGCAGGAACGGGTCGGCCGAACGGCGCGCGATCCGCATCCCGGTGTAGGCGAACAGCCCGAAGAGCACCAGCAACCCGAATGCGCCGACGAACCCGAGTTCCTCACCGATGATCGCGAAGATGAAGTCGTTGTGGGCGTTGGGCAGGTAGTTCCACTTCGCCACGCCCTGGCCCAGTCCGTCGCCGAAGATCCCGCCGTGTGCCAGCGCGAACTTCGCCTGCCGGGCCTGGTAGCCGGTGTCCTGCGGGTCGTTGTCGGGGTTCAGCCAGGATCGCACCCGATCGGACCGGTAGCCCGCGGACATCGCCAGGACCGCACCGGCCATGAACACCGCCAGCAGCGAGGTGATGAACACCCGCAGCGGCAGACCGGCGTACCAGAGCAAGGCCAGCAGGATGATGCCCAGTGACACCGTCTGGCCGAGGTCGGGCTGGGCCACGATCAACGCCAACGCGATGACGGCGGCGGGCACCAGCGGCACCAGCATCTCCCGCAGCGACGCGTGTTCCAGCCGCCGGGCCGCCAGCAGGTGCGCACCCCAGATGGCGAAGGCGATCTTCGCCAGCTCGGACGGCTGCATCGAGAAGCCGGCGATGACGAACCACTTGCGGGAACCGTTGGCCAGGTTTCCAATGCCCGGGACCAGTACCAGTACCAGCAGGATCACGGTGACGAGGTAGCCGGTGAACGCGACGCGCCGGATGAACCGCACGGGCATCCGCATCGCGACGTAGGCCCCGATCAGCCCGATGATCGTCCACAGGACCTGCTTGCCGAAGATCACCCAGGCCGAGCCGTCGGCGCCGTAGGACCGCACGCCGGAGGCCGACAGCACCATGATGAGCCCGAGGGTCGTCAGCAGCCCCGTAATCGCGATGATCAGGTGAAACGAGGTCATCGGCCGACTCAGCCAGCTGGTCAGCCGCGTACGCAGACTGTCGAACGACGGGAGCACGAGCCTCGGGAGCGCGACCCTGGGGGTCGCGACCCTGGGGGTGTCGGCGGCCGCTGAAGGCTCGCTGCCGTCGACCGTCGCGGGTGCCGCATCCGAAACGGCGGCGTCTGGCACGGCGGCGTCCGGCACTGCTTCGTCTAGCACCGCGGTGTCCGGCACGGCGGCGTCAACCCGGGGCGCGCTCGAAACAGGTGTTGCCGGCCCCTGTCGTGAGCCCCGCTTCAGGCCGCGGCTCAGCCGGGCCGGTCCGTGCGCCACGCTCGCCTACCGGATCGCCGAGCGGACGGCCGCAGCAAACGCGTCACCACGGTCGGCGTAACCGCTGAATTGGTCGAACGACGCGCCAGCCGGTGCCAGCAGCACCGTGTCGCCGGGCTTTGCCAGGTTTCGGGCCGCGGCCACAGCCGCGGTCATGACGCGATAACCACGTTTCTCGCCCGCAGAGTGCTCATCTGTCACATCTGCATCAGAAACCTCAGCAGTCGCATCCACCCCAATATCCTCGCTTGTCCCAACCTCGACGACGGGGACATCCGGCGCGTGTCGCGATAACGCCTCGGCAACCATTCCCCGATCCCGGCCGATCAGCACCGCGCCGACCAGCCGCGAAGCCATCCTGGCGACCTCGGCGTCCACCGACGCCCCCTTCAGTAGACCGCCCGCCACCCAGACGACGCGGGCGTACGCCGACACGGACGCCTCGGCGGCGTGGGGATTGGTGGCCTTGGAGTCGTCGACGTAAGTGATCCCGTCGGCGATGGCGACCACCTCGGACCGGTGCCGGCCCACCTGGAAGGAGGCGATAGCGTCCGCGATGGCGGCGGCGGGCACGTCGACGCTGCGCGCCAGCGCCGCCGCGGCCAGCGCGTCGAGCACCCCGACAGGCCCCGGGACGGGTATCGAGTCGACGGGCAGCAGCGCCAGATCGTCGGCGAAGGCGCGGTCGACCAGGTATCCGTCGCGCACCCCGAGCTCGCCGGAGGCCGGCTCGCCGAGCCGAAAACCCACCCGCACTCCAGCTGCCGCGGTGTGTAGCAACGCGGCGGCACGGCCGTCGTCGAGCCCGACGACCGCGACCCGGCCACCCAGCGCACGGGCCTTGTCGGCGGTGTATTCAACCATCGACGAATGCCAGTCCAGATGGTCTTCAGCGATGTTGAGCACCACGCCCGCAGCGGGCCGCAGCGAGGGCGCCCAGTGCAGCTGGAAGCTGGACAACTCGACGGCCAGGACGTCGGCCGGCTCGCTCAGGACGTCGAGCACGGGGCTGCCGATGTTGCCGCACAGGACGCTGCGGCATCCCCCAGCGGTCAGCATGGCGTGCAGCATCGCCGTGGTCGTCGTCTTGCCGTTGGTGCCGGTGACCACCAGCCAACGGCGCGGAGCCCCGTAGTAGCCCGCCGCCTCGAGCCGCCAGGCCAATTCGACGTCACCCCAGATCGCCACACCCGCCGTCGACGCGGCCACCAGCAGGGGCGCGGCCGGCGAAAAACCCGGACTGGCGACCACCAGTGCGAAGTCGCCGATGCGTGAGATCGCCTCGGCCGGACTCACGGTCGCCACCCCGGTGCCGGCGAGCCGGCGCAGCGTGGCGGGATCGTCGTCGCAGACGGTCGGCGCCGCACCGAATCGGTTCAGCGCCGCCAGCACCGCCCTGCCCGTGACGCCGCCCCCGGCAACCAGGACGGACGCCCCGGGCACCAGTTGATCAAGCTCGCTCATCACGCGCCGATCGCGGCCAGCCACTCGCCGTAGAACAGGGCCACGCCCAGTCCGCAAGTGATCGCGGTGAGCAGCCAGAACCGGACGATCACCGTGGTTTCGGCCCAGCCGGCCAGCTCGAAGTGGTGGTGGAAGGGAGCCATCCGGAAAACCCGGCGCCCCGTTGTACGGAAGGCCACGATCTGCACCACCACGGAGGCGACTTCGGCGACGAACAACGCACCCAGCAGGACTGCCAGGACCTCGGTGCGGCTTGTCACCGACAGACCCGCGAGGATGCCGCCCAACGCCAGCGAGCCGGTGTCCCCCATGAAGATCTTGGCCGGGGCGGCATTCCACCACAGGAAGCCGATGCAGGCACCCCCGGCGGCCGCCGCGATGATCGCCAGATCCAGGGGGTCGCGCACGTTATAGCAGCCCAGTCCGGGTGCGGTGGCGCACGCGTTGCGGTACTGCCAGAAGGTGATCAACACGTAGGCGCCCATGACCATCGCCATCGAGCCGGCCGCCAGCCCGTCGAGTCCGTCCGTGAAATTCACCGCGTTGGACCAGGCTCCGACGATGAACACACAGAACAACACGAACAACAACGGCGCCAGCGCGACGGTGGCGATCTCCCGGACGTAGGACAGGTCCGGGCTGGCGGGTGTCAGACCGTTACCGTTGCGGAACTGCAGCGCCAGCACGCCGAACAGAACCGCCGCCGCCAGCTGCCCTGCGGCCTTGGCCCTTTTGTTCAAGCCGAGATTGCGCGACTGGCGGATCTTAATCAGATCGTCGAAGAAGCCCACGGCACCCAGCGCCGTGGCCAACGCCAGCACCAGCAGGCCCGACGCCGAGATCCCTTCGCCATCGAAGGCCAGGCCGGCGAGGTGCGTCCCCAGGTAGCCGGCCCAGATGCCGGTGAGAATCGCCACTCCACCCATTGACGGCGTGCCGCTCTTGCTGTGGTGGCTGGGCGGGCCGTCCTCGCGTGCCTGGTGGCCTAGTCCCTGCCGGGTGAACATCCGAATCAGCGCCGGGGTCATCAGGATGGAAACGGCGAGCGCGACGGCGACCGCGATCAGGATCTGTCTCATCGCGGGGCCCCATCCCCTGGTTGGTCCCCCGGTCCAGCGGAAACCAACGCGTCGGCCAGCGCCCCCAATCCGGCCGCGTTGGACGCCTTCACCAGGACCACGTCGCCGGGTTGCACCTCGGCGGACAACAGGGCCAGCGCGGCGTCGGCGTCGGGCACGTTCACCGATTCGGTACCTGCCGCCCCCTCCAGGACCGCTCCGTGGTGCATGGCGCTGATCGACCTCCCACTTCCCACGACGACGAGTCGAGTCACATCTAATCGCACGGCCAGTCGCCCGATGCGGTCGTGCTCGGCAATCGCGTCCTCACCCAGCTCGGCCATCTCCCCGAGCACCGCCCAACTCCTGCGCTGTTCGGCGCAGCCATCCCCCCGACCGTGGGCGATCCAGGCCAGCGCCTGCAACCCCGCCCGCATCGATTCGGGGTTCGCGTTGTAGGCGTCGTCGATCACAGTGACGCCGTCCGCGCGGGTGACGACGTGCATCCGGTGCCGCGACACCGGCCCGACTTCGGCGAGCGCGGCCGCCACCTGCTCGAGGCCGGCGCCGCATTCCAGCGCCACCGCGCCAGCACACAGCGCGTTGGTGATCTGGTGATCACCGGAGACACCGAGCTGGATCTCGGTAAGAACGCCTCCGGCGTGCATGGTGAAGCGCGGCCGGGCCAGCTCGTCGAGGGACACGTTGTCGGCCCACACGTCGGCCCACACGTCGGCCCACACGTCGGCCCGCACGTCGTCGGCCCGCACGTCGTCGGCCCGCGCGCCAGAACGACTCACCCGGACCACCCGTGCCGCGGTCTGTGCCGTCATCGCCGCCACCGCCGAATCGTCGGCGTTGAGGATGACTACCCCTGATGCCGGAACAGATTGCGGCAATTCGGCTTTCGTGCGTGCAATGGCTTCACGGGATCCGAACTCGCCGAGGTGAGCGGTGCCGACGTTGAGAACCACCCCGATGGCCGGCGGGGCGATCCCGGCCAGGGCGGCAATGTTGCCGGGGTGGCGCGCCGACATCTCCAACACCAGGAAGTCGGTGCTGCGGGTGGCCCGCAATACGGTCCAGGGGTGGCCGAGCTCGTTGTTGAACGAACCCGGCGGCGCCACCACCTCACCCAGCGGCGCGAGCACCGCGGCCACCAGGTCCTTGGTGGAGGTCTTTCCCGACGAGCCGGTGATCCCGACGATGGTCAGCCCGCCCGCGACCAGTTCGTGCGCCACCGCCTTGGCCAGCGCGGCCAGCGCGGCCAGCACCGCGGCACCGGAGCCGTCGGTGTCGTGCTCGAGGACTCCCGCGCGCCCCAGGGACTCGATCGGCTCGACCACGATGGCGGGAACCCCGACCGGCCTGGCGGCCAGCACTGCGACGGCCCCGGCCGCCATCGCCGACGCCGCGTGATCATGCCCGTCGGAGCGGGCCCCGGGCAGGGCCAGGAACAGTCCGCCGGGACCGATTGCGCGCGAGTCGAATTCGACGGTGCCGGTGATGTGCAGGCTGGCCGCGTCGCGAGGCGAGATGTCGGCCAGGGTGCCGCCGACGATGTCGGCGATCTGGGCGACGGTCAGGTCGATCATCGCCGTGCCCCGTCGCGGTCCGTGAGCGCCTCGGCGAGCACCACGCGGTCGTCGAAAAGCCGCGTGGTGCCGCCGGCGGCCTGCCCGGTCTCGTGCCCCTTGCCCGCGATCAGGACCACGTCGCCGGGGCCGGCCCAGGCCACGGCGTACCGGATCGCTTCGCGGCGGTCGGCGATCTCCACCACCTCGGCGGCGCCCGCGGACGCCCCCGCCACGATCTCCCGGCGGATCTCCGCGGGTTCCTCGTTGCGCGGGTTGTCGTCGGTGACGACGACAAGGTCTGCCAGTTCCGCGGCGACCTCGCCCATCGGCCGCCGCTTCCCCGGATCGCGCTGCCCGCCGGCGCCGAACACCACCGCCAGCCGGCGCCCGGGGCGGGCCAGAGCGGTCAGGACTGCGCGCAAAGCACCGGGCTTGTGGGCGTAGTCGACGAGTGCGAGGAAGTCCTGGCCGACGTCGACGTCCTCCATGCGGCCGGGCACCTGTGTCTGCAGCAGGCCCGGTACCGCCCGCTCCGGGGAGACCCCGATCGCATCCACAACCGCTAGTGCCAGAAGAGCATTGGCGACGTTGTAGCGGCCCACGAGCCCGATACCGACGCGATGGCGCCCTCCGGCGGGATCGACGGCGGTGAACTCGCTCCCGCGGGCGGGTGCCCCCTGGCCCCCCGGCTCCCGCGGCGCCACATCCACGGCGCTCCACTGCCCGGGCCGGGCTGGCTGATCTGTGGTGCGGACGGTGATCGCGTCCCCGAACCGGTCGGCCATCGCGCGTCCAGCGTCGTCGTCGACGCACACCACGGCGTGGCGCGCGCGCAGCGGAGAGCCCGGATCGAACAGCAGAGCCTTGGCGTCGAAGTAGGCCTCCATGCTCGAATGGAAGTCGAGGTGGTCCCGGGAGAGGTTGGTGAAGCCGGCCACGGCGAACACGGTGCCGTCCACCCGGCCCAGCGCCAGCGCGTGACTCGAGACTTCCATGACGACGGTGTCCACGCCGCGTTCGGCCATCGCCGCGAGCATCGCCTGCAGTGCCGGGGCCTCCGGGGTGGTCAGGGCACTGGGGATGTCGACGCCGTCGATGCGTACGCCGATGGTGCCGATCAGGCCGGTGGTGCGGCCGGCGGCGCGCAGAGCGGATTCGACCATGTACGCCGTGGTCGTCTTGCCCGAGGTTCCGGTGATCCCGACGACGGTCATCTTCTCTGAAGGGTGTCCGTACACCGCGGCGGCCAAGCCGCCGAGGACGCCGCGCGTGTCGGGGTGCATCAGAACGGGCACGGCGGTGACCAGGTCGGACAACTCGGCGACCCCGGCGGCGTCGGTCAGGACGGCGACGGCGCCGCGGTCGATCGCGTCGCCGGCGTAGCGGCCGCCATGGGTCGCCGAACCGGGCAGGGCCGCGAACAGGTCCCCGGGCCGTGCGTCCTGCGCGCGCAGGGTGACTCCCGTGACGGCGACGTCAGGGATCGCGACGTCAGGGATCGCGACGTGCGGGGCCCCGACGCCGCTCGCGAGGACCGCACCCACCTGCGCCGCCAGCTCGGGCAGCCGCACGCCCGCGGTGACGCTCGGGCGCAACCCGGTGGGCTCCGACACCTCCGTCGCACCTCCCTCCGCCGCCCGATGCTCATGATCGGCCATGACACCCTATCCAGCCGGTCCGGGGATGCGGCGTTCGCGCCGTCTCGGGAGGTGCGGGCCGTTACATGCCCTGCAGGGTGAGCGGCGGCCCCGGGTCGGGCGACAGCGGAACATCCTCCCGCTGCATGAGCCAGCCGGCGATATTATGGAACAGGGGGGCAGCAGAGTGACCCGCCGATCCGTCGGAGTTGCGCTCCGGGTTGTCCATCATGATCCCGATGACGTAGCGGGGGTTGTCGGCGGTGGCCATTCCCGCGAAGGTGACCCAGTACACGTCGTCGTAATAGCAGCCGCAGGCCGGGTTGATCTGCTGCGCGGTGCCCGTCTTGCCGGCGATCTGATAGCCGGGGACGCCGGCCGCCGGGCCGGTGCCCTGCTGGTTTCCCGTCGGGTCCCGCTGCACCACGGCACGCAGCATGTTGCGCACGGTCTGCGCGGTCTGCGCCGACACCACCCGCACCCCGTCGGGATGCGGTTCGGCGGTGCGGGTCCCATCGGGTGCGATGGTGGCCTTGACGATCCGCGGCGGCATCCGCACGCCGTCGTTGGCGATCGCCTGGTACATGCCGGTCATCTGCAGCAGCGTCATCGAAAGACCCTGCCCGATAGGCAAGTTAGAGAAGGTACTGCCCGACCATTGATCGACGGGCGGCACCAGACCGGGGCTCTCGCCCGGCAGCCCGACGTCGGTGCGCTGGCCCAGACCGAACTTGCGGACCATCTCGGAGAAGCGTTGCGGCCCGACTCGCTGGGCCAGCATCAGCGTGCCGACGTTGGAGGACTTCCCGAAAATGCCGGTCGTGGTGTACGGAGCAAGCCCGTGCTCCCAGGCGTCGTGGATGGAGACGCCGCCCATGTCGATGGCGCCCGGGACCTGCAAGACCTCGTCGGGGTTGGAGAGGCCGTATTCGATCACCGACGCCGCGGTGATCACCTTGTTCACCGAGCCCGGTTCGAAGGGCGAGGACACCGCCAAGTTGCCCAGTTGTCTGTCATTCTGACGCCCGATGTCCTGGGCCGGGTCGAAGGTGTTGTCGTTGGCCATCGCCAGCACCTCGCCGGTCTTCGCGTCCAGCACGACGGCCGAGACGTTGTGCGCCCCGGAGACGTTCTTGGCCTGCTGCACCTGCTGCTGCACATAGAACTGGATGTCGTCGTCGATGGTGAGCGCGACCGTGGAACCGTTGACCGCCCGGTGCCGGTTGCGGTTGCTGCCGGGGATGGCGACGCCGTCGGAGCCGCGGTCGTAGGTGACCGCTCCGTCGGTGCCGGCCAACACCGAGTCCATCGAATCCTCCAGCCCGAGCAGACCGTGGCCATCCCAGTCGATGCCGCCGATGATATTGGCCGCGAGTGAGCCTCCGGGGTATTGGCGCATGTCCTGGCGTTCGGAGCCGACCTCGGGAAATTTGTCGGAGATCGCGGCGGCAACGGCGGGGTCGACGGCGCGGGCCAGGTAGACGAAATTCTCCTCGCTCTGCAGCTTTTTCAGCACTGTCGCTAAGCCCGGCTTGTTGCCCAGCCGGGTCGACACCTCCGTCGCGATGTCACGCAAACGCTGCTGCGGGTCGGGGGCGGCAGAGTTCTTGGTGCGCGCCTGCTCGAGTTGCTTGCGGATCCGCTTCGGCTGAAATGTCAGCGCCCGCGACTCGATGGTGAACGCGAGTTGTGCGTTGTTGCGATCGACGATGCTCCCGCGGACCGCCTTCTCCACGTCGGTGACCTTCAGCTGTCCGGCGGCCTGAGCACGCAGCGCCGGTGCATCGGTGACCTGAAGCCTGAACAACTGGACCGCGGCCACCAGGATGAGCACCAGGATCACCGCGTTGCCGGCCCGGTGCCGCAGGACGAACGCCCCGCCGCGCGTCCCCGCCTCGACGATCTGCCGGGTCCGGCGCTCCCGGGCCGAATGGCCGACCTGGGGCGTCGCGGCGCGCTTGCGCTGTCGGACGCCCTTGTTGACCTGTGCATCACCCGGGATATGCGGCGGGCGCGGCGACTGGGATCGGCGGGCTCGGGCGGAGTCGGCCCGGCTCACTGTGCGACTCACTGTGCGGCTCACTGTGCTGCTCCCGGTGCTGCTCCCGGTGCTGGCGCCGGTGCTGGCGCCGGGGCCGCCGGGGCCAGGTCCTGGGGCGCGGGCACGGGTCTCACCGGAACCGGGAGTTCCGCGGGCAGCGGCACCTGCGCGGGGGCGGGGGGCAACCCGCCCAGCGGTATCCGCACCTCGGCGGGGCCCGACGCAGGCGCCGGGCCGATCGGCATCGGCAGCCCGGGGCGCGGAATCCCGCCCGGCACTCCCCCAACGATCGGTGCGCCGGGCGAGCCGGGAGCCGGAAGCGGGACCTGGAGCGGGACCTGGAGCGGGACCTGGGGCGGGACTTGGGGCAGGTGCTGGCCGCCGATGGTCGACGAGCCGTCCGGCGCGCGCAACAGCGCCTCGGGCCCGGACCTGGCCGGAATCTGAGGCCCACCGGTGCCCGGGTCCACCCGAACCGGCACCTCGGCGGGAAGCGCGGCGGGTTTGGGCGGTGCCGGAGGAAGGGGGTCGGGGAGCTTGCTGTTCAGCGGTGGCGGCGAAACCCCGTCGGCCGGCTTGGGTGTTCCGACAACCACCCAGTTGCCCGCGGGGTCCTGAATCAGGTGAGCCGTGTCCCGGGTCGGGATCATGCCCTGATTGCGCGCCGCCTCGGCGAGCGCCGGCGCCGACTCCGCCTCGCGCACATCGCGTTCCAGCGCCTCCTTCTGCAGTTGCAGCACTCGGTGCTTCTCACGGGCGTGACTCAACTCATACGACCGTTCGGCCGACGCGGTCGACAACCACAGTGTCAGCCCCAGCCCGAATCCCAACGCACCGATGACGAAGACGACGAACGGGACCTTGCTCGCCAGCACCTGAGGCCGCAGGTCGATCGACGTCAGCCGGGCGACCACACGCTCGGTCAGGCGCGGCCGAACGGCTCTGGGCGCTTTGGCTTTTCGCGCCTTGGATCGCGCCTTGGCCTGACGCGTGCTCGTGGGCCGGGCCGGCCGCTCGGCGGGCCGGGCGATCGGGCTGGTCTGCGGGCCCGACCGCGGCGACCCCACTTCCCGGGCGGACCCCGCATTGCGTGCCGGCCGGCTGCGACGCTGGGACGCCGGATCGGCCTTGCGGGCAGCGGCGTCGCGTCCGCCGCGGCGCCCGGAGCCGCGACGGCGGGTCGGCGTCTCGCGCTGTGTCTTCATGCATCGCCTTTCGACGTGACCCGCGGTGATCGCGCCGGACTGTCCAGACGTTCCAGGGCCCGCAACCGCACCGCGGCGCTGCGGGGATTGCGGTCGATCTCGACCTCGTCCGCTCGCTCGGCGCCGCGCGTCAGCGACCGGAATAGCGGCTCGTGGCCGGGGAGCTCGACGGGCAGATCCACCGGGGATCGCGAGGCGACCGCGTCGGCGAATACCCGTTTGACGATCCTGTCCTCCAAGGACTGGTAGGCGAGGACGACGACGCGGCCGGCCACGGCGAGAGCGTCTAAGGCGGCCGGGAGAGCGTGGCGCAGCGACTCGAGCTCGTCATTCACCGCGATCCGCAGCGCCTGGAAGGTGCGCTTGGCCGGATGCCCGCCGGTGCGCCGGGCCGGGGCCGGAATGGCCTGGTAGAGAAGCTCCACCAGCTGAGCTGTCGACGTGAACGGGGTGTGGGTGCGCTGGCGGACGATGTGCGCGGCGATACGGCGCGCGAACCGCTCCTCGCCGTAGCGGTGCAGGATGTCCGCCAGCGCCGCCTGGTCGTAGGTGTTGACGACGTCGGCCGCGGTCAGCGGTGATTCGGGGTCCATCCGCATGTCCAACGGGGCGTCCCGCGCATAGGCGAAACCCCGCTCGGACCGGTCGAGCTGCATGGACGACACTCCGAGGTCGAAGAGCACTCCATCAGCGGAATCCCCTGCAGCGTAGCCTGATTCGGCGAGCGCCTCGGCAAGGCCGTCGTATCGGGTGTGCACCAGGGTGACGCGGTCGGCGAAAGGCGCGAGCCTGGCCCGGGTGACGCCCAGGGCGTCGGGGTCGCGGTCGAGCCCGAGTAATCGCAGGCCCGGCAACTCGGTCAGGAATCGCTCCGCATGCCCGCCGGCGCCGACGGTGGCATCGACTAGGAGGGCGCCCGAACCGTCGGCGTTACGACGGGTGAGTGCGGGGGTGAGCAGTTCTACGCAGCGGTGCAGCAGCACGGGGACGTGCCCGAATTCGCCCGATTTCTCAGCCACTGCGACGCCTATCCTGCTGTTCCGGCGCCGACCGATTGCCTGGGCTGCCGCCCGTGCACCCTGGCCCCTGTCCGACGGCACGAACCTGGCGTTGGGGAAGTACGCCAGGGTCGGTTCGGGCAGAGGCCACGATGCACGGGCACGCACCTCAGATGATGTCGGCGAGTGCTTCATCGCTGGCCGCGGAGAAGTTCTCTTCGTGGGTCTGTTGGTAGTCGTGCCACGCGTGGGCGTCCCAGATTTCGAGGTAGTCGACCGCCCCGGTCACCACGCACTCCTTGGATAGGTTGGCGTAGCGGCGGTGGTCGGCCGACAAGGTGATGCGGCCCTGCGCGTCGGGGTGCTGTTCGTCCGTCCCGGCGGCCAGGCTGCGCAGGAACGCCCGCGCTTCGGGGTTGCTCCGCGAGGTCTTGCTGGCGCGGCTTGCCAGTTGCTCGAATGCCGCTCGCGGGTAGACGGCGAGGCTGTGGTCCTGACTCTTGGTGACCATCAACCCCCCTGCCAGCTCGTCGCGGAACTTAGCGGGCAACGTCAGTCGCCCCTTGTCGTCGAGTTTGGGCGTGTAGGTGCCGAGGAACACCTGCATCACCTCCAGCCCACACGCGGCGTCGCGTCGCCCAAACCCTTCCGCCACCATACTCCACAATCCCCCACTTTGCCCCATTGAGGGGCCAATAAAAGGGTGTCGCATCCGACTTTCCGCTGATTTCCGCCACCGATCGCGCCGCCCGAGGTGTCTGCGGGCGTGCGGGCTGTCGGGACTACCCGAGCACGGCATTGCAAAACCAGAGTTCAGGCGCTAAAAAAACGTGGGTGAGGCGTCACGGGGACCTGGGTGGGGCGCAGTGGGGCGTGCGCGACGCCCGCCGAACTCGATGAGGACTCGATTCGGGTGCGATTCGGGTGCGATTCGGGTGCGATGTGGATTCTCCGACGCACGCATCACGCGCAACGATCACGCGCACCGAGATACGGGGCCTCCGTGGGCTGCTGCGGCCGCCCCTGCTGGCTCAGGTCCCCGCTAGTTGTCGAAACGGCGGCGGAACCGATCCTCCATCCGGCTGGTGAAGGAGCCTGCGCCACCCCTGGTGCGGTGCGGGCGAGCCGACCCGGGCGCGGAACCCGCCTGCCCCCGGCACTCCCGACAGGCGCGGGCCGGTGACGGCATACAACACGCCCACGAACATCACGATGAACCCGGCGACGCTCAGGACGGGGAAGCCGGCGACCATGGTGGCCTTGAACGCCACACCACACACGAGCATGGCCAGACCGATGACGAATGAGACCACGCCACGCAGACGCCGTCGCGCGCTCGGTGCCCGGAATCCAACTCCGCGGACATTCGACGCGAACTTGGGATCCTCGGCATACAGGGCGCTCTCGATCTGATCGAGCATCCTCTGCTCATGATCGGAGAGTGGCATTCGTCCCTCCTTGCCGACGGTCGGGCGCGTAGCCGCCGATCGCTGTCACTAGCACGCGGGTGCCCGTCGCCGGAGCACCTGTCGTCAATGATACGAGGTCGATCTGCGTCACACCAATGCTTTGCTCGGCAATTCTATCCGGGCTGGCCGGTCCGTCCCGGCGCAGCCCCGCCACCTGCAGGACCCGGCGCGGCGCAGCGCTCGCAGAGGCGGGCCCGCGGCCGTGCCCACGCAGGTCCGATAATTGCGGTGGCGCCGCGACCCGACGCCCAGACGAAGCCGACGCACGCCGGGATCACCCAGGAGGACACCACACCGTGGCGATATTCCTCATCGATCTGCCACCGAAGGAGATGGAGCGCCGCCTCGGTGACGCGTTGGGGGTATACGTCGACGCAATGCGCTACCCGCGGGGCACCGAAAACCAGCGCGCCGCCATGTGGCTGGAACACATCCGGCGGCCCGGATGGCAGGGGGTTGGCGTCACGGAGGCTGACCTGGCCCAGGGGCGGGACGCGCCGACGGCCGCCGAACTGAGCGACGCGCCGTTGCTGGGCGTGGCCTACGGGTATCCGGGAGCGCCTGGGCAGTGGTGGCAGCAGCAGGTTGTCCTGGGCCTGCGGCGCAGCGGCCGGCCGCCCCTGGAGATCACCCGCCTGATGAGCAGCTACTTCGAGTTGACCGAACTGCACATTCATCCCCGCATGCAGGGGCACGGCCTCGGGGAGGCGCTGGCCCGCCGCCTACTCGCCCGTCGCACCGAGGCGAACGTCCTGCTCTCCACGCCGGAGACCACCGGAGAGCCCAACCGGGCATGGCGGTTGTACCGCCGACTGGGCTTCGACGACGTCATCCGCCGCTACCACTTCGCAGGCGACCCCCGGGCATTCGCGATCCTGGGTCGCACTCTGCCGCTGTGAATACTCACCGCTGTGAGTACCCTGCCGCTGTGAGTACCCTGCCGCTGTGACTCCGCCGAACGCACGTCCAGTCCGCGGCGTCGTCTGGCACGATGACCTCGTGCGCGCCGCCCCTGCTCAGCTCCGGTCCCGAGGTCTCACGGCCCGGCGGCGACGCTGGCTGGGCGTCGCGATGGTGATGGTCATGGTGCCGCTGGCCGCCGGGTGCCTCCGAGCCCGCGCGTCGGTCACGATCTCCCCCGACGACCTGGTGTCCGGAGATATCATCGCGGCAGCGAAACCCAAGAGCAGCAAAGACACGGGCCCGCAACTCGAAACCAACAACCTGCCGTTCGGCCGCAAGATCGCCGTGTCGAACTACAACAGCGACGGCTACGTGGGCTCGCAGGCCGTGTTCTCGGATCTGACCTTCGCCGAGCTGCCGCAGCTGGCCAATCTGAATCCCGACGCTTCGGGACTTAACATCTCGCTGCGCCGGAACGGCAGCCTGGTGATCCTGGAGGGCCGGGCGGACCTGACATCGGTGAGCGACCCGGAGGCCGACGTGGAGTTGACCGTCGCCTTCCCGGGCGCCGTCACGTCCACCAATGGCGACCGCGCCGAGTCCGACGTGGTGTCGTGGAAACTCAAACCAGGGGTGGTCAGCACCATGACCGCGCAGGCCCGCTCCGCCGACCCCAGCGACCGCTCCTTCGCCGACGCAGCCATCTGGATGGGCATCGTGTCGTTCGCAGCCGCCGGGGGGGTGGCGTATCTGGCGTGGTCCAACCGGGATCGTTCCCCGCGGCTGACTCCCTCAGGCGACCAGTAGCCCCGCTAGGTCCCCTGGGCGGGGGACCAATAGGCGAGCATCTCCGCGAACGTCTGGAAGGCCGGAGCCGAGACCCCGTAGGTGGCCTCCAGGTGGATGCTCAGCGGAAAACCCAGATCAGCCACCCCGTCGATCACGCGCTTGTACAGGTCGACCGTGAGTCGGCACTTCTCGGGCGTCTCGCTGGCGGCCAGCCTCTTGACGAACTCCTGCTCGGCGGCCACCGCGGCGTTGCCCGGATCCTGAATCAGCCAGTTGATCAAGCCGACGCGACTCTCGACCTTGGGCACGAAGCCGAATGAGAGCAGGATTTCCGGCCGGTGATCGCTGGTCGCGGCGAACTCGGTCAGAAAGTCGACAATCGCGTCGGAGTAGAGCAGCTGCGTCATGCCATAGTTGGCGCCCTGGTCGCACTTGAAGGTGAACCGGCCGTGCTCTCCCTCTCGGGTCGGGATCACGATCACGCCGCGGTTGGGCACCACGTCGCGGTAGATGGACAAGGCGTCGGTCGGCGCCACCCCGGAGCCTTCGCCGTCGTTCATGGTGCGCGGCACACCGACGAACACCACACCCTCCATACCCGCGGCGCACAGATCGGAGAGCCGCTGGGCCAATGACTCCTCACCCATGAACGCGGTGACCTGGGTGCACAGGCCGTGGATTCCGGGGATCTCCGGCTTGATGATCGACCAGAAGTCGAGCACGTCCAGCTTCGGCTTCATGGGGACCGGACGGTCGTCGTCCTCGGCGATCATGCCCGGAATCATCACGTGCCGAAGCATGCCGCCCAGGCCGGTTTCGGCCGAGTAACGCACGACTTTCCGAGCGTCCTCGAGAGCACGCTCTCGTCCGTCGTCGCAGTTCGGCGGCACGAGCTCGAGCGCGATGGTGTTGAGGGGCACGCGGTTCCTCTCCGTCTGATCCGTCGCCAGCATAGGCGTGGCGGCCGCTCCCGGGGGAACTGCGCGGGCCGGGCGGCAGCTGGATCGGGCACAGCGACGTGCAGCGACATACACTGTCGGACCAGGACCGGAAGCCAAACCGGCCGAGAAGATAGGGGTGCTCCGCTGAGCCTCGCAGCAGCGGTAACCGTCGAGTTGACGAACGCGATCACCGATCGACTCCGGCTGTACTTGAGCGACCGGCGCGCCCAGAACGCCCACATCAGCGCCGACTACGGCGCGCTGATCGCCGCCCTCGAGGACTTCGTGCTCAACGGGGGCAAAAGGCTGCGGCCCGCATTCGCCTACTGGGGCTGGCGTTCGGTGTCGACCGCGGAGCCGGATTCCGACATTCTGCTGTTGTTTTCGGCTCTGGAACTGCTACAAGCCTGCGCGCTGGTGCATGACGATGTGATCGACGGGTCGTCCACGCGCCGCGGCAATCCCACGACGCACGTCCGCTTCGCGGAGCTGCACCGCGAGCGGCACTGGCGTGGATCCCCGGAGCAATTCGGGATCTCGGCGGCCATTCTGCTCGGCGATCTCGCGCTCGCCTGGGCCGACGACATCGTCTCGGCGGTGGACGTGTCACCGCAGGCCCAGCACCGGATCCGGCACGTCTGGAGTGACATTCGCACCGAGGTGCTCGGCGGGCAATACCTCGACATCGTCGCCGAGGCCAGCGCGGCTGAATCGATCGATTCGGCGATGAACGTCAACACCTACAAAACGGCCAGCTACACCGTGACGCGGCCCCTGCAGCTGGGCGTGGCCGCCGCGGCCGACCGGCCCGACGTACACCAGGCGTTCGGTCAGATCGGGACAGACCTGGGTGTGGCGTTCCAGCTGCGGGACGATCTGCTGGGCGTTTTCGGCGACCCCGCGGTAACCGGCAAGCCGTCGGGCGACGACCTGAGATCCGGCAAGCGGACCGTGCTGCTCGCCGAGGCCCTGGAGTTGGCTGACTCATCGGATCCGGCGGCGGCCGCCCTGCTGCGCAATTCCATTGGGGCGCAGCTGACAGACACCGAGGTGGACCACCTGCGCTCGGTCATCGAGTCGGTCGGCGCGTTGAGTGCCGCGGAGCGTCGCATCGCGGCGCTCACCCAGCGGGCGATGGACACGCTGGCGGCCACCCCCATCAACCCCGAGGCGAAGGCGGGACTCGCCGAACTGGCCCGGATGGCCACCGCCCGATCCGCCTGACGCCTGACGCCTGACGCCTGACGATGCCCACCCCCACGGCTCCCGCCCCCGATCCCGCCCCGATCCCGACCGCCGCCCCCTCGGCGGCCAGATCCCCTGTACGGGCCCATGTGTCACGGCTCGTCGCGTTCGTCTCCGCTGCCGAGTCGGGCCCGGCGAAGCTGGGCCTGGTGGGTGCCGCGCTGATCACCACGGGCAGCTTCGGAGCGGGCAGCACCCGCCAGCACGACCCGATCCTGGAATCGCTACACCTGTCGTGGATGCGGTTCGGGCACGGATTCGTGTTGTCCTCGATCCTGTTGTGGACCGGCGTCGGCCTCATGCTGATCGCGTGGCTCGCGCTGGGCCGGCGAGCGCTGGCCGGGAGGGCGACCGAATTCACGATGTTGGTCACCACCGGCTTCTGGTTGGCGCCGCTGCTGCTGTCGGGGCCGATCTTCAGCCGGGACAGTTACTCGTACCTGGCGCAGGGCGCGCTGCTACGCGACGGTCTGGACCCCTATGCGGTGGGGCCCGTCGCCAACCCGAATGTGCTCCTGGACAACGTGAGTCCCGTCTGGTCTGTCACCACCGCCCCTTACGGACCGGCGTTCATCCTGGTCGCCAAGTTAGTCACGATCCTCGTCGGCAACAACGTGCTGGCCGGAACCATGGTGCTGCGCCTGTGCATGCTGCCCGGGTTGGCGGCACTGATCTGGGGCACGACCCGATTGTCGCGTCACTTGAGCGCCGACGTGCCGATCGCGCTGTGGATCTGCGTTCTCAACCCCCTCGTGCTGATCCACCTGATCGGCGGGGTGCACAACGAAATGCTCATGGTGGGGTTGATGGCCGCAGGGATCGCGTGCACCTTCGACGGTCGCAACGTCCTTGGCATCACGCTGATCACGGTCGCCATGGCGGTCAAGGCGACGGCCGGGCTCTCGCTGCCGTTCGTGGTGTGGGTGTGGATGCGACACCTGCGGGCCCGCGGATACGCCCCGGCGCGGGCGTTCGCCACCGCGACCGCGGTATCGCTGGTTGTCTTCGCCGTCGTTTTCGGGACCGTGACCGCTGTGGCCGGTGTCGGCCTGGGGTGGCTGACCGCGCTCGCCGGATCGGTGAAGGTCATCAACTGGCTTTCCGTGCCGACCGCAGCCGCCAATCTGCTCCACGGGCTGGCCGGCGGAGCGTTCCCGCACTTCTACACCGTCCTGCGCACCACCCGGTCGGTAGGCATGGTGGTGATCGCCGTGGCGCTGCCGCTGGTGTGGTGGCGGTTCCGGCGCGACGACCGGGCCGCCCTGACCGGCATTGCGTGGTCGATGGTGATCGTGGTGGTGTTCGGCCCGGCCGCCCTGCCGTGGTACTACTCCTGGCCGCTGGCGGTCGCGGCGCCCCTGGCCCAGTCCCGACGGGCGGTGGCACTGATCGCCGGTCTGTCGACCTGGGTCATGGTGCTCTTCAGACCCGACGGGTCCCACGGCATGTATTCGTGGGTACAGGTCGTCATCGCCGCCGCGTGCGCAGGGGCCGCCTGGCGCAGCCTGTATCGAACTCCGGCCGAACTCGACCCTGTGACAGGCCGTCAGTAAGCCATCGCCTGCGCCCGGCGCACGACCTCCCGCGCCTGGTGGGAATGCAGGGCGTCGACCGGCCGGGCGTTGGTGACGGAGTCCCGTGAGCCGTCACGAGTGACCGTCAGCGACGGATCCGGGGTGAACAGCCAGCGCAGGATGTCGGTCTCGCCGTAGCCGCCGTCGTGCAGGATGGTCAGCAGTCCCGGCAGGCCTTTGACCACGTCGCCGGAGGCGGTGAAGAAGATCTGAGGCACCACGATGTCGCCGTCGCGCCGTACCGCCACCAGATGCCCGTCCCGCAACTGTTGGAGAACCCTGCTCACCGGCAGACCCAGCAATGCGGCGACGTGGGACAGCTCGTGCATCGGCTCCCCGGGGTCCACCACGTCGTCGCCGGCCGGAATGCTGCCCACGCAATCAGTGTAGGCCGTGCACGGCGCGTTGGGATCCGTGTTCAGCGCTCGGCCGCGCCGGCGCACCTACGATGGCCCCGTGGCCGCTGGTATGGGTGACCCACTGGAGGGCGCCATGCTCGACGGTCGCTATCTGCTCGAATGCAAGATCGCCAGCGGCGGGACCTCGACGGTCTACCGCGGCCGCGACACGCGGCTCGACCGCCTCGTCGCCGTGAAGGTGATAGACGCCCGCTACGCCGGCGACGAGCAGTTCCTGACCCGCTTTCAGCTCGAGGCCCGCACCATCGCCCGGCTCAGCAACCCCGGACTGGTTGCCGTCTACGACCAGGGCATGGACGCGCGGCAGCCCTTTCTGGTGATGGAGCTCATCGAGGGCGGCACGCTGCGCGAGCTGCTCGCCGAACGCGGTCCGATGCCCCCGCACGCGGCGGCGGCCGTGCTGCGGCCCGTGCTGGGCGGTCTGGCCGCCGCCCACCGTGCGGGCCTGGTGCACCGTGACGTCAAGCCCGAGAATGTCCTGATCTCCGACGACGGCACCGTCAAGATCGCCGATTTCGGCTTGGTACGCGCCGTTGCCGCCGCCGGCATCACCTCCACCAGCGTCATCCTGGGTACCGCGGCGTACCTGTCACCCGAGCAGGTGCGTGACGGCTACGCCGATCCTCGCAGCGACGTCTACGCCGTCGGGATCATGACCTACGAACTGCTGACCGGGCGCACACCCTTCACCGGTGACTCGGCGTTGTCGATCGCCTCCCAGCGGCTGGACAACGACGTGCCGCCACCCAGCGCGGCGATCGACGGGGTGCCCCCGCACTTCGACCGGTTCGTCGCGCGCGCGACGGCCCGCGACCCGCAGGCCCGCTACGCCGACGCCGTGGAGATGGGCGCCGAACTGGACGCGATCTCCCACGAGGTCGGCCTGCCGGGCTTCCGGGTGCCGGCGCCGCAGAACTCGGCGCAACACCGGTCGGCAGCCCTGCACCGCGACCGCGCCGTCCGCCACCCCACCCGGCAACTGACCCTCGGGCCCGGGGAGTGGCCTGCACCAACTCGACCCGGCCAGGACCGGGTGGCGGACCGATTCGAGGACCAAGTCGAGGACCGGTACGAGCCCGCAGCAGGCGAATTCGCCGGCATCCCGATGAGCGAATTCGCCTGGGAGCGTCAGCATGCCCGCCGCATGGTGTTGATCTGGGTGGCGGTGGTGCTGGCGCTCACCGGCCTCGCCGCTGCAGTGGGGTGGACGATCGGCAGCAACCTCAGTGGGCTGCTCTAACGTCCCAGCCCAGCCCAGCCCCGCCCCGCCCAGCCCCGCCCAGCCCAGCCCCGCCCAGCCCCGCCCAGCCCCGCCCAGCCCGCGAGCGTGCGCATACGTACGGCCGCATCGGCGTGTCGGCGTGCAGACACGCACGCTCGCGGGACAAGGCTTCAGGTCAGTCGCGCAGCATCTCGGCGACCAGGAACGCCAACTCCAGCGACTGCTGGGTGTTGAGCCGCGGGTCGCACGCCGTCTCGTAGCGTCCCACCAGATCCGTGTCCGAAATGTCCTGCGCACCACCGAGACACTCGGTGACGTTCTCGCCGGTGATCTCGACGTGGATGCCACCCGGGTGGGTGCCCAACGCGCGGTGCACCTCGAAGAAGCCCTGCACCTCGTCGACGATCCGGTCGAAGTGGCGGGTCTTGTAGCCGTTGGACGACTCGTGGGTATTGCCGTGCATCGGGTCGCACTGCCAGATGACCTGGTGACCTGTCGCTTGAACCTTCTCGATGATCGGCGGCAACACGTCGCGCACCTTGTTGTTGCCCAGCCTGCTCACCAGGGTCAGCCGCCCCGGCTTGTTGTGCGGGTCAAGCCGTTCCACGTACTCGACGGCCAGCTCCGGGGTCATCGTCGGGCCGATCTTCACGCCGATGGGATTGGCGATCACCTCCGCGAAGGCGATGTGCGCGCCGTCGAGCTGACGGGTCCGCTCGCCGATCCACACGGTGTGTGCCGACAGGTCGAACAGCTGCGGCTGCCCGTTGTCGATATCGGACAGGCGCAGCATCGCCCGCTCGTAGTCCAGCACCAAAGCCTCGTGGCTGGCGTAGATGTCGGCGGTCTGCAGGTTGCGGTCGGCCACCCCGCAGGCGCTCATGAACCGCAACGCCCGGTCGATCTCGGCGGCGAGGGCCTCGTAGCGGGCGCTGGCCGGCGACGTCCGCACGAATTCGCGGTTCCAGTCGTGAACCAGGTGTAGCGACGCCAACCCCGAGGAGGTCAGCGCCCGCATCAGGTTCATCGCGGCGCTGGCGTTGGCGTAGGCGCGCACCAGCCGGGACGGGTCGTGCTCGCGCGCCGCCGGATCCGGGGCGAAGCCGTTGATCATGTCGCCGCGGTAGGACTTCAGGCCCAGCGCATCGACGTCGGCCGAACGCGGCTTGGCGTACTGGCCGGCGATGCGGGCGACCTTGACCACCGGCATGCTGGCGCCGTAGGTCAGCACCACGGCCATCTGCAGCAGGGCGCGGATGTTGCCCCTGATGTGGGGTTCGGTGTTGTCGGTGAAGGTCTCGGCGCAGTCGCCGCCCTGCAACACGAACGCCTCGCCCCTGGCGACCTGGGCCAGCTGTTCTTGCAGCCGCACGATTTCGGACGGCACCGTCACCGGCGGCACACTTTCCAGGACCGTGCGCATGGCCGCCGCCTGATCCGCCGGCCAGCTGGGTTGCTGAGCGGCGGGCTTGGCCAGCGCGGCGTCCAGACGGTCCCGCAGGTCGCTGGGCAGCGGCGGCAGCGAGGGCAGCTGGTCGATCGGGATGTCGACGGTCCAGTTCATCGCTATATCGTAACCGGGCCGCGGCATGCGCCGGTTCGGGCCGGTCAGGGCTTGATCAGGGACAACACCGCCGAAACGGCTCAGCTGGGCGCCGCGCTGGCCGCCGAGATCAGCCGGAAGCGGCGCAGTTGATCGCGGGCGTCCACCAGCGCGTCGTGCGCGTCCGGTGGCCGTGGCGGCATGGGGGGCGATCCCCGGTCCTCCCACAACTGCCGCAGCTCACGGGTGAAACGAGGCAGCGCCCGAGGCAGGTCCGGCATCGGGCCCCACAGCTGACACAGCACCACGTGGTCGTAGGCGCCCACCCACGCCCACAGTTCGATCGGGTCGGCGGGCCCGGCGCTGGCGACACCGAAGAAGTCCTCCAGCTCGGCGCGGATCTGCCTGCGCGATCGCCACAGCTGAGACGACGGCGGCGGCAGCTTGGGCAGCACGTTGGCGCGGACCCAGCTGCCGGCGCGCTCAGGGTCGAATTCCGTGGACACGGCGTAGTACTCCCGGCCGTCCTCGGCGACCACCCCGATCGAGATGAGCTCGATAGTGCGGCCGTCGTCAATGAATTCGGTGTCGTAGAAGTACCGCACCCTGGAGAGCCTAGGGCCGACACGTGAGGCGCGGTCACCGTTACGCTGGGTCGACATGGGCGAAGGGGAACCGCGAGTCACAGGCGGTAAGACCGTGCAGGTACTGCTGTGGCCCCTGTTATGGCTGGTGGCCGCCGCATTCCTGGGCTACGCCCGCTGGCGGTTGTTCGGGCACACGCCGTACCGCATCGACATCGACGTCTACCAGATGGGCGGCCGGGCCTGGCTCGACGGGCGTCCGCTCTACCGCGGCGATACGGCATTCCACACACCCGTCGGGCTCAATCTGCCGTTCACCTATCCCCCGCTGGCGGCCGTTGCGTTCAGCGCATTCGCCTGGCTGCACATGCCCGCCGCCAGCGTCGCGATCACCGCGCTGACGCTGCTGCTGCTGGTGGTGTCGACCGTGATCGTGTTGACACGCCTGGACGTCTGGCGCACTTCAGCATTCCTGACAGGCCCGGCGTGGCTGCGCCGGTGCTGGTTGGCCATCGTCATCGTGGCGCCGGCGTCGCTCATGCTGGAGCCGATCGCCGCGAACTTCCGGTTCGGCCAGATCAACGTCGTGATCATGACCCTGGTGATCGCCGACTGCGTACCGCGCCGCACTCCGTGGCCTCGCGGGCTATTGCTGGGCTTGGGGATCGCGCTCAAACTGACGCCGGCGGTGTTTCTGCTCTACTTCCTGCTCAAGCGGGACAACCGGGCGGCGCTGACCGCGGTGGGCAGCTTCCTGGCGGCGACGCTGGCCGGTTTCGCCGTGGCGTGGGACGACTCGGTGGAGTACTGGACCCGCACCGTGCACCACACCGATCGGATCGGCACCGCGGCGCTGAACACCGACCAGAACATCACCGGCGCCCTGGCCCGCACGGGACTCGGCGAGCAGCCCCGTTTCCTGCTGTGGGTGGCCGCCTCGCTGGGGGTGCTGGCGGTCACCGTCTGGGCGATGCGCCGGGTGCTGGGCGCCGGCGAACCCGTCCTCGCGGTCATCTGCGTCGCCCTGTTCGGGTTGGTCGTGTCGCCGGTGTCGTGGTCGCACCACTGGGTGTGGGCGCTACCGTCCGTGCTGGTCACCGGCATCGTGGCGTGGCAACGCCGAAACCCGGCACTGGCGGTGGTCAGCGTCGTCGGGGTGGCGCTTATGCACTGGTCGCCGATCGTCCTGCTTCCCGAGCATCACGAAGACAGCGCGGCCTGGTGGAGCCAGCTCGCGGGGATGTCCTACGTCTGGTGGGCGATAGCGGTGATCGTCGTGAGCGGACTGTCCGTCACGGCGCGTCACGCTCCGGCCGATTCAGCGACCCGGCCGCGGGCGCCGGTGCCGGCCGCCGGCTGACCGGCGCGGCCGTCACCCGGCCGCAGTGTCGGGGATCCGCGCGGCCTCGTCAGCCGACTGTGCCTCGTGGCCACGTTTCTTGACCTTGGCGGCGTAGACGTCGACGTACTCCTGGCCCGAAAGCTGCATCAGCTCGTAGATCACCTCGTCGGTGACGGCCCGCTCGATGAAGCGGTTACCGGCCATACCCTCGAACCGGGAGAAGTCCATCGGTGTGCCGAAACGGACCGTCACCCGTCCCGGGCGAAGGAACCTGGTGCCGGGCGGGTTGACCACATCGGTGCCGGTCATGGCGACGGGGATCACTGGAACACCGGTCTGCAGAGCCAGGCGCGCCAGGCCGGTCTTGCCCTTGTACAGTCGGCCGTCGGGCGAGCGGGTGCCCTCGGGATACAGACCGAGCAGCTTGCCCTGACGCAGCAACCGCTCGGCGGTCTGCAGGGCACCCTGTGCGGCGTCGGCGTCGGTGCGGTCGATCGGCACCTGACCGGCGACGGAGTAAAACCAGCCGAGGAACCGCCCCTTCAGCCCCTTGCCGGTGAAATACTCGGACTTGGCAAGGAACGTGATGCGGCGGCGAACCACCAGGCACAGGCAGTAGCTATCCATGACCGCCAGGTGATTGCTGGCCAGAATCGCCGGTCCGGAACTCGGAACGTGTTCCAGACCTTCAACTTTCGGCCGGGCGAGCAGGGCCAGCGGCGGGCCGAGGAGGACGTATTTGAAAAACCAGTACCACATGGTCCACCCTCCCTCCCGCGCAAACGATGATTTGTGACAACTCTACCGACCCGGCCCTCGCAGAACCAGACCGGCACGGCCGAGATCACTCCTCGACGGTGATCGGGATGGGCTGATAGCGCGTCGTCCCCGCTGATCCTGCCCCGCCGGGCGGCCCACCGCCGGGCGGCGGTGCCGCTGAGCGACCGGTCTCGCCGGTCTCGCCGGCCCCGCCCGTGTCGGCGCTGTCGGCCACGCCGGCGCCGCCGGCATCGCGGACATCGCTGACGATGCCGCGAATCACCTCCATAAGGGCGACGCTGTGGTCGGCGATCACGGTGAGCAGAGGGTGCTGTTCACCGCCCGCCAACGCGGCCAGCGCGCACACTGGGCACCACACCTGCTGACAGCGGCCGGTCCCGGCTCCCCCGCCAGCAGCGAACGCGGCCGCCGCGCGAACCGCCGGGTCGATGCCGTCCAGAATGGTCTGGGCGAGCCTGCGCAGCTCAGGACCGATCTCGGGGTGGGCGCCGCTCATTTCGGCCACACCTCCGGATCCGGTCGAAAACGAACTGTCAGCTCACCGCGGCGAACGTGGGCGTCCACTACCGTGCACCTGCGCAGCACCGACGCGAGGCGAACTCTGCGCCGCAACCCGCCGACGCTGATGACCAGGTCGTCGTCGACGCGGCCCAGCGTCAGCGTGCCGGGGTCGAGTTGGGGCAACGTTAGCCGCAGCCGGTAGATCGACCCAAGTCCAGAGCCCGATTCGAGTTCCACGATCGGCCGCAGCGGTCCAGGCGGGGGCGCCCCACCGCGACGGCGGGCACCGTCGAGCAGCGCGCCCAGCGCCTTCGGCCCGATCGGTTCGCCGGAGAGGTGAGCGGTGAGCACCATCGCCACGTCACCGATGGTGGCCTCGAGGTCGTCGAGGACGGCGCGTTGTTCGGCGATTCGCTCGGCATACCAGTCGAAGGCCGGGTGGGCGGGCAGATCGCGGTACTCGTAGGACTCGTCTTCGATCAGAACTTGATTGACGATCAGTTCCTCGACCCGGACGCCCATCAGCGACAGCGCACCCAACGTCCGGACGGCCTCCGCTGCGACCACTCGCTCGGGCGTCAGCACCAGGTGGGCGCCGACGCACTGACCGTCGGTCAGCAACCCCGCGAGTTCCTCGGCGCTGGCGCTGATGCGCTCCAGTAGTTCGACCAACGGCGCCGAGCGTGCGTCGTCGGCGATCCCGGACAGCCGCCGATGCCGCGGCCACGCGCGTTCGACGTACAGTCCGATGGTGGCGGGCAGGGTCAACATGCGCAACGCGTCTGCCGTCGATGCGCAGTCGACGACGATGCGATCCCACCGTCCGGACGCGGCCAATTCGCCGACGGCGTGTAACCCGAGCACCTCCTGAACGCCCGGTAGCGCCGAAAGTTCTTCGGGTGCAATAGTATCCACATCAGAGTCCGGAAAATGCCGACCCAGCGCCCCGACCACTCCACGCCACCGGCGCGCCAGCAGAGCCAATGTGTCCACGGCGAGCGCGTCCAGAAGTCCGCCACCCGCGTCGCCAACCCCGGTCTCCAGGTCGGTCAGCACCCGAACCACCTCGCCCTCGCCACTGGCCGGCACCGGGAGGCCCAACACGTCACCCAGAGAATGCGCCTGGTCGGTGGACACCACCAGCACGCGTTGCCCCGCAGCGGCAGCGGTGACCGCGGTGGCACACGCCAAAGTGGACTTTCCTACCCCACCCTTACCGACGAAGAGACTGATCCGGGCCGGGGCGGATTCACGGGATTCACTCAGCCTCGACTCTTTTCTTCAGGTCCTTCAGCGCCGAGTCGGTCAACCTGCGCTCGGCCTTGCGCTTGAGCAGTCCGATCATCGGAATGGCGAGGTCCACCGACAGCTCGTAGGTGACCTCGGTGCCGGACCCCTTGGGCGCCAGTCGATATGAACCATCGAGAGATTTGAGCAGCGAGCCCGACGTCAGCGTCCAACTCACCGACCGGCGGTCCCGGGGCCACGTGTAGGACATGACCATCGTGTCCTTGAGCACGGCGGCGTCCAGAACAAACCGGGCGACCTTCGGGTAACCCGCGGAGTCCTTTTCCTGGACCTCGGCCTCTTTGTACTCCGTGATCCACTCCGGATACGCATCGATGTCGGCGATCACCTTCATCACCGTGGCCGGGTCGGCTTCGATGTAAATGGTCTGCGTCGTCTTCTCCGCCACCTCGTTGATGCCCTCTCTCCCGGTGGCAGACGGTACTCCCCGCGCAGCCCGGACCCGGTTAACGTACCGGAGCCAGCCCGACCGGACGCGGCCGCTCCAATGTCGTCTTGACCTCGAAGGCCATTCTCTTGCCCGCCGCCCGACGCTGGTGAATGATTTTCGCGAAGTTGAGCTTGGCCAGCCTCCCGGCCGCAACGCCGGTCGGTTCCGCGTGCAGAAAGTAGTGCAACACCACTCCCCCCATCGCGTCCGGCAAGGATTCCAGCCAGATCTCCATGGTCCCGGTCAATGGGCCGCTGACCGCCCAGCGGATCCCCTTCTCGCCGCGATCCTCGACCACCTGCAGGCCCAGGTCGGGCCACCACCGGCGCCAGTTCGACGGATCGCCGACGGCAGCGCCCACCAGCGCGCCGGCCACGGCGACGTAGGTCTGGTCGGCGATCTCGACGCTGCTCATCACACCACCTTCACATATCGATCTCCGGGGCAGACGTCGGTCCCCGGCTCGGATTAGGCTGGTGACAACCAGCGACGTGACAACGAGGTCATCACATGCGTGAATACAGCGTGCCTGCCCATTTCACTATCAATGAGCACGACAATATCGCGGCCACGGTCTTCCGCCACGAGCGCGACGACCCCGATGCCGTCATCTACCAGCGTCAGATCGACGGCGCCTGGACCGATGTCACGTGCGCCCAGGCGGCTTCTCACATTCGGTCGGCCGCGATGGGTTTGATCGCGCTCGGAGTGCAGGCCGGCGACCGGGTGTCCATCTTCTCGGCCACCTGCTACGACTGGGCGATCCTCGATCTGGCAATACTGGCTGTCGGCGCGGTGACGGTGCCGATCTACGAGACCTCGTCGGCCGAGCAGGTGCGTTGGGTGCTGCAGGACTCGGAGGCGGTGCTGGCGTTCGCCGAGACCGAAAAGCACGGGACCATCATCGCCGAACTCACCGCCGACCTGCCGGCGCTGCGGCGGGTGCTGCTCATCGACGGTTCCGGCCCCGGGGCGCTCGCGCAACTCGGCGACGCAGGCGCATCGGTCGACTCGGGCGAGCTGACCGCCCGGCTCGACGCGCTGCGCGCCGAGCATCCGGCCACGCTCATCTACACGTCGGGCACCACCGGCCGCCCCAAAGGCTGCCAACTCACCCATTCGAACATGTTGTACGAGATCCGCGGCACCAAGGAGTGCCTGCCGACGCTGCTGAGCCCGGGGCAGCGGCTGTTGGTGTTCCTGCCGCTGGCCCACGTGCTGGCGAGGGCGCTGACCCTGGCCGCATTCACCAACAAAGTGACCGTCGGATTCACCAGCGACATCAAGAATCTGATGCCGATGCTGGCGGTGTTCAAACCCACCATCGTGGTGTCGGTGCCGCGGGTGTTCGAGAAGATCTATAACACCGCCGAGCAGAACGCCGCCAGCGACGGCAAGGGACGGATCTTCGCGCTTGCCGCACAGACCGCGGTGCAGTGGAGCGAGGCGCTCGACGCGGGGAAACTCGGGCTGGCGCTGCGGGTCAAACATGCGGTGTTCAACCGGCTGGTCTACGGCAAGCTGCGCGCGGCGCTCGGCGGTGACTGCCGCGCGTCGGTCTCCGGTGGCGCACCGCTGGGCGCGCGGTTGGGGCACTTCTATCGCGGTGCCGGCGTCACCATTCACGAGGGTTACGGCCTGACCGAGACGAGCGCGGCCATCACGGTCAACCAGGTCGGCAACGTCCGGATCGGCACGGTCGGAACCCTGGTGCCCGGCAACAGCCTGCGGATCGCCGACGACGGCGAGTTGCTGGTGCGCGGCGGCGTGGTGTTCAGCGGTTACTGGCGCAACGAGCAGGCCACCGCCGAGGCGTTCGCTGACGGCTGGTTCAAGACCGGCGACCTCGGCGCCATCGACCACGACGGATTCTTGAAGATCACCGGCCGCAAGAAGGAGCTGATCGTCACCGCCGGCGGTAAGAACGTCGCGCCCGCGGTGCTCGAGGACCAACTGCGCGCCCACCCGCTGATCAGCCAGGCGATGGCCGTCGGGGACAACAAACCGTTCATCGGCGCGCTGATCACGATCGATCCGGAGGCCTTCGGGGGCTGGAAGCAGCGCAACCACAAGCCGGCCGGCGCGTCCGTCGACGACCTGGCCTCCGACCCCGACCTGGTCGCCGAGATCGAGGCGGCCGTCACGCAGGCCAACCTGGCGGTGTCGCACGCCGAGTCGATCCGCAAGTTCCGCGTCCTGCCGGTCGACTTCACCGTGGACACCGGGGAACTGACGCCCACGCTCAAGGTCAAGCGCAACGTGGTGGCCGAGAAGTTCGCGTCCGATATCGCGGCCATCTACGAGCGTTAACCCGGCTCGGCCCACCGCCGCCGCCGAGCGTCAGGCGCGCAGCAGGTCGGCCAGCCGGGCCGCCAGCGTGTCCCAGCGCCACTCGGCCGTCACCCAGCGTCGGCCGGCCGCGCCCATCGCGGCGGCCCGGTCGCGATCGGTCAGCAGGCCTGCGACAGCGTCGGCGATGTCGGGCACCGACCGGCCATCGATCACGAGCCCTGTCTCGTTGTGCCGCACAGTCTCTGGAGCGCCGCCCGACTTGCCGGCTACCACCGGCACGCCGGTCGCGGAGGCCTCCAGGAACACGATTCCGAGACCCTCGACGTCCATTCCGCCCCCGCGGGTGCGGCACGGCATGGCGAACACGTCGGCCAGCGCATGGTGCGCGGGAAGCTCGGCGGCCGGTACGCCGCCGGTGAAGATCACATGGTCCGCGACCCCGCAACGGCGGGCAAGCGCGCGCAACGAGTCCAGGTACGGGCCGCCGCCGACGATCACCAGGGCGGCGCCGTCGACACGGCGCCGGATCGAGGGCAGCGCCTCGATCAGCATGTCCTGGCCCTTGCGGGGTACCAGCCTGGACAGGCAGACCACGGTGGGCCTGTCCCCCAGCCGATAGCGGTCGCGCAACTCGCGTCGGGCTGCGGGATCAGGCTTGAAGCGGTCGGTGTCCACCCCGGGCGGCAGGTATTCCAGCGACGCCGCGGGCCCGAAGGCGGGCGCGAACCGGGATCGCGTGTACCGGCTGACGAAGGTGACGACGTCGGTGTCCTCGCCGATGCGCCGCAGGACCGACCTGGCGACGGGCAGCATCGACCAGCCCACCTCGTGTCCATGCGTGCTGGCCACCACCCGCCTCGCCCCGGCCTGCCGGGCTCGCCGGGCCAGCAGCGCCAGGGGTGCGGCCGCACCGAACCAGACGGTGTCCACGCCGCCGTCGGCGATCAACCGCCGCATCCGGGCGTCGACAGCGGGGCCGGGCAGCATCAACGAGCCCGCATGGCGAACCACGCGATAGCCCGCGGCCGCGGCGGCCCCGGTATCGAAGGCGTCGGCGCCCTTCCATTGCGGGGCGTACACCGTCACCGAATGAGCGCCGGTGTTCACCAGACGGGCGACGAACTCGCCGAGGTAGGACTGGATGCCGCCCGGCCGCGGTGGAAAGTCGTTCGTTACCAGCAGGACCCGGCTCACAGTGGGTCAATCTAGCGGGTCAGCCACTCGCTCCAGCGCACGAGCACGCCGGCCGGGTCCGCACCCAGCGCATCGTGGAAGGCGGTGGGCACGTCGGTGCGCCCGGGACCGCAGGCGGCCAGGTAGAGGTTTTTCAGCGCGCTCGTCCCGTAGTGATCGGCAACGAAACGGGCGAACCACCATGCGCGGTCGTACCCCAGTGTCCGCTGTGGCCCAGGCTGGTCGAGGTCGACGTCCGCAGGCAGGGTCAGCGGAATGAGCAGCGCGCCGGCGGGCACCGGAGTCGCAGGCCGGGCAACGAAGTCGGCCACGCCCTCGGTGAGCCACCGGGGCGCATCCATAGCGGTGGCGGCACGGGCGGCATAGTGAAAAAGCTCGTGGGTCAACACGATTCGCAGGCCCGAATCGCTCATTGCGGTGGCACCCGGCGCGAACACGATCCGCTGGCCTACCGCCAGCCGGTGCGCGGGGTCGACGCGGTCTGCGACCGCCACGGCCGCGATATCGGCCCACTGGGATGCCGGTCCGCCGCCGGCGGCGGTACGAAATTCCTCGTCGGTGCGGGTAGCGACCACCGTGATGTCGGTCGGCCAGTCGACGCCCCAGAATCCTTCGACGGCGACGACCGCCGCACCGATGATGGACGCGACGCGCGACAGCAGGCGGTCACCCGCTGGGCCGACCAGCACAACGGTGCGGTCACCGGCGGTCAAAGACTCCGAGACGGCGTGGATCTGGTCCTGCGGAGGCGTCACCGCGTGCAGCGCTGCGGTCGAGGCCACGGTCAGCTCGACGGCGAAGACCAAGACCAGGAGGGTCCGCAGCCGCCGACGCCCTGATCCGGGCTGCTCAGTAGCGGCGGGCGTTGTAGATCGGGCCCGAGGAGTTCATCGGCGCCACGCCCACCGGCACACCGTAGGTCGAGGAGTGGATCATCATGCCGTTGCCGATGTAGAGGCCGGCGTGGGATGCGTCGGAGTAGAAGGTCAGCACGTCACCGGGCTGCAGGTCCGACAGCGCGACCGGCTGGCCGCCGTTGGCCATCGCCTGGCTGGAGTGCGGCAACTGGACACCGGCCTGCTGGAACGCCCACATCACCAGACCCGAGCAGTCGAATCCGCCCGGGGAGGCGCCGCCCCACACGTAGGACGATCCCACCTGGCTCAACGCCGCCTGCACGACGTTCCCGCGGTCACCCGCACCGAAGATCGGAGGCGGTGGGGGCATGCCGAAGGGCGGCGGGGCGTCGGGAGCGGGCGGGGCGGCCTCCGCGAAGTCCGGCGGACCGCCCAGCGGCGGCGCATCCGGCACAGGGAAGTCCGCCAGCACAGCGTGGCCGGGTCCGGCGAGCGTGGTCCGCTGCTGCGGGGTCAGGGACCCGTACTGCGTCTTGACCACGGCGATCTGCACCTGGAGTTGGCCCTCCTTGGCCTGTAGGCCCGTGCGGACGGCGGCGGCCTGATCGGCAGCGCTCTTCGCCTCGGCGGCAGACTTCGCGGACTCCTGCTCGGCCGTGGCCGCCTGAGCGCTCGCGAGCTTGAAGCTGGTCATCTGGCCGGCCATCTGGTCTGCCATAACCCGTTGCATCGTCAGTCTGTCGATCAGCCCCTGCGGCGATCCCGCGGTGAGGATGGCCTGCATGCCGTCGACGCTGCCGCCCATGTAGGTGGCGGCGGCGAGTTTGTCGACCGCTCCCTGGAACGAGGCCAGGTGAGCTTTCGCCGCGTCCACGGCGGCTTGATCGCCGGCGTGCTTGGTGTCGGCTGCACGAACGGCCGACAGCTTTGCGTTGAGGTCGAGTTGCGCGGTGTGCAGTGCCTCGGTGGTCTGCTCGGCCTGGCGAGACAGGTCGTTGAGCGTGGCGAGTGCGTCCTGGGCCGGGTCGGCCACCGCGTTGGCGGCGAGCACGCCGGAGAAGACCGTCAGGCCAGTCAGCGAACCGATGAGGACTTGTGGGAGAGCGCGCGCGATCGGGCTAATGAAGTCGGAGATCAAATCTGCATCCTTAAACGGCCGTTCGACGCATGAGGCGTCAAGCTGGGTTTAGGTCTCGGTCTGGTTACGAAACGATATCAGCGTTTGCCCAAATCACATGAATAAGAAATTGGAAAGGTTTCTGGCATTTCTCTGTGGTTGCAGGGGATTCCCGGCACAATCCCCTGGCAGACTGGGCGATCTGGGCGATCAGGCGACTCCCGCGTCGCGGTCACGGCGGATCGGCACCAGTCGCAGCCGCGGCACCAATCCCACCTCGGCGAGCACGTCCAGCGCGGCGCGTTCGTCGCGCAACAGCGTTTCCGGAACCCCGAGCAACACGCTGATCACGCAGTCGTGGCAGCCGTGGCCGCGTACCGCGCAGTCGTCGCAGTCGATCACCACCGGCGCGTCGCCGTCGGGTACCGCGCCGTCGGGTATCGCTCCGTCGGGTATCGCTCCGTCGGGCGTCCCGCTTTCAGGCGTCCCGGTCAGTGCCATCAGGTGAATCCTCTCGGTTGGTCTCACAGCGCACGGTCGGCATGCCCGCACGGTAACCGGGCCCACCGACAACTTTTCCGCCGCGAGCGCGTGGGAACGCGCAAGTGTCGGACGGTGTCCCTACCGTGTGGGTCATGGGTGTCACGGGCAGCGATCAGCTGAGGTTCCCCGACGTGGGTCCGTCTGACGCGGCACATGAGGTGTCGTTGCGCGAAACCACTTTCGTCGTCGTGGATTTGGAGACGACCGGCGCCCGCAGCACAAGCCCGGACGGAACGGTCCCCGACGCCATCACCGAGATCGGCGCGGTCAAGGTGCGTGGCGGCGTTGTTCTCGGGGAGTTCGCCACCCTGATCGACCCACAGCGCAGCCTGCCACCGCAGATCGTGCGGCTGACCGGCATCACCACGGCAATGGTGTGCGATGCCCCGACGATCGACGTCGTGCTGCCGATGTTCCTCGAGTTCGCCGGCGACGCGGTGCTCGTCGCGCACAATTCCGGGTTCGACATCGGATTCCTGCGCGCGGCGGCGCAGCAGTGCGAGGTTGCCTGGCCGCGACCGCGGGTGTTGTGCACGGTCCGGCTGGCTCGCCGGGTGCTGAGCCGCGAGGAAGCGCCCAGCGTGCGACTGGCCGCCCTGGCCAGTCTGTTCGCCGTCGCGGCGCAACCCACCCACCGCGCCCTCGACGACGCCCGCGCCACCGTCGAGGTGCTGCACGCGCTCATCGAACGGGTGGGCAACCAGGGCGTGCACACCTACGCCGACCTGCTCGCCTACCTGCCGGACGTGACCCCGGCCCAGCGCCGCAAGCGGGTGCTCGCCGACGGGCTGCCGCGCCGGCCGGGGGTCTACCTGTTCCGCGGGCCGTCAGGCGAGGTGCTCTACGTCGGCACCGCCGTCGACCTGCGACGACGAGTCGGCCAGTACTTCAACGGCACCGACCCCCGCCGCCGGATGACGGAGATGGTCGGGCTGGCCGACGCGGTCGACCACGTCGAATGCGCCCACGCGCTGGAGGCCGGGGTGCGCGAACTGCGGCTGCTGGCCGCGCACGCACCGCCGTACAACCGGCGGTCGAGGTTCCCGCACCGCTGGTGGTGGGTAACGCTGACCGACGAGGCGTTCCCGCGACTGGTCGCGGTCCGCAGCCCACGGCACGACCGCGCTATCGGGCCGTTCCGCTCCCGCACCGACGCCACCGACACGGCAGACCTGCTGGCGAGATTCACCGGCCTGCGCACCTGCACCGCACGGCTGGCGCGGTCGGCATTGCACGGCTGTCCCGAGCTCGAAGTGTCGCCGTGCCCCGCCGCCCGGGATGTGACGGCCACCGAGTACGCGGCGGCCGTCGCGCGGGCCGCGGCATTGATCGAGGGAACCGACGACAGCGCCCTGACCGCTGCCGCCGACCAGGTGGCCGCGCTCGCCGGGCGACACCACTACGAGAGCGCGGCACGACTGCGAGACCGGATCGCCACCGCCGTGGAGGCCCTGTGGCGCGCCCAGCGGCTGCGTGCCCTGGCCGCGCTGCCCGAGCTGATCGCCGCCGCGCCGGACGGGCCCGACGGCCACGAGGGCTCAGGGGGCTCTAGGGGCGCGAGGGGCCCGAGGGGCTCTGGGGGCTACCACATCGCCGTCATCCGCCACGGCCAGCTCGCCGCGGCCGGCACCGCGAACCGGGGTGTTCCGCCGATGCCGGTGATCGACGCACTTGCGGCCGGAGCGCAGGTGATCCTGCCGGCATCGGCGCCGCTGGGCGGCTCGCTGGTCGAGGAGACCGCGCTCATCGCGCGCTGGCTGGTCCGCCCCGGAGTGCGGATCGTCCGAGTTGCCGAGACCGCCTCCGGCGGCTGGGCGTCGCCGCGGCACTCGGCCGGCGCCTGGGCGGAGTGGGCAGCGACGGCGCGCTCAGCGCGGCTGGCCGGCGAACAAGTCCTCAGCGGGTGGGAGTCAGACCTGCTGGCCGAACCGCACCCAACGCGCGAGCAACTGTTCGGCCGCGCCGGAGTCGATGGCGGCGGTGGCCCGCCGCAACGCGGCCTCCCACGCCGGCAGCCATTCAGCGCGGCCGGATAGGCCGTCGTAGGCCACGATCGCTCCGGCGGCGTTCAGGATGACGGCGTCGCGCACGGGTCCTCCGGCGCCGGACAACACGGCACGTGCCGTAGCGGCGTTGGCCTGCGCGTCGCCGCCGATCAGATCGCCGAGGTCGGCCCGGGCGAAACCGAATGCGGCGGGATCGAACGCGCATGTGTCCACGGTCCCGCCCTGCACCCGCCAGATCGTGCTCGTCGTCGTGGTGGTCAACTCGTCGAGACCGTCGTCGCCGCGTACAACGAGCACGCTCGACCCGCGCTCGGCGAAAACTCCCGCCATGACCCCGGCCAGATCGGCGAACGCGCAGCCGATCAGCCCAGCCCGTGGGCGAGCCGGATTGGTAAGCGGCCCAAGGAGATTGAACACCGTCGGCACGCCTATCGCATGGCGCACGGCCGACGCGTGCCGATACGACGGATGAAACCGCGGTGCGAAGCAGAACCCGATCCCGATCTCGGCGAGACTGTGCCCGACCTGCTCGGGGCCCAGGTCGATGCGCACGCCGAGCGCCTCGAGGGTGTCCGCGCCGCCGGAGCGAGACGACGCCGCCCGGTTACCGTGCTTGACCACCGGGACGCCCGCCGCCGCCACCACGATCGCCGCCATGGTCGACAGGTTGACCGTGTTGAGGCCGTCTCCCCCGGTACCGACGATGTCGACAGCTTCGAAGCCCGTCGCCGCGGGCGGCAGCGGGCAGGCGTGGCGCAGCATGACGTCGGCAAGCTCACCGATCTCTGCCGCCGTGGGGACCTTCATCTGCATCGCCACCGCGAACGCGGCGATCTGGGCCGGCTGCGCGCGGCCGGACATGATCTCGTCCATGACCCACGCAGCCTGGCCCCGAGCCAGTTCCCGGCCGCCGGTCAGCCGCGCCAGGACCTGCGGCCAGGTGGGCCCTGCGCCCGGGTCGGCGCCCCCGAACGGCGCCTCAGATGACGCCTCAGATGACACTGCCACGCGCCGATGGTCCCACGCCGAGTCGAAACGAGAGCCACACCACAGAAATGAATTGGCCGCCCGGGTAGAGATCGGGCACCCGACGCGCAATACTGACCGGTGTGACCAGCGCTGTAGGAACCCCGGGTACTGCGATCACATCGCGGGTGCATTCGCTCAACCGACCGAACATGGTCAGTGTCGGCACCATCGTGTGGCTGTCGAGCGAGCTCATGTTCTTCGCGGGGCTGTTCGCGATGTACTTCACCGCGCGGGCGCAGGCAGGCGGAAACTGGCCGCCCCCACCGACGGAGCTGAACCTCTATCAGGCCGTCCCGGTGACGTTGGTGCTCATCGCGTCGTCGTTCACCTGCCAGATGGGCGTGTTCGCCGCCGAACGCGGCGACGTGTTCGGCCTGCGGCGCTGGTACGTGCTCACCTTCCTGATGGGCTTGTTCTTCGTCCTCGGACAGGCCTACGAGTACTACCACCTGGTGTCTCACGGGACGACGATTCCGGGCAGCGCCTACGGCAGCGTGTTCTACCTGGCCACCGGCTTCCACGGACTGCACGTCACCGGCGGCCTGATCGCCTTTCTCTTCCTGCTGGCGCGAACCACGATGACCAAGTTCACCCCGGCACAGGCGACGGCCAGCATCGTCGTCTCGTACTACTGGCATTTCGTGGACATCGTGTGGGTTGCGCTGTTCACGGTCATCTACTTCATTCGATAGGCCCGGCGTTACACGGACAGGAGTAAGCGGTTGAGGACATTAGGACTCAGCAGGCGCAGCCGCGGGGCGCGGCCCAGTCAGGCGCAGCGGGGCCAGCGTACGACCTCGCGTCGCCGGCTGCGCCGCCGGCTGTCGGGCGGTTTGCTGCTGCTGATCGCACTGACCATCGCCGGCGGGCTCGCAGCCATCCTGACGCCGCGGCCGCAGATCGCCGTCGCGGACGAGTCGACCTCGGCGCTCCTTCGCAACGGCAAGCAGCTCTACGAGACCGCATGCATCTCCTGCCACGGCGCCAACCTGCAGGGCGTGGCCCAACACGGGCCCAGCCTGATCGGCGTCGGCGACGCCGCCGTGTACTTCCAGGTGTCGTCCGGCCGGATGCCCGTCGCCCGCGGCGAGGCCCAAGTGAGCCGGAAACAGCCAAGCTTCGACGAGTCACAGATCGAGGCGATGGGGGCCTACGTGCAGGCCAACGGCGGCGGCCCCACGGTGGAACGCAATCCCGACGGCAGCCTCGCGATGCATTCTCTGCGCGGCACCGACCTGGGCCGCGGCGGAGACCTCTACCGCCTGAACTGTTCGTCGTGCCACAACTTCACCGGCAAGGGCGGCGCGTTGTCGTCCGGCAAGTGGGCTCCCAACCTCGCGCCAGCCAACGAGCAGCAGATCCTGGCGGCCATGCGCACCGGTCCGCAGAACATGCCGAAGTTCTCCGATCAGCAGTTATCCCTGGACGCCAAGAAGGACATCATCGGCTACGTCAAGGCCGTGACCGAGGAGCGCTCACCGGGTGGCTACGGCCTCGGCGGCCTGGGGCCGGCCCCCGAGGGCATGGCCGTCTTCATCATCGGCATGGTGGCCGCCATCGGCTTGGCGCTCTGGATAGGGGCGCGATCATCATGAGCCGCGGGGATGCGGCACAACGCGACGTTCAGATGCGGAGGAACGCCCAACATGACTGACATCGTTCAGAATTCCGGCCCCGACGACGCTGCCCTGGCGGCGATGTCACGCGAAGAACTGGTCGCCCTGGGCGGCAGGCTCGACGGCGTCGAGACCGTATTCAAGGAGCCGCGCTGGCCCGTCGAGGGCACCAAAGCCGAGAAGCGCGCCGAGCGCTCGGTGTCGCTGTGGCTGCTGTTGGGCGGCGTGTTCGGGCTGGGCTTGCTGCTGGTGTTCATCTTCTGGCCGTGGGAGTACGCGCCGGGCAGCGTGATGTATTCGCTGGCCACCCCCATGTACGGGCTGACCTTCGGCATGTCGATCCTGTCGATCGCGATCGGCGCGGTCCTCTTTCAGAAACGCTTCATCCCCGAGGAGATCTCGATCCAGGACCGCCACGACGGCGCGTCTCCCGAGATCGACCGCAAGACGGCGGTGGCGAACCTGGCCGACGCCTACCAGGGCTCAACGGTCGGACGACGCAAGCTGGTGGGCCTGTCGCTGGGCCTGGGGCTCGGCGCGTTCGGCCTGTCCAGCCTGGTGGCGTTCGTCGGTGGTTTGATCAAGAACCCGTGGAAGCCGGTGGTGCCCACCGCGGACGGAATGAAGGCCGTGCTGTGGACGACGGGCTGGACCCCCCGCTACCACGGCGAGACCATCTACCTGGCGCGCGCCACCGGTTCGGCCTCCACCTCGCCGTTCATCAAGATGCGCCCCCAGGACCTCGACGCCGGGGGCATGGAAACCGTCTTCCCGTGGCGCGAATCCGACGGTGATGGCACCACGCCGGAATCGCAGGAGAAGCTCCGCGGGATCAACCAGGGCGTCCGCAACCCGGTGATGCTCATCCGGATCCGGCCCAACGACATGCCCCGCGTCGCTAAGCGGCAGGGCCAGGAGAGCTTCAACTACGGCGAACTGTTCGCTTTCACCAAGGTGTGTTCACATCTGGGCTGTCCCGCGTCGCTGTACGAGGAGCAGACGTACCGCATCCTCTGCCCGTGCCACCAGTCTCAATTCGACGCTTTGAACTACGCCAGGCCGATCTTCGGCCCGGCGGCGCGCGCGCTGGCACAACTTCCGATTACAATCGATTCCAACGGATACTTGGTCGCCAACGGCGACTTCGCTGAGCCTGTCGGACCTGCTTTCTGGGAGAGAACAACAACATGAGTCCATCACTGAGCCCCCCCAAGATCAGCGACGTCCTGGCCCACCAGGGTGAGATGATCGACACGCGCTACCACCCGGCGGCGGCCGTCCGCAGGCAGCTGAACAAGGTCTTTCCGACCCACTGGTCTTTCCTGCTGGGCGAGGTTGCGATGTACAGCTTCATCGTGCTCCTCCTCACGGGTGTCTATCTGACGTTGTTCTTCGACCCGTCCATGTCGGAGGTCACCTACAACGGCGCTTACCAACCGCTGCGCGGGGTCGACATGTCCAAGGCCTTCGCCTCGACGCTCGACATCTCGTTCGAGATCCGGGGCGGCCTGTTTGTCCGCCAGGTCCACCACTGGGCCGCACTGCTGTTCGCCGCGGCGATCATGGTGCACCTGGCCCGCGTGTTCTTCACCGGCGCGTTCCGGCGGCCCCGCGAGGCCAACTGGGTCGTCGGCTCCCTGCTGCTGATCCTCGCCATGTTCGAGGGGTACTTCGGCTACTCGATGCCCGACGACCTCCTGTCGGGTATCGGCGTGCGTGCCGCGCTCTCGTCCATCACCATGGGGATGCCGGTGATCGGCACTTGGCTGCACTGGGCGCTGTTCAGCGGGGACTTCCCCTGCGGCGGCACCGGGAACCAATGTGCTGAGGTGGGGGCCATCATCCCGCGGATGTATGCGCTGCACATCCTGCTGCTGCCGGGAATCATCCTGGCGCTGATCGGGCTGCACCTCGCGATGGTGTGGTTCCAGAAGCACACCCAGTTCCCCGGCCCCGGGCGCACCGAGCACAACGTGGTCGGTGTGCGGGTCATGCCGATCTTCGCGGTCAAGTCCGGCGCGTACTTCGCAGCCATCGTCGGCGTCCTCGGCCTGATGGGCGGCCTCCTGCAGATCAACCCGATCTGGAACTTGGGCCCCTACAAGCCGTCCCACGTCTCGGCCGGTTCGCAGCCCGACTTCTACATGATGTGGACCGAGGGTCTGGCCCGCATCTTCCCGCCGTGGGAGATCTACTTCGGGCACCACACCATTCCCTCACCGGTGTGGATCGCCCTTCTCATGGGACTGATCTTCGGGCTCCTGATCGTCTACCCGTTCCTGGAGAAGCGCTTCAGTGGCGATCACGAGCACCACAACCTGCTGCAGCGGCCACGCGACGCACCGGTGCGCACGTCGATCGGCGCCATGGCGATCGGGTTCTACATGGTGCTGACCCTGAGTGCGATGAACGACATCCTCGCCTACAAGTTCAGCATGTCGCTCAACGCGATGACCTGGATCGGCCGGATCGGCATGGTCGTCGTTCCGCCGCTGGTCTACTTCATCACGTATCGCTGGTGCATCTCCCTGCAGCGCAGCGACCGTGACGTGCTCGAGCACGGCGTCGAGACAGGGATCATCAAACGGCTGCCGCAGGGCGCCTACATCGAGCTGCACCAGCCGCTCGGGCCCGTCGACGGCCACGGACACCCGGTGCCACTGGCATACCAGGGCGCAGCGCTGCCCAAGCGCATGAACAAGCTGGGTTCGGGCGGAGCCCCAGGTATCGGCAGCTTCCTGTCGGCCGACCCGGCCGCTGAGGATGCGGCGTTACGCGAAGCGGAGCACGCGAGCGAGCAGCGTGCCCTGACGGCTCTGCGTGACCACCAAACAGTGGCCATCGGTTCGTCCAACGGAGACCGCTAGGTCGTCGGGGTTGTCACGGGCCTGTTCGGTCAGGTCTGCGCAGCGAGGGCTCGCAGCCGCCGAATGTGGAACCATTCGATGCCCGGCATTGTCGCCGTGACGGCTCCTGCCACCCCATAACCGACCCACGACGGCCCACTGTGACCGGCGGCCATGAGATAGGTCGCTACCGCGACCCCAATCAGCGCGACACCCATCGTGCCGACCAAGGAGATCGTGCCGCGTAACCACGCCCGGTCTACCTCAGGACCGGACCACTCGGCCGTCGACGCCGGGCTCAGCTGGTCCGCCTGGTTCGTCTGGGGTAGCCCTGTCGCGGCGCGGCGCAGCGGGGGCCGCCCCGTGCCGGCCGGCGGCGCCATGGGCTCTGAGTGAGAGATCCGCCGGGCGCGTAACAGCACCGGGATCGCCCCCGCGATGACGACGGCGGACACGATGATGATCGCGTACAAGACCCAACTGGTGTGCGGGTTGTGGGCCACTCTGCGGAGACCTCGACCCAGATCGACCAGCGCCACCAGGGCGATAACGCTCGCGCCCAACGACATCAGCCAGACCGCGGCGCACGCCCCGATCAGTATGCGATCGACCACCTCTGGCGAAATGGAGTCGTCGCCGCGCCGGTATGCGGCGTATCTGCCAGCCATCAGCAGGTCGTCTGCGGGCTGTCGTTGTTGTTCGACGACAGCACCGTTCCGTCGCTGGTCGTGATCGCGCAGTTCAGCCTGCTGACGCGGAACAGGCTGGAGGCTTCGAGCGAACCGACATCGGATTGCGAGATCGGGGTCACCGTCATCGACCACGGGATGTAGACGTTGTGCTGCGTGCGACGCCGACCGGAGGCGTCGACGTAGGTCACCGAAATGACATCACCCGGCGCCTTGGCGCCCGTCACCGAATAGGTGACCTGCCGCGGCCCGGCCGGGGTGGTGGTCGCCGGCGGCGGAGCCGCCGCTGATGTCGCCGGGGGCGCGGCGCTGGTCGGCGCGGGCGGCGGTGCGGGAGCCGCCGGGGTCTCGGCCGCGGGGGTCTCGGGACTCGGTGGCGGTGGCGCGGTGGTGGTTGCCGGCGGGGGCGCGGTGGTGGTCGCGGGCGAAGCCATGGTGGTCGTCATCTCGTCGTGTGGCGGCGGCGTCGATACGGTGGAAGTCCCCGGGTTCGCGAGCTTGGTGGTGTCGTTGCGCGCGACCAGCAGCGATACGGAAACCACGAGGGCGATAGCGGCAACGATAGCGGCCACCCCCACCACCCATGGCCAGCGAGGGGCGCCCCGTTGCGCGTCGGGACCGGGCAAACGGTCGTACCCGCCGTCGTCGTAGAGCCTGGGGTCGGCGGGCACATACAGCCCGGTCACCAGCTCGGATGCCGGGGCCGAGTAGGCCTGCGAAAAGGCTCCGGTCTCACCCGGCGCCGGTATTCCGGCGCTGTCGTCGACGCTGTGGTCGAGGGGTTCATCCAGGTCCCGTTCCGGGGGATTCGGCCCGCTCATCTTTGCCTGCCCTGTCCGACTGCCTTCCCGACGCGCGGGTCCCGCTGCTGCCTGTTGGCGGGCGCGTTCGGGAGATTCTCGTAGCGCTGGGACGACCCTACCGAACAGAGCGGGCCGGAGGGCCTTCGGTGAAGCACCTCAGACCAACTAATGACCTTATTGTGACCTTGGGCTCGCGCTTCGGCGCCGGCTTCTCCGGCGCAGGCATCCCTGGTCCGGAGTTCTCAGTGCTTCTCAGGACCGATGTAGTACTCGAAGACCAATCCGCCGACCGCGGCGAGAACGAACGCCACGCCGGCAAAGACCAACCACGGCAGCCATAGCGCAAGACCGACCGCGATCACCGACGCCGACAGGGCGATGAGAATCGGCCACCAGCTGTGCGGGCTGAAGAAACCCAGCTCTCCCGCGCCGTCACTGATCTCAGCGCCCTCGTAGTCCTCGGGCCGGGTGTCGATCCGGCGTGCCACGAACCGGAAGAACGTCCCCACGATCAGCGCCAGGCCGGAGGTGAGCGCGAGCGCGGTGGTGCCGGCCCACTCGACCCCCCCGGTGGCGAACAACGCGGTCAACACGGCGTAGAGCACGGTCGCGAAAACGAAAAATCCCGCGATGAGTTCAAACAGCCTGGCTTCAATGCGCATTGGTTATCCTCGCCTACGGACTTGTGGCTTGCTCGCCGCGCCGTGTGTCGAACACGTGGGTAGTGATCGCCATCGGGGGCTGAGCGATCGCCTGCAGCGCCTCCGCGTTGTTCTTTCCGCTCATCCGCTGCTGCATGTAGGCCTTGAAGTCGTTGGGCGCCACCGCCCGAACCTCGAAGTTCATCATCGAGTGGTAGGTGCCGCAAAACTCGGCGCAGCGGCCGACGAACGCTCCGGGCTTGTCGATTTTCTCGATCTGGAACACGTTGACGGAGTTGTTCGCCTCGGCATCGGGAATGACGTCGCGCTTGAACAGAAATTCGGGAACCCAGAAGTTGTGCACCACGTCAGCGGACTCCAGGCGGAACTGGACGCGCTTGCCGGTGGGGACCACTAGCACAGGGATTGCAGACTCGGTGCCGAGCGTCTCGATCTTGTCGTAGTTTAACCAACTGCGGTCGGCGACGGTGCGTCCCCGGATCGGCCCGACGCGCTCCTCGCCACGGGAGTCCTTGCCTTCCAGCTTGGACATCATGGCGTTCTTGCGTGCGATGTCGGAGCCGTCGTAGGTGAACGTGCCGTCGTGGAAGTTGACGCGTTCGTAGCCGAACTTCCAGTTCCACTGGAAGGCCGTCACATCGACCATCACCTCGGGGTCTTTATCGAGATGCAGCATCTTCCCCTGCACCACCACCGTGAAGTAGAACAGCACCGAGATGATCAGGAACGGAACCACCGTGAGCCCGAGTTCCAGCGGCACGTTGTAGCCGAACTGCTTGGGCAGTTCGGTCTCGTTCCCCTTCTTGCGGTGGAAGGTCGTCGTCCAGAACATCAGACCCCACACCAGGACGCCGACCACCAGCGAGGCGATCACCGAGCCGACCCACAACTCCCGGTTGAGGTGGGCTTCGGGGGTGATGCCCTCCGGCCAGCCCATGCCCAGCGCTTCCGACCAGCTGCATCCGCTCAGCGTCGCCGCCAGCAGGGCGAACGTCGCGGCCAAGCCGAGCGGTCGCAGGCGGCGGCTCGCTCCACGACGCGAACGGGCCTGTTCGTGGGGTGTCACGTTGGCGCCTCCTGCTCGGGTATCGACTCCTCCCCAGCCTAGTCGACGCCGTTTCGCCGTGCGAGCCACAGCCCGCCCCGGCCCAGGGCGCGCCGGCCGGGCGCCAGGCCCCCACTCGCCGCCCACGTGGGGCATACTGGGGCGCCGTGTGCGGACTGCTGGCGTTTGTCGCGAGCCCGGCCGGCGCCTGGGCCGGTGCTGAGGGCGCGATCTTGCGTGCCTCGCACCTGATGCGTCACCGCGGACCCGACGAGACGGGCATCTGGACCGATCCGGACGCGGACGGCCCCTCCGGGGGTGCCGTGTTCGGCTTCAACCGGCTGTCGATCATCGATATCGCGCACGCGCACCAGCCGCTGCGGTGGGGCCCACCCGAATCGCCCGACCGCTACGTGCTGGTTTTCAACGGCGAGATTTACAACTACCTCGAACTGCGCGACGACCTCGCTACCCGGCACGGCGCGGCGTTCGCCACCGACGGCGACGGTGAGTCGATCGTCGCGGGGTTTCACTACTGGGGCCCCGAGGTGGTAACCCGGCTGCGGGGCATGTTCGCGTTCGCGTTGTGGGACACCGTCACCCGTGAACTATTCTGCGCACGCGACCCCTTCGGCATCAAGCCGCTGTTCATGGCCACCGGCGCGCACGGCACCGCCGTCGCCAGCGAGAAGAAGTGCCTGCTCGACATCGCGGAACTGGTCGGGTTCGACACCGACATCGACCGGCGGGCGCTACAGCACTACACCGTTCTGCAGTACGTGCCGGAACCCGAGACGCTGCACCGCGGGGTACGCCGACTGGAGTCGGGCTGCTACGCCCGCATTCGGCCCGGATTGTCTGTGCAGGTCACCCGCTACTTCGCACCGCGATTCGCCACCAAGGCCTTCACCCGCGACACCGAACAGGCCCGCTACGACGAGATCACCGCGGTGCTGGAGGATTCGGTGGCCAAGCACATGCGCGCCGACGTCACGGTGGGGGCGTTCCTCTCCGGGGGCATCGACTCCACGGCTATAGCCGCGCTGGCCATCCGGCACAATCCGCAGCTGATCACCTTCACCACCGGCTTCGAACGTGAGGGTTTCTCCGAGATCGACGTCGCGGTGGCCTCCGCCGAGGCGATCGGCGCCCGCCACATCGCGAAGGTGGTCAGCCCGGACGAGTTCGTCGCCGCGCTGCCCGAGATTGTCTGGTACCTCGACGAACCCGTCGCCGACCCCGCGCTGGTGCCGCTGTTCTTCGTCGCCCGTGAGGCCCGCAAGCACGTCAAGGTGGTGCTGTCCGGCGAGGGCGCCGACGAGCTCTTCGGTGGCTACACGATCTACCGGGAACCGCTGTCGCTCAGACCTTTCGACTACCTGCCCGGGCCAGTGCGCCGATCGATGGGGAAGGTCTCCGGGCCGCTGCCGGAGGGTATGCGGGGCAAGAGCCTGTTGCACCGCGGTTCGCTGACCCTCGAGGAGCGCTACTACGGCAACGCCCGCAGCTTCTCCGACGCGCAGTTGCGCGCCGTGCTGCCCGGATTCCGCGCCGAGTGGACCCACGCCGACGTGACCGCATCGGTCTACGCCGCGTCGGCCGGCTGGGATCCGGTGGCCCGCATGCAGCACGTCGACCTGTTCACCTGGTTGCGCGGCGACATCCTGGTCAAGGCGGACAAGATGACGATGGCCAACTCACTGGAGCTGCGGGTGCCGTTCTTGGACCCGGAGGTGTTCGCCGTCGCCGCCCGGTTGCCCGTCGACGCCAAGATCACCCGCACCACCACGAAGTACGCGCTCCGGCGCGCGCTGGAGGGAATCGTTCCGGCGCATGTGCTGCACCGGCCCAAGCTGGGCTTCCCGGTGCCGATCCGGCATTGGCTGCGGGCCGGTGAACTGATGGAGTGGGCGTACGGGCTCGTGGCGGCGTCGCGGGGCGGTGGCGTCGGCGAACTGGTCGACCTGGCTGCCGTGCAGCGCATGCTCGACGAGCACCGAACCGGTGCCAGCGATCACAGCCGCCGGCTCTGGACGGTGCTGATCTTCCTGCTCTGGTACGCCATCTTCGTCGAGCACAGCGTGGTGCCGCAGATCAGCGAGCCGCACTATCCCGTGCAGCTGTGACCCGTGCAGCTGTGACCCGTGCAGCTATCACGGAGAGTCCCGCCGAGATTTAGGCGAGCACGGCGGTGATCTCCGCCGCCGCGTCGTCGCCGTAGGCCCCGGCCAGTCGGGTCGCGGCGACGCCGCGGTCCCACGTCCATTCCTGGGTGCCGCTTGATTCCAGCACCAGCACCGCGACCAGCGACCCCAGCTGCGCGGCACGCTCCAGGCTCAGGCCCGCGCTGCGACCCGTCAGGAAGCCCGCCCGGAAGGCATCGCCCACGCCGGTGGGGTCCACCTGGCTGGTTTCTCCGACCACGTCGACATGGATGGTGGTGCCGCCGGGTTCGACGATGTCCACGCCCTTGGGGCCCAGCGTCGTCACCCGCAGGTCGACCTGCGCCATCACGTCGGCCTCGGTCCAGCCCGTCTTGGACAGCATCAGGTCCCACTCGTAGTCGTTGGTGAACAGGTACGTGGCGCCGTCGACCAGCGTGCGGATCTCGTCGCCGGACAGGCGGGCCAGCTGCTGGGACGGATCGGCGGCGAACGGAAGCCCCAGCGCGCGGCACTCCTCGGTGTGCACCCTCATGGCGTCGGGGTCGTTGGCCCCGATGATCACCAACTCCGGCGTCCCGATGGCCGCCACCACGTCCGCGAGCTTGATGGTGCGCGCCTCCGACATGGCGCCGGGGTAGAACGACGCGATCTGGGCCATGTCGATGTCGGTGGTGCAGGTGAACCGCGCGGTGTGCGCGGTCTGGGAGATCAGGACGTGATCGCAGTTGACGCCATGGCCGCTCAGCCACGTGCGGTACTCGGCGAAGTCGTCGCCGGCGGCCCCGACGAGCGCGACGTCACCGCCCAGCACGCCGATGGCGAACGCGATGTTGCCCGCCACACCGCCGCGGTGAATCACCAAGTCGTCGACAAGGAAGCTGAGGGAGACCTTCTGCAGATGCTCAGGGAGCAGCTGCTCGGAGAACCGGCCGGGGAACCGCATCAGGTTGTCCGTCGCAATCGAACCTGTCACCGCGATCGTCACGAAATCTCCACCCTTCGTCAGCTACGGCCCTTGAGCTTACTCACGCGTCGCCGGCCGACGGGTGCGCTAGCCTCCCTGACAAAGAGTCGCCCCCCCCCTCACGCCACGGTAGGAGAACCTCGATGGCCGGTCCGTATCCGCCGGCGGTGCCCTTCCCGGAGCGACGGTCGCGGCGCCGGCTGATCGTCGGCCTCGCGCTGGGCGCGGCAGCGGCGGCTGTCCTCACGCTGGCGGTCGTCTACGGCGTCCGCACCAACGGTGCCAATTCCGGCGCCGCAGTCTCGGATTCAGCGGCCAGAACCGCGATCCAGGGTTACCTGGACGCGCTCGAAAAACGCGATATCGACGGGATCACCCGAAACGCACTGTGCGGCATGTACGACGCCGTCCGCGACAAACGGTCCGACGAGGCGCTGGCGCGGTTGAGCAGCGACGCGTTCCGCAGGCAATTCTCTGGCGCAACGGTGACGTCGATCGACAAACTGGTGTACCTGTCGCAATATCAGGCGCAGGTGCTGTTCACCCTGACGTTGACGCCGGCGAGCGGAGGGCCGGCCCATGAACACACGCAGGGGGTCGCGCAGCTTCTGTTCCAGCGCGGACAGACCGCCGTGTGTTCCTACGTGCTGCGCACGAGTGGCTCGTACTGACGCTGGGTCAGTTGAACGAGTCGCCGCAGGCGCAGGAGCCCGTGGCGTTGGGGTTGTCGATGGTGAAGCCCTGCTTCTCGATGGTGTCGACGAAGTCGATGGACGCGCCTTCGATGTAGGGCGCGCTCATCCGGTCCACCGTCAGGTTCACACCGCCGAACCGGGCGGTCAGGTCGCCGTCCAGCGTTCGGTCGTCGAAGAACAGGTTGTAGCGCAGCCCGGCGCATCCGCCCGGCTGCACCGCGATTCGCAGCGCCAGGTCGTCACGTCCCTCCTGCTCCAGCAGGGACTTCGCCTTGATGGCGGCGGCCTCGGTGAGAATCGCGCCGTGGGTCTTGGCGTCGGTGGCCGACTCGTTCTGCACTGTCATTGCTGCTCCTCCGGGTGCTGCGGGTCCTGCACGCGTCCTGTGATTCAACGATACCCCGCGGGGCCGCTATTCCCGAGCCGTGCCGCGACCTGTGACGCTAATCCCATCAGCTGGTTGGCCGCGTCGGCCTGCGCCAGCCGCACCGAACCCGCGTAATCGGCGATGGACAGCGCCGACATGATGCCCGACGAGCGCACCGTCGACGTCTCCAGACCGACCTGCCCCGCCAGCACGATCACCGGAATCCCCAGCGGGCGCGCGGCGTCGACCAGTTCGCCGACCACTTTCCCGTGCAAAGACTGCTCGTCGAACTTGCCCTCACCGGTGACGATCAGCTCCGCGGTCTCGAGATCATCGGCCAGGTGGGTGTGCTCGGCGATGATCGCCGCGCCGGATTCGATTCGACCGCCGAGCGCCAGCAAACCCGCGCCGATGCCGCCGGCGGCACCCGCGCCCGGCTCGGAGCTCACGTCCCGCCCGGCCACCGCTTCCAGTTCCCGCGCCCAGGCCTCGAGACGGCCTTCCAGCTGGACGACCGTGGCCGCGTCCGCACCCTTCTGCGGCCCGAAAACCTTGGCCGCACCCCACGGCCCGAGGAGCGGGTACTGGGTGTCCGAGGCCGCGATCAGGTCGATCGACGCCAACTGTTCGCGGGCGGCCTCCAAGCCCCCGAGCTCGGCGATCATGCCCTGGCCGCCGTCCACGCAGGCGCTGCCCCCCAACCCGACCACGATCCGCGACGCTCCGGCCAGCAATGCGTCGGCGATGAGTTGCCCGACCCCCCGGCTGTGCGCCGCCAGCGCGGTCTCGGGCGTGGGCGGAGTGCCCAGCAGCGCCAGGCCGCACGCCTGCGCACACTCCAGGTACGCGGTCTGCGAGCGCCGGTCGAAAATCCACTCGGCGTCCACCGAGTCCTCCAGCGGCCCGGACACCCGCAGCCGCCGCTTCAGCCCCAGCCGCCCGGCCAACACCTCGATAAAACCCGGGCCGCCGTCGGACTGCGGGGCGACGATGAACCGGTCCCCGGGGCGTGAGCGGGTCCAGCCGGTCGCGATGGCGGCCGCCGCCTCGACGGCCGAGAGGGTGTCGCCGTAGCAGTCCGGGGCAACCAGAACCAGCATCGCCGGCAATTGCAGACGGCCGGGCGCGGGTCCGGTCACAGATCACCGTTCATAACGGCTAAGACTAAGCCCAGGCCGGGCCGATCAGCCGGTACAGGCGCGATTTCGGGGCGGGTTCCGCGCACAGTAACCTGGCGAGTGTGAAGCTGTCGGGCCGCCGGAGAGGCGAGGAAGACGAGGCCGCGTCACCGCCGGGGGTGGACACCCCGGACGCCCCGGACACCCCGGACACCGAGTCCGGTGGCTCGCGCGGGACAGTCCCCAAGGGGCGGCCCACCCCCAAACGCGCCGACCCCCGCCGCAAGCCCGTCGCACCCGCGCCGATGACCACCTCCGAGGCGCGTGCCCGCCGCAAGGCGTTGGCGGGCCCCAAACTCAGCCGCGAGGAGAGCAGGGCCGCCAAGGCCGAGAGCCGCGCCCGCATGACCGAACGTCGTCAACGCATGATGGCCGGCGACGAGGCGTACCTGCTACCACGCGACCAGGGGCCGATCCGGCGTTATGTCCGCGACATCGTCGACTCCCGCCCCCATGTCCTGGGCCTGTTCATGCCGTCGACGCTGGCCTTGATGTTCGTCATGTTCGGCGCCCCCCGGCTGCAGCTCTACGTCTCCCCGGCGATGCTGGTACTCATGGTCGTGATGGCTATCGACGGCGTCCTCCTGGCCCGCAAGGTCAGCGGACTGGTCGACGCGAAGTTCCCGAATAACACCGAAAGTCGCGGGAAGCTGGGCCTCTACGCCGCCGGGCGCGCAACCCAGCTGCGTCGGACGCGGTCACCGCGGCCCCAGGTCGAGCGCGGCAGCAGCGTTGACTGACCCCGCGAAAGCCCACTGAGGCCCGTGCGCACCCTGGTGCTCGGGGGGATCAGATCGGGCAAATCCCGATGGGCGGAAGAGCTCATCGCCCGGGCACTGCCGGCCGACGAGCCCGTCCGCTATCTGGCACCCGGGCCGGCGGCCGACACCGACGGCGCCTGGGCGTTACGGGTGACCGAACACCGCAACCGCCGGCCCGCGCACTGGTCGACCGTCGAAACCCATGACATCGCAACGCAATTACGGCAGTCGCCACACTGCCCCACTCTGATCGACGACGTTGGTGGCTGGCTGACGTCTACATTCGACCGGGTGGGTGCATGGGAGGACGGCTCGGTGGTGGGGCCGGTCGGCGACATGCTCGCCGCGGTGGGCGAGTTCGGCGCCCCGCTGGTGCTGGTCAGCCCGGAGGTCGGACTCGCCGTCGTGCCCGCGACGGCGTCGGGACGCCGGTTCGCCGATGAACTGGGCATCCTCAACCAGCGCCTGGCCGCGGCGTGCGACCAGGTGTTCCTGGTGGTGGCCGGGCAGGCTGTAACGATCAAGGCGCCCATCACGGCGCCGGGTACGTGATGGACTTCCCGCCGGTGTCGCCGCCGGACGCGACCGCCGCCGCCGCCGCCCGCGCCCGTCAGGACACGCTCACCAAGCCGCGGGGCGCCCTCGGCCGGCTGGAAGACCTGTCCGTGTGGGTGGCGGCGTGTCAGGGTCTTTGTCCACCACAGCAATTCGAACGCGCCCGGGTTGTCGTCTTCGCCGGTGACCATGGTGTCACGCGGGCCGGGGTGTCGGCGTACCCGCCGGAGGTGACCGCGCAGATGGTCGCCAACATCGCCGGCGGCGGTGCGGCCATCAACGCCATTGCGGATATCGCCGGCGCGACCCTGCGGATCGCGGACATGGCGGTCGACGCCCCGCCGGGTTTTGCCGTACTGTCGCCGCGGATCGACGCCCACAAGGTACGACGCGGCAGCGGCGACATCACGGTCGAAGACGCATTGACCGACTCCGAGACCGTCGCCGCGCTCGCCGCCGGCCGTGCCGTGGCCGACGATGAGGTCGACGCCGGTGCCGACCTGCTGCTGCTCGGCGACATGGGGATCGGCAACACCACCCCGGCGGCCGTCCTGGTGGCGGCGCTGACCAACACCGAGCCGGTCGCGGTCGTCGGCGTCGGAACGGGCATCGATGACGGCGGATGGGCGCGCAAGACGGCCGCGATCCGCGACGCCCTGTTTCGGGCGCGAAACGTGCTGCCCGATCCGGTCGCGCTGCTGCGCTGTTGCGGCGGCGCGGACCTGGCCGCGATGGCGGGTTTCTGCGCCCAGGCCGCGGTACGCCGCACCCCGCTGCTGCTGGACGGCATGGCGGTGACGGCCGCGGCGCTGGTGGCGGAACGTCTGGCACCCGGCGCCCGGCAGTGGTGGCAGGCCGGCCACCGATCCACCGAACCGGGCCACGCCCTGGCGTGTGCGGAGCTGGGGTTGGAGCCGATTCTGGACCTGGGCATGCGGCTGGGCGAAGGAACCGGGGCCGCGCTCGCGCTGCCCGTGCTGCGCGCCGCGGTGGCCACACTCGCCTCGATGGCCACGTTCACGGAAGCCGGAGTGGCCGGAGTGGCCGGCCCCGAGACCCGGCGGCGCTCGTGATTCGTTCGCTGGCAACCGCTTTCGCGTTTGGCACGGTGCTACCCGTGCCGCGGGCGGCCCATGCGGCGCTGGGCCGCAGCGCCATGGCCGCCTTGCCAGTCGTGGGCGCCGTCCTGGGCGCGCTGGCCGCGGCCGTGACATGGGGCGGCGAGGTGGCCTTCGGCCGGTCCAGTCTGCTGCCCGGGATGCTGGCGGTGGCGACGCTGCTGCTGGCGACCCGCGGGCTGCACATCGACGGTCTCGCCGACACCGCGGACGGGCTGGGCTGCTACGGCCCCCCGCAGCGGGCACTGGCGGTGATGCGCGACGGGTCCACGGGGCCGTTCGGCGTGGCGGCCGTCGTCGTGGCGATCCTGCTGCAGGGGCTGGCCTTCTCGGCACTGGGGGCAACACCAGGCATCGCGGGGCTGGTCGGGATCCCCGGGATCGTGGTCGCCGTGGCCGCCGGCCGCGTCGCCGCGGTGCTGGCCTGTCGCCGGGGCGTGCCGGCGGCCGAGGGCGGCGCGCTGG
>CAIYOH010000319.1 GCA_903927745.1 uncultured Mycobacteriaceae bacterium
CCGCCACCGCCTCCGCCCCCGCCGCCTCCGCCCGGGCCGGCGGACGGCCCGCCGCCTCCGCCGTGACCGGGCGGCACGGCGCCGCCATCTCGCCGGTACAGCTGGCTGCCGATCTGCGCAGCGCGGACAATCGCGACTGCCCCAGCCGCACCGACTTTCTCGGTGCCGCTCTGGCGGAGGTCGTCGGAGGGCCCGTGGGCCGGCACGCGCTGATCGGCCGCACCCGGGTGATGACCCCGCTGCGGGTGATGTTTGTGATCGCGTTGGTGTTCATGGCGCTGGGCTGGTCGACGAAGGCGGCCTGTTTGCAGAGCACCGGAACCGGGGCGCCCGACAACCGCGTGGCCAACTGGGACAACCAGCGCGCCTACTACGAGCTGTGCTACTCCGACACTGTGCCGCTCTACGGCGCAGAATTGCTGAGCCAGGCCAAGTTTCCGTACAAGTCGAGTTGGATCGAGACCGACTCCAGCGGGACCAAGCTCACCCGGTACGACGGCAAGCCCGCGGTCCGCTACATGGAATATCCGGTGCTGACGGGGATGTACCAGTACGCGTCGATGGCCGTGGCCAAGAGCTACACCGCACTGACCAAGGTGGCCCCGATCCCGGTGATCGCCGAGGTGGTGGCGTTCTTCGACATCGCGGCAATCGGCCTGGCGCTGGCGTGGCTGGCGACCATCTGGGCTACCGCGGGCCTGACGGGACGCCGGGTGTGGGACGCGGCACTGGTGGCCGCCTCTCCCCTGGTGATCTTCCAGATTTTCACCAACTTCGACGCGCTGGCAACGGGTTTCGCGATGGCCGGTCTGCTGGCGTGGGCGCGACGCAGACCGGTGCTGGCCGGCGTGCTGATCGGGTTGGGTGCGGCGGCGAAGCTGTATCCGCTGTTGTTCCTGGGCCCGCTGCTGTTACTTGGCTTACGGACCGGGCGGCTCGGCCCGGTGGGGCGCGCGGCGGGCGCGGCCGCGGCGACGTGGACGATGGTGAATCTGCCTATTTTGCTCCTGTTTCCGCGTGGCTGGTCGGAATTCTTCCGGCTCAACTCTCGGCGCGGCGACGATCTGGACTCGCTGTACAACGTCGTCAAGTCGTTCACCGGGTGGCAGGGCTTCGATCCCAAGATGGGTTTATGGCAGCCCCCGCCCGTGCTCAACGCCGTGGTCGCCGGGCTGTTCCTATCCTGTTGTGCGGCTATCGCCTACCTTGTGCTCACCGCCCCGCAGCGGCCGCGGGTGGCGCAGCCGTTGTTCCTGATCGTGGCGGCTTTCCTGTTGACCAACAAGGTGTGGAGCCCGCAATTTTCGCTCTGGCTGGTGCCGCTGGCGGTGCTGGCGTTGCCGCACCGGCGGATCCTGCTGGCGTGGATGACCATCGACGCGCTGGTGTGGGTGCCCCGGATGTATTTCCTGTACGGCAACCCGGACCGGTCGCTGCCGGAGCAGGTCTTCACCACCACGGTGTTGCTGCGTGACGTCGCGGTGGTGGCGCTCTGCGTTCTGGTGATCCGGCAGATCCGCCGGCCGCAGGAGGACCTGGTGCGCTGGGACGGCCGGGTCGACGATCCGGCGGGCGGCCCCTTCGACCGGGCCCCCGACGCCCCGCCCGGGTGGCTGCCGGGCTGGTTGCGTCCGGCCGCCGTGCGCAGCCGCGATTTCCCGGTGACCCCCGCCGTCCGGTAGCCTGGGGTGGTTGCCGACGCAGGCGACTCTCCTGCCGCGGATCGACCGTGGCCGCTCAGACCAGAGGAGGTGGAAGGTTTCCATGCGTCCCTACGAAATCATGGTCATTCTCGACCCCACGCTCGACGAACGCACTGTGGCCCCATCCCTGGAGACGTTTCTCAACGTCATCCGCAAGGACGGCGGTTCCGTCGACAAGGTGGACATCTGGGGCAAGCGGCGGATGGCCTACGAGATCGCCAAGCACGCCGAGGGCATTTACGCCGTGATCGACCTCAAGGCGGAACCCGCGACGGTGTCCGAACTCGACCGCCAACTGTGCCTCAACGAATCGGTGCTGCGCACCAAGGTGATGCGCACCGACAAGCACTGACTACCCTCTGTCGCCGCCGCTGCTTAGGCTTACCGAGGCTTCGCGAGAAGAGAACATGCCGACGACCATTCACCGTGCACAGGCGGCGAACAGGGCGCAACGAGGAGGAAACTGTGGCCGGTGACACCACCATCACCATTGTCGGAAACCTGACCGCCGACCCCGAACTGCGGTTCATCCCGTCAGGTGCCGCCGTCGCAAACTTCACCGTGGCGTCCACGCCCCGCACGTATGACCGCCAGAGCGGGGAGTGGAAGGACGGCGAGGCGATGTTCCTGCGGTGCAACGTCTGGCGGGAGGCCGCCGAGAATGTGGCCGAGAGCCTCACGCGCGGCTCGCGGGTGATCGTCACTGGACGGCTCAAGCAGCGGTCCTTCGAAACCCGCGAGGGCGAGAAGCGCACCGTCGTCGAGGTCGAGGTCGACGAGATCGGGCCCTCGCTGCGGTATGCCACCGCCAAGGTCAACAAGGCCAGCCGCAGCGGCGGTGGCGGGGGCGGCTTCGGCGGGGGCGGTGGCGCCCGGCAGGAATCGGCCCCACCGGCCGACGGGTCTGGCTCGCCCGGGGAAGACCCGTGGGGCAGCGCACCGGCATCGGGGTCCTTCGGCGGCGGCGATGACGAACCGCCGTTCTGACCCATCAACGAACACATCAGCAATGACAAGCCAGTAAGGAAGAAGAAAGACGGTTATGGCCAAGACAACGAAGCGGCGTCCCGCCCTGGAAAAGCCGGTCAAAGCGCGCAAGTGCATCTTCTGCTCGAAAAAGGGCAGCGCGATCGACTACAAGGACACCACGCTGCTGCGCACGTACATCAGCGAACGCGGCAAGATACGGGCGCGCCGCGTAACCGGTAACTGTGTTCAGCACCAACGCGACATCGCCATCGCGGTGAAGAACGCCCGCGAGGTCGCCTTGCTGCCCTTCTCGTCGTCGGCGCGCTAGCCCGCCGCACACCCAACCGAAAGTACGCACACGATGAAGCTGATTCTGACGTCCGACGTCGACCACCTGGGCACCGTCGGCGACACGATCGAGGTCAAGGACGGCTACGGCCGCAACTTCCTGCTCCCGCGCGGCCTGGCGATCGTCGCCTCGCGGGGGGCGCAGAAGCAGGCCGACGAGATCCGCCGGGCCCGCGAAACCAAGGCGGTGCGCGATATCGAGCACGCCACCGAACTCAAGGCTGCGCTCGTGGCCCTGGGTGCGATCTCGCTGCCGGTGAGGGCCGCGGCCGACACCGGCAAGCTGTTCGGGTCGGTCACCGCCGCTGATGTCGTCGCGGCGATCAAGAAGGCCGGCGGGCCGAACCTCGACCGCCGGATCGTGCGGCTGCCCAAGGCGCACATCAAGGCCGTCGGCCCGCATCGCGCTTCGGTGCACCTGCACCCCGGGATGGACCTCGACGTCACACTCAACGTCGTGGCGGAGTCCTGAGCGCCGGTAAGACCCGCAGCGAATTAATTCCTTGAATTTCCCGGCCCTTCGCGGGTTGACGTCGTCATCTGTACGTAACGTGACGACAACCCTGGCGAAAGCCAACACGCCCGACTCAGTAACCTGCGGCGACACGCCGTAGAGATTCTTGTCCACACCGAATGTGTGGCGTTATATGGCGTTCATCTGCACCGATATCGCAGCTCCGAGCGCTAATCCACAGGTTCTCCACAGGCCGCTCAACATGGGTGCCGGTGGATATGCACAGCCCATGCACAGCGCCATCCACAGCGCCGCTATCTGGCACGCCCCAGCAACGCCTAACGTCATGTCGGCGCCGGATGAACGGGCTTCATTGGAGGCTTCGCCGGACGGCATGTCGGCACCCCGCCCTAAGCTGACGGTGTCAGTGATCGAATGTATGTTCGTATGAATGAGTGAGGGGAGGGTGTGGTCCGTGGCCGTCGTCGATGACGTATCGCCGGGCGTGGATTCGCCGCCGCCCAGTGAGGACTATGGCCGTCAGCCCCCGCAGGACCTCGCTGCTGAGCAGTCGGTTCTGGGCGGGATGCTGCTGAGCAAGGACGCGATTGCCGACGTCCTGGAGCGGCTGAGGCCCGGGGACTTCTATCGCCCCGCGCACCAGAACGTCTACGACGCCATCCTGGGCCTCTACGGGCGCGGGGAGCCGGCCGACGCGGTGACGGTGGCCGCGGAACTGGACCGCCAGGGGTTGCTCCGCCGGATCGGCGGCGCCCTATATCTTCACGACCTGATCGCCACGGTGCCGACGGCTGCCAACGCGGGCTACTACGCCGGCATCGTGGCGGAGAAGGCGCTGCTGCGCCGGCTCGTGGAGGCCGGCACGCGGGTGGTGCAGTACGGCTACGCGGGCGCCGAAGGTGCCGACGTGGCCGAGATCGTCGACCGCGCGCAGGCGGAGATCTACGACGTCGCCGACCGCAGGACGTCGGAGGACTTCGTCGCGCTCGAGGACCTCCTGCAGCCGACGATGGACGAGATCGACGCCATCGCCTCCAACGGTGGTCTGGCGCGCGGGGTGCCAACCGGCTTCACCGAACTCGATGAGGTGACCAACGGTCTGCACCCGGGGCAGATGATCATCGTGGCGGCCAGGCCTGGGGTGGGGAAGGCGCTTGCGCTGGACACGCCGCTGCCCACGCCTAGCGGCTGGACGACGATGGGTGAGCTAGTGGTCGGGGATGTGTTGATCGGCGCCGACGGCCTGCCGACGCGGGTGGTGGCCGCCACCGACGTCATGGTGGAACGGCCGTGTTTCGAGGTGGAGTTCTCCGACGGGACCGTGATCGTCGCCGACGCGGCTCATCAGTGGCTGACCGAAACGCGAGCGTCCCGGAAGTCGGCGCAAGCCGCGGCCGTGGGCTACAACCGCTACAAGAATCAGCGCACCTTCGCGGCGGTGCGGACCACGGCCGAGATCGCGGAGAGCCTGCGTTGCGACACCCGGGACCGGCGGTTGAACCACAGCGTGCTCAACGCGCGAGCACTGACCCTACCCGAGCGCGACTACTTGATCACGCCCTACACTCTCGGCGCCTGGCTTGGCGACGGCACCAGTGCATGCGCCCAGATCACCGTCGCCGATCCCGAAATCATCATGCGGATCGAAGCCGACGGCTTCATCGCGGTTCCGTCAAGATCCGCTCTTTACCGGTACCAGCTGCGTCTGCCTGCTGAAGACGGTCAGGTTCCCCGCCACTGCGTAGTGTGCGGCGCGGAGTTCATTCCGAACACCAGTCAGGTGCGGACCTGCGGACGCTCGTGCGGTGGCCAAGCGCGGTTTGTCTCCGCGCCGGTGCCGAGCCCGACCTGCCCTCGCTGCGGGGGACCCTCGACAGGGTTGCGGTTGTGTCAGACCTGCCACGCGGCTGTCGGGACCTTGCAGGCGCGCCTGCGCACACTCGGCGTGCTCGGGAACAAGCACATTCCCACGGATTATCTGAGAGGTTCCGAGACCCAACGGCGCGCTCTGCTCGCCGGCCTGCTCGACACCGACGGCACAGTGACGCTCGGCGGCAGTGTCCAATTTTGCTCCACTAACTTCAAGCTCACGTCTGATGTCACCGAGCTGATCGTTAGCCTCGGCTACCGCTGCCACACCTCGACCAAGCGCGTCCGTGGCCGTCATGAGTCGTCCAGCACCGCCTACACCCTGACCTTTTCCACGGATGACCAGGTCTTCGGTTTGCAGCGAAAGGCGATCGCGCACAAGGAGCGTCGGGCTACCACCGGCACCGCACGTTCTCGGTCACGCTTCATTGTGGACACACGCCGGGTAGCGACGGTTCCCGTGCGTTGCGTCGAAGTGGACAATGCCAGCCACATGTACCTGGCGAGCAAGGCCATGATTCCGACCCATAATTCCACCCTGGGGCTCGACTTCCTGCGGTCGTGCTCGATCAAGCACCGCCTGGCGAGCGTCATCTTTTCACTGGAGATGAGCAAGTCCGAGATCGTGATGCGGTTGTTGTCCGCGGAGGCGAAGATCAAACTCGCCGACATGCGTTCGGGCCGGATGACCGATGACGACTGGACGCGGTTGGCGCGGCGGATGAGCGAGATCAGCGAGGCCCCACTCTACATCGATGACTCACCCAACTTGACCATGATGGAGATCCGCGCCAAAGCGCGCCGGCTGCGGCAGAAGGCCAACCTCAAGCTGATCGTCATCGACTACTTGCAGCTGATGACGTCGGGCAAGAAGCATGAGTCGCGGCAGGTGGAAGTGTCTGAATTCTCCCGCCAGCTCAAGCTTTTGGCCAAGGAGCTCGAGGTACCGGTGATCGCCATCAGCCAGCTCAACCGCGGTCCTGAGCAGCGGACCGACAAGAAGCCAATGCTGTCCGACCTTCGCGAATCGGGCAGCTTGGAACAGGATGCCGACATGGTGATCCTGCTGCACCGGCCCGACGCGTTCGAGCGCGACGATCCGCGCGGCGGAGAGGCGGATTTCATTCTCGCCAAACACCGCAACGGCCCAACCAAGACGGTGACCGTTGCGCACCAGCTGCACCTATCGCGCTTCGCCAACATGGCGCGGTGAGGGAACCGTGTCGGGCAGGGGACCTCGCACCCAGCCCTCGGTTTCGTTGGTGGACCTTCGGCGTCAACATCGCGTCGTCGATGAATTCGTGCCTTACGAGCGGATAGCATGGAGCGCCAGGGGCTGTGATCTTTCCGGCTATCACGTATGGCTGATCCGAAACACAGCGACAGGCCGCCACATCCTTACCCCTCGTACGTCAATGGGGCCGTCGGCCCAGAAGTCGCGGGACTGCAACCGTCACGATAAGACGCTGTCGCCGCGAGAGATCCTCACCGGCCCTTGTTCCATGCCGAGTAGGAGACGACTGAGCCCGCTCGTGGACGCTGAAGCCATGGCCATGGATGCAACGAGACCACATCGAGGCGGGCGGCCCGCGACTTCCAGCCCGGGACGGGCGCGAACGTGGTGGCCAGTTTCCGACCCTGCAGCACCGCGACCGGGTCGCCCCGCCACAGGTGCAGCTCTCTGCGGGTCGAGAGATCGGCAACCGACTGGGCAAGGAAGACCAACCTGTTCGCCGAGAGTTGCAACCGCCGCAGCAGCGGCTCGTCGAACACAAACACCACGGGCAAGTCCGGATGCGCAGCCGCCGCCGGGTCACGGTCGCTGAGGCTCTCAGCGGTGATCCAGACGGCCTCTGGCAGCGCCGACTGTTGAGTCGTTGCCGGTCCGGCCGTGCTCACGAGGTCATCGTCACGTCTGAGCCGAGGGTCGCTCACTCCCCGCGGCTCGCGCTCCTGGGTGTGGGGCCAGTCGGTGATCGGGCAGCGCTGTTCCAGCGGGCACGTCGCGCAGAGGCCCGCAGCCCGCTTCTCGACCTGCCATCGGGAGAACCCGTACGCCTTGCCGGTCAGTGCTCCGACGGTCCACTGCCAGCCGAGTCTGTTGGCCGCCCGCGAGCCATCGATCAGGTGTCGGTACATGAGGTCCTCACCGTCGCGCCAGCCCAGCCCCGCCCGGACACTCCAATGCGAGGCGAGCCACATGCGAGTCTGATTGGTGAGCCAACCACTGGACACCAGCTCCGACCACGACGTGTCCAGACACCGCGCCGACGATGACCACGGATTGTCCACCGATGCCGGACCGCCGTCAGCGGTGCGTTCGTCGACAGCGAACCGCAACGAGTCGCGGGTTGCTGTTCCCATGCGCGCGTACAGATGTCGTGCATATTCCTGCCAGAGCAGCTCGTCTCGGAACTTTGCCACATCGCCGGGCGGACCTCCGGCCACGTGATCCCACACTTCGCGGAGGCTGAGGAGCCCATGTCGGATGTACGGCGATAGCCGCGATGCGCCGCGTGTCGCCGCCGGCCAGACGTTGTTTCGTCGGCGCGCATACCCACTGACGTCATAGGCCTGTAGCGCAGCATCAGCTGCCGACTGCCCGCCACGCGTGGGGGCGACTGGACCGGTGGGCATGAACGCGGCTGCGTCGGACGTCATGGGCGCGCACAGATCCCCGAGGTGCTCCATCACCCAGGCGTGGATGGCGTCGTCGTCGGTTGGCAGGTCGGTGAGGCGCTCGGGAGTCATCTGATCTCCGGTGAGCTGGTTCGCATCGCACCATTTTCAACCCCGCCTGGATCGTCCCGACATCGGGCGGGTGGTGTGTCGGTGTCGCCCAGCTCGCCGCGGCACGGAGATGCCGATTGGGACGCATCATGATGCGTCTGCCTCTACTATCGGAGTCATGCGGACAACGGTGGTGATCGACAGCGATGTCGCCGGGGAGATTGAACGTCTGCGTCGCAAAGGGATGGGCCTCAGCGAAGCCCTTAATCTGCTGGCGCGGAGAGGGATGGCGAGGGGCCCCTCGGCCCAGACGGCGAAGTACAGGCATCGGACCTCACGCATCGGCCTGAAAGTGGACGTCAACAACATCGCCGACGTGCTCGAACTGCTCGACGATGATCGTTGACGCGAACCTTCTGCTCTATGCAGTGGACGAGAACAGCGCCCACAATGCCGCCGCCGCGTCCTGGCTAGAGGAAGTGCTGGATGGCGATAGCCGAGTCGGCCTGCCTTGGCAGACAATCGGTGCGTTCCTCCGAATCGCCACTCATCCACGAGTCGCTCACAATCCATTGTCCGGACTCGAAGCCTGGAGATACGTATCGGAGTGGCTCGCAGTCGCGGTGGTGTGGGTCCCACCCGCGACCGAAACCACAGCCCGTATCTACGCGAGACTGTGCGAACAGGTCGAGATCACAGGCAATCTCGTGCCCGATGCGCAACTGGCCGCCCTCGCGATCGAACACGGAGTCGAACTAGCCTCAGCCGATACAGATTTTATGCGGTTTCCCGGCCTTCGCTGGCTGAACCCCCTTAACGCATAGACCGCCGTTTCCGGTGATCTACCCGCGATGATGTAGCACTAGAGATCGACGGGCCGGGCGCACGTCGTTCTAGCGCTCTACGTTCGATGCCACACTCATCAGCGGAAACCCCCAGGCTCACGGCGGGACACAATGAAGCAACTGGTTTTCGCGGAACCCGGCACGCTCGAATGGCAGGATTCCCCCGAACCGGTACCCGGTCCCGGGCAGGCTGTTGTTCGTCCACTAGCGGTCTCCCGCTGCGACCCCAATGTGGTTTGCGGCATTCGGCATCTTCCCCGGACCGTTCCCGGTAGGGCACGAGATCGCGGCGGAAGTTGTCGACGTCGGCCCCGGCGTCACCCGCATCAAGCCGGGACAACGGGTTGCTGTGCCGTTCCAGGTGTCGTGCGGAACGTGTGCGCCGTGCACCGAACGTCACTATGCCGCGTGTGAACCTCACCGGGCGCGAGCAGGGGCGGCGTTCGGCTTCGGTGAGTCCGGCGGCGACCTCGACCTCGCACATCTCTAACTCGCCTGTTGGCCAACAAGTTATTGGACGACGAGTGCCCCGCCAAGCACCGACTGCGCCCCTGCACCGGCTTGCTCGATGCGCCAGCGGCTCAGGTTGTCGCGATGAAATCTCGCACCAGGTCGGCGAAGCGGTCGGGTTCATCCAGGTGTGGGAAGTGTCCGGCGCCCTCGAACAGTTCGACGCGACACCCGGGCATCGATTTCTGGGCGTTGATCGCGTGCCAGGCCGGGATCATCCGGTCCCGCGAGCCCCAGACGATGAGGGTCGGGATCGGCGCGGTGTCGGGCAGGTAGTCGTGGGCGTTGACCGTCTGGCCCCCGGGGTCGATGACGGCGCGGGTCGTGGCCAAGAATGCCCGTCGGCTTGCCGCGTCGGCGAGGGAGGTGAAGCCGTGCCAGATCGCCGCGATGTCGGTGCTGGGCCGCCAGCCCACGCTGGACAGCGCCCGCCCGGCCTTCTCGGCGCGCGCCCGCACCCACGCCGACGCCAGGACGGGGAGAACCCATTCGGCCCCGGGCAACGTCGCCGAACGCAGGACCAGGTTGACCTCCCTGCCCAGCCCGCCGCTGGCGACCAGCACCAGCCGCTCGACCCGCTCGGGGAACAGGTAGTAGAACACCATCGCGATGCCTCCGCCCAGCGAATGCCCGACGAGAGTGACCCGCTCGACGCCGAGGCGGTCCAGCAGGTCACGCAGCGTCGCCGCGTGCGCACCGAGGGAGTAGTCGCCCACCGGCTTGTCGGACTCGCCGTGCCCGAACAGATCCGGCACGATCACCCGGTGGTCGTTCTGCAGGCGGGCGATCAGCTGGGTCCACTGGCCTTGCGAACCGAGAATCCCGTGGATGAACAACATCGCCGGACCCGCGCCGCTGTCCACGTAGGACAGATCGTGGCCGTGGATGGTCATGATCCGGTTCGTCGGCGGCTCCATGACATCCCCCAACGCTCGTCGCGGCCCTGCCGGTCTCAACGTACCCGAGGCCGGTGCGCGACTTCGGCGACAGTGCGCCACTTCACGGTGCCCGGTGCCCGGGTGCGCAGCCACCGCGCGCAGCGGAGTGGCTCGCAGTCCCGGTGGTGGGGGTCCCACCCGCGACCGAAACCACAGCCCGGATCTCGAACACGGAGTCGAACTAGCCTCTGCTGATCCAGATTTCATGCGGTTCCCCGGCTTCGATGGATCAACCGCGTGAGCGTATAAACCGCCGCTTCACAGGCGCACCTGGATGGTTGGAGCCGGCCGTGAAGTTGGTCTTCACCCGTTGAGACTTCATGCCCTGATCGAGGCCATTAAGGTTCCACCGTGTCAGTCGCTGAGATAGTCGTGATCGCCGTGGCCGGGTTTGCCGCGGGTGCGATCAACTCGTTGGTGGGTTCAGGCACTCTGATCACCTTTCCGACACTGGTGACACTGGGCCTCCCCCCGGTGACCGCGACGATGTCCAACGCTGTCGGCCTGGTGGCCGGCGGGGTGACAGGGACGTGGGCGTA
>CAIYOH010000320.1 GCA_903927745.1 uncultured Mycobacteriaceae bacterium
CCACCTGACGACGAAACACCGCCGTTCTAAGGCGCGGATCTAAAATGCCTCTCATCTCAGGCGTCGCCGCCACCGCGGACGCCTGCTACGCCCGCTCCTTTGTCTGAGGCGGCCGGCCGCGCACCAGGCCCAGGGCCGCGTCAACGGCCAGCCCAGGCACGTCGAGGGTCTTCGAGCGCAGGTCATGCCCCGCGCCGGCGATCTCGACGACCGCGGTGGCGGCGCCGATCATCGCCGCGGCCGCGCGCACGTCGGCGGGTGAGCCGAAGGGGTCCGAGGTTCCGTGCGTGAACACCGTGGGCACCCCGATGTCGGGCAGGTGCTCGATGCGGGGCCGTTCCGGTTTGCCGGGCGGATGGACCGGGTAGGAGAACAGCGTCACGACGTCCACCGCGGTCGGGGCCGCCTCACCGCCGGCGACCACCATGGATGTCAGCCGCCCGCCGTAGGAATGGCCACCGGCAATCAGCGGCCCGTCGGCAAGTCCGCGACACAGCGTGATCGCCTCGACGACCCCGGCGCGGTCGGTGGCGGCCGAACCGGACGGCGGACCGGTGGGCCGGCGGCGGCGGTAGGGCAGGTTGTACCGGACGGCAAGCCAGCCGCGTCTCGCCCACTCGCGGCACACCTGCTGCAGCAATGGCGAATCCCGGCTTCCGCCGGCGCCGTGGGTCAGCACCACCACCCCGGCGGGCTCCCCGTCGGGCCGATGCGCGGCACCACCGATTCCGTCGAGATTCACGACAACCGGAACAGGGGCGAGACCGGCCCGTGCCCGTGGCCCAGCGGATAGGAGGCGCGCAGGCATTCGGTGACCCAGCGCTTCCCGAAGCCGACGGCGTCGGGCACAGTGAACCCGCGCGCCAGCGCGCAGGCGATCGCCGACGCCAGCGAGTCGCCACCGCCGTGGTCGTTTCCCGTCGGCAGCCGCGGTGCGTCGTACTCGTAGAAATCCCCGCCGGCCGGGCCGCCGTACAGCAGGTCGCAGCTGCGATCGGAAGACCTCAGGTGCCCGCCCGTGACCAGCGCCCACTGCGGGCCCAGCGCAAGCAGCGCCTTCGCCGCCGCGCGTTGGGACGCTGCGTCGACGACGTCGATGCCCACCAGCAGCCGTACCTCGTCGAGGTTCGGCGTGACGATCGTGGCCAACGGGACGAGGTGGTCCCGCAGGGTGTCCAGCGCTGACGGCGCCAGCAGCGGGTCGCCGTGCATGGATGCACACACCGGGTCGACGACGAAGGGAATCGTCAGCCCGAGCCGCTGCCACGTGGCCACCACGGCACCGATGATCGCCGACGACGCCAACATCCCGGTCTTGGCGGCCTGAATGCCGATATCGGTGACCACCGCGTCGATCTGGCCCGCCACGACATCCTCGGGCACCTCGTGGAATCCCCTGACGCCCAGAGTGTTCTGCACGGTGACAGCGGTGACGGCGACACAGGCGTGCACTCCCAGCAGCGCCATGGTCCGCATGTCCGCTTGAAGTCCGGCACCGCCGCCGGAGTCCGATCCGGCGATGGTCAACACCCGGGGCGGGGTGGCGCCCGATGGTGTGAGTGGAAGAACCGGAGTCGGGTGATTCACTGCGCCGGACGGCGGCGACCCGCTACGCCCGGCTGCGCCGCGCTCACGATCACCGCTGGGTGACCGGCAGATACACCCTGCTGCCGTGCTCGGCGAACTCCCGTGACTTCTCGTCCATTCCGGTCTGCAGGGCCGCTTCGATCGCTTCCTCGGTGTCGAGTCCGTGTGCGGCGGCGTAGTCGCGGACGTCCTGCGTGATGCGCATGGAGCAGAACTTGGGCCCGCACATCGAACAGAAGTGTGCAGTCTTGGCCGGCTCGGCCGGCATCGTCTCGTCGTGGTACTCCCGTGCGGTATCAGGATCCAGCGACAGGGCGAACTGGTCGTTCCAGCGGAACTCGAAGCGCGCTTTGCTCAGTTGGTCGTCGCGCTCCTGCGCCCGGGGAAGGCCCTTCGCCAGGTCGGCAGCGTGCGCGGCGATCTTGTAGGCGATGACGCCGTCCTTGACGTCCTTGCGATCCGGCAGGCCGAGATGTTCTTTGGGAGTCACGTAGCACAGCATCGCGGTGCCGGCCTGGGCGATGATGGCCGCGCCGATCGCCGAGGTGATGTGGTCGTAGGCCGGCGCGATGTCGGTGGTCAGTGGGCCCAGCGTGTAAAACGGCGCCTCCTCGCACAACTCCTCCTCGAGCCGCACGTTCTCGACGATTTTGTGCATCGGGACGTGTCCCGGACCCTCAATCATCACCTGCACGCCATGGGATTTCGCGATTGTGGTCAGCTCGCCGAGGGTGCGCAGTTCGGCGAACTGAGCCGCGTCGTTGGCGTCGGCGATCGAGCCCGGCCGCAGCCCGTCGCCCAGTGAGAAGGTGACGTCGTACCGCGCGAAGATGTCGCACAGCTCGGCGAAGTTGGTGTACAGGAACGACTCCCGGTGGTGAGCCAGGCACCAGGCGGCCATGATCGCGCCGCCGCGGCTGACGATGCCGGTGACCCGTTTGGCGGTCAGCGGGACGTACCGCAGTAGCACTCCGGCGTGCACCGTCATGTAGTCGACGCCCTGCTCGCATTGCTCGATCACCGTGTCGCGGTAGATGTCCCACGTCAGCTCGGTTGGATCGCCGTTGACCTTCTCCAGCGCCTGGTAGATGGGGACCGTCCCGACCGGCACCGGGGAGTTGCGCAGAATCCACTCGCGCGTCTCGTGAATGTTCTTGCCGGTGGACAGGTCCATGATGGTGTCGGCACCCCAGCGGGTGGCCCACACGAGCTTGTCGACCTCCTCGGCGATGGAACTGCTCACCGCTGAGTTGCCGATGTTCGCGTTCACCTTGACCGCGAACGCCTTGCCGATGATCATCGGCTCGATCTCGGGATGGTTGTGGTTGGCCGGGATCACCGCGCGGCCGCGGGCGACCTCGTCGCGCACCAGTTCCGCCGACAGGCCCTCACGGGCGGCGATGAATGCCATTTCCGCGGTGATTTCCCCGGCGCGGGCGCGCTGCAGTTGGGTGCCTCGGTCGCGCACCACCCCGGCCCGCGGCGACAGCCCGGACGACAGATCGATCACGGCGTCGGCGTCGGTGTAGGGCCCGGATGTGTCGTACACGTCGAAATGGTTCCCGGTCGACAGGTTGACCCGGCGGAACGGCACCCGGGCGCCCGGGAACCCCTCAACCGGCCGGTAGGCCTTAGTGCTGCCGGCGATGGGCCCGGTGGTCACCGACATGGAGTCGGCCCCTGCGGATGGGGGAGCGGTGGTCTCTGCCATGTACCTAGTCATCTCCCTTGTCATCTCCCCAGACCGACGTTGCCCGTGCTTGGGCGGTTCGGATGCGACGTTACTCCTCGGCAGGAATCGCGGTGGCCGGCGCTAGGCCTCCTCCATCGCCTCGCCCAGTTCATCGAGAACCCTGTTGCGGTGGGTGCTCGCCAGGAAATGCCCAGCGGCGATCACCAGCGCCACCGGCCAGTCGATGAGGTCGAAGACGGCGAGTGCCGCCAGGCCCCCGAAGTAGGCCAACTGCTCGGGTCGCGGAATCTCGACTGCTCCCACTGCGGGCAGGTTCATCACGAACGTCTCGCCGTCCCGGATCTTCTCCACCGCCTCCCGCTGCGGCGTCCCGGTGCGCGCTTTCTTTTCCGCCATCATGTGCCTTTCCGTGCGGGGTTCGCCCCTTCGCCGGGTAGTACGACCACCGTCGGCCTCATGTCGACGTTCGACGCGACAGCCGGCCCCGTCATCGTGTCGCTTCGGTGCCGAGGGTGTCCCTGGGGGAACTCTCTGCACCGCTGGAGCGGGCCGGCGTGGTGGATGTTCGGCACTCCGAGAGAGCGTTGCTCGCGCCTGAACATTCCTCTGACCGGCGGCGCTCAGTTGGTGCAGCGCAATGCGGCGCCGCCGGCCCGGCGGCCGGCCGCCTTCTTGGCCGGGGCCTTGGCCGGAGTCTTGGCCTGAGTCTTGGTCGCGGACTTCCGTGGTGCAGCCTTCGCGGGCGTACGCGCGGTTCGGACGGTGGGTTCCGTGGGTACCGCGCGCACCGTGGGCACCGCGCGCACCGTGGGCACAGGTTTGAGGTCGGGCCTTGTCGGCGTCCGCGACAGCTCTTTGCGGTTGAGCCTCTGCAGGAGCAACGCGCCGCCCCCGACCGCCACCAGCACCGGCCACTCGACCAGTCCGACCACGCCGAGAGCCCCGAGGGCCAGCGCGGCCGCGGGCGTCGAGTGGCTGCCGCTGCTGATGCCGCGCTTGACGCCCTCCGCGGCCCCGGTCACGCCACCGATGACGCCGCTCACCGCCGCGCCACCGGCGGCGCCCGCAGCTGCCGTAGTCGCGGCCGCCACACGATTCAACGCCTGACTGACCGTCCGAATCGACCCGCCGATGACACTCATGATCGCTCCCTGGCCTTCGATACCCCGAACTCCAAGCCTGCCACGTCGCGAACGTGCAGACAAACTCAAGCCGTATCCAATTTCGCCACGTCGATGAACACCGGTGCGTGATCGCTGGGCGCCTTGCCTTTGCGTTCCTCGCGGACGATCTGTGCATCCGCCACGCGGTCGGCCAGTGCCGGCGAGGCGAGAATGAAGTCGATGCGCATTCCCTGTTTCTTCGGGAATCGCAGCTGGGTGTAGTCCCAGTAGGTGTAGACCCCCGGACCCGGGGCGAAAGGCCGCACCACATCGGTGAACCGGGCATCGACGAATGCGCCGAAGGCGCGGCGCTCGGGCTCGGAGACATGGGTGGCATCCGCGAAGAAGTCCATACTCCAGACGTCTTCGTCGGTGGGTGCGACGTTCCAGTCGCCGGCCAGGGCGATCGGTGCTGCCGGGTTGTCGCGCATCCAACCCGTTGCCGTATCACGCAGGGCAGCAAGCCAATCCAGCTTGTAGGTGTAGTGCGGATCGTCGAGCGCCCGCCCGTTGGGCACGTACAGGCTCCACACCCGGATGCCGCCGCAGGTAGCGCCCAGTGCACGGGCCTCCGGGCTTGCGGCCACATCCGGTTTGCTACTCCAGGCGGGCTGCCCGTCGAAACCGACCTGCACGTCCTCCAACCCGACGCGCGAGGCGATCGCCACCCCGTTCCATTGGTTGACCCCGACATGGGCGACCTCGTAGCCGAGTTCGAGGAACGGCAGCATGGGGAACTGGCTGTCGGAACATTTGGTCTCCTGCATGGCCAGCACGTCCACGCTGGCACGCTCCAACCAGTCGACGACGCGGGGCAGGCGGGTGCGGATCGAGTTCACGTTCCAGGTGGCCAGCCGCAGGTGTGCGTCGGGCATGCCTAGACGGTATCCCGGCCGCCCGGCGCCCGGTTGCCGGGGCTGTCAGTTGCCGAACGGGTCCGGTCCCTCGCCCGGCAGCCACGACAGGCCCGGAACGCCCCAGCCCTGGGCCTTGATCGCCCGTTTCGCGCCGCGGGCGTGCCGCCCGACGAGGTGGTCCACATAGAGGAAGCCGTCCAGGTGCCCGGTTTCGTGCTGCAGCATCCGCGCGAACAGGCCGGTGCCCTCGATCGTCACGGGCTCGCCCTCGCCGTCCAGTCCGGTGACGCGGGCCCACGCCGCCCGGCCGGTGGGAAAAGACTCGCCGGGGACTGACAGGCAACCTTCGTCGTCGGTATCCGGATCGGGCATTGTCTCCGGCACCTCCGACGTCTCCAGGATCGGATTGACGACGACGCCGCGCCGGCGGTTCGTCATCCTGCGCTCGTCGGCGCAGTCGTAGACGAACACCCGGACGCCGTGACCGATCTGGTTGGCGGCCAGACCCACGCCGTGCGCTGCGTCCATGGTCTCGTACAGAGTGGCAATCAGCTCGACCACCTCCGTCGGTAGGGATCCGTCGGCGGCAACCGGCACCGGCGTAGTCGGGGTGCGCAAGACCGGATCTCCCACGATGCGGATGGGTACCACTGCCATGGTCGGCTAAGGTACCGGACTCTCACGCGCGGTCAACCGGCGATCCGGCGCGGTCAATCGAGCCCAATCGGCCGACTCGCGGGTCTTGATCACGGCTTGAGAGTTGGTGGCGTGATTCAATTAGCGCCGATACATCCCCCATCACATGAGTAGAGCAGTTCGAGAATCTCCGGAAGGGTCCAGGGGAAGCGATATGGATAGCGCCATGGCGCACGCACATCGGTCGGGGGACGACGTTGATATCGCCGCTGGTCTCACCCGTCGCGAACACGACATCCTCACATTCGAACGGCAATGGTGGAAGTACGCCGGCATCAAGGAAGAGGCGATCAAAGAGCTGTTCTCGATGTCGGCGACGCGTTATTACCAAGTACTCAATGCGCTTGTCGACCGCCCCGAGGCGTTGGCAGCCGACCCCATGCTGGTCAAACGGCTGCGGCGGCTACGCGCCAGCCGCCAGAAGGCGAGGGCCGCGCGGCGCCTCGGCTTCGAGGTGACCTGACTGGCTAGAGTGGGCTCGTGAATGAGCGAGTTCCCGATTCCACGGGCCTCCCACTACGGGCCATGGTCATGGTGTTGCTCTTCCTCGGCGTTATCTTCGGGCTGCTCGGATGGCAAGCACTGAGTTCATCGGGGAAATCCCCGGACGATTCGGCGTCGCCCGCCTCCAGCCTCAGCGCGTCACCCGCGCCGACCAGCAAGGCCGGCGCCAACCAGGTCGAGGTGCGGATTTACAACATTTCCTCCAAGGAGGGCGTCGCCGCGCGCACCAAGGATCAGCTCACGGCCGCCGGCTTCAAGATCGCCGACGTCGGTAACCTGTCGCTGTCCGAGGTCTCGACAACCACGGTGTATTACACCGACGCCGAAGGTGAGCATGACACCGCCGACGCCGTCGGCAAGGATCTGGGGGCAGCCGTCGAGCCGCGCATTCCCGCCCTCGGCAACCAGCCACCCGGAGTTATCGTCCTCGTTGCGGGCTGACCTCGGATCGCGGGTTAGGCTTCCGTTATGGCTCGTCTCCCGCTCCGGCCGGTCATCATCGCCAGCATCGGCCTGATCAGCGCCTGCGCCTCGCCACAACACCCCACATCGTCCCCGGGTACGAATCCGGCGGTATGGAAGGGAGCACCAGCGCCGTCGGGTGCTGAGGCCGCACAGGCCGGGATGCAGGGCGTCGCGGCCCGGCTGACGGGCCCTGACGGCACTGAGGTCGCGACGGCCAGGTTCGATTTCGGCAACGGGTACGCCACCGTCACGATCGCGACGAGCGGCCCCGGCCGGCTGGCTCCTGGATTCCACAGCGTGCACATCCACAAAGTGGGGAAGTGCGAGCCCAATTCGGTCGCCCCCGTCGGCGGCGCGCCCGGTGATTTCCTGTCCGCCGGTGGGCTCGTCGCGGCGCCCAGGCGCCCCGGCGAGACCGCCGCCGGTGACCTGACCCTGTTGCAGGTCCGCGAAGACGGTTCCGGCATGTTGGTCACCACCACCGACGCGTTCGCCATGCAAGATCTGGTGACCGGCGAAAAGACCGCGATCATCATCAACGCCGGCGCCGAGAACCCCGCCAACATTCCCGCCCCTGGCGACGCCGGCAAGCGGTTGGCATGCGGTGTCATCGGTGCCGGCTAGCAACCCCGCAGCCCCTATCGATTTCGCGCCCTCGCCACGGCCGACCCTCGGTGTCGAGTGGGAGTTCGCACTCGTCGACCAGCACACCCGCGACCTGAGCAACGAGGCCACCGCGGTGATCGCCGAGATCGGCGAAAGCCCCCACGTGCACAACGAACTGCTGCGCAACACCGTCGAAGTGGTCACCGGCATCTGCGGCACCGCGGGTGAGGCGATCGAGGACCTGCGCGCCACCCTCGGGCCGGCCCGGCGGATCGTCCGCGACCGCGGCATGGAGTTGTTCTCCGCCGGCACCCACCCGTTCGCCCAGTGGTCCAGCCAGAAACTCACCGATGCGCCCCGTTACGCTGAACTGATCAGACGCACGCAGTGGTGGGGCCGGCAGATGCTGATCTGGGGCGTACATGTGCACGTCGGGATCTCCTCGGCGAACAAGGTGATGCCGATCATGTCGTCGTTGCTGCAGTACTACCCGCACCTGCTGGCGCTGTCGGCGTCGTCCCCCTGGTGGGGCGGCGAAGACACCGGCTACGCCAGCAACCGGGCGATGATGTTCCAGCAACTGCCCACGGCCGGGCTGCCGTTCCAGTTTCAGACCTGGACGGAGTTCGAAGGCTTCGTCCATGACCAGAAGAAGACCGGCGTAATCGACCGAATGAACGAGATCCGTTGGGACATCAGGCCGTCGCCGCACCTGGGCACCTTGGAGGTGCGGGTCTGCGACGGGGTGTCCAATCTCCGTGAGCTCGGCGCGCTGGTCGCCCTGACGCAGTGCCTCATTGTCGACCTCGATCGCAGGTTGGACGCGGGTGAGACGTTGCCGACCATGCCGCCCTGGCACGTGCAGGAGAACAAGTGGCGCGCGGCCCGCTACGGCCTGGACGCGGTGATCATCCTCGACGCCGACAGCAACGAGCGACTGGTCACGGACGACCTCGCCGACTTACTTACCCGGCTGGAGCCGGTCGCGACGTCGCTGGAGTGCGCCACCGAACTTGCCGCGGTGGCCGACATTCCACGCAGGGGAGCCTCGTATCAGCGGCAGCGGCGGGTTGCCATGGAGCACTCCGGCGATCTGAAGGCGGTTGTCGACGTCCTGGTGGGTGAGCTGGAGATCTGATGGATTTGCCGGAATCGATTGAGCTGCCCCTGGAACTGGCGATGTTCCCGCTGGAGTCGGCGCTGCTGCCCAACGAGGACCTTCCGTTGCGGATCTTCGAGCCCCGCTACGGCGCGCTGGTGCGGCACTGCACCGACAACGGTGATCCTTTCGGCGTGGTGCTCATCTCCCGGGGCCGTGAAGTCGGTGGCGACGACGTGCGCAGCGACGTCGGCGTGATATCCAGGATCGTCGACTGGACCGACCACGGTGAGGGCCTGTACTCGCTGCACTGCCTCAGCGGGGAGCGGATCCGGGTGTCGCAATGGCTGCCCGACGAGCCCTACCCCCGGGCGATCGTGGTCCTGTGGCCAGACGAGGCGGGAGAGCCTGTGGTCGCGGCGCAGCTGCACGACATCGAAGACCGGGCGATGGCCCTGTTCGAGCGGATCGCGCAGGCGCGCGGCGTCGTGCTGCCGGACCGCGACGTCCTCCTTGGCGGGCTGGAGGGCTCGGCGGAGAGCCAGGACGCGGGACAGCGCCTGCTGGGGTTGGCGTCGCGCATCCCGATCGGCACCGCCGACCGGTACTCGGTCCTGTCGGCGCCCACGGCGGCGGATCGGCTCGTCGCGCTGAGCGAGGCGCTGGACGCGGTCGCTGCGATCGTTGAGTTCGGGCTGTCCGAGTAGGCGGGCGCATGAAGGTGCATCTGCAGATCAATGGTTCTGTGGCAGGGGCCGCGTCGAGCGCCGCTGACATAGTCCTGACAGGCGCCGACGGCCTGTTCACCTTCGAGGGTCAGCACGACGTCTTCTTCCCGTTGCTCATCGCCGCCGGGACCTGCGATCTCGAGCTGATGACGAACGTGGCGATCGCCCCGCCGCGCAGCCCGCTGCACCTGGCCCACGCCGCCTACGACCTGCAGTGCTACAGCGGTGGGCGGTTCCGGCTGGGCCTGGGCTCCCAGGTGCGGGCCCACATCGAAAAGCGCTACGGAGCCACGTGGGAGCGGCCGGCCGCGAGGATGGCCGAAACCGTCACCGCGATCAAGGCCGTATTCGCGGCCTGGGAAGGCAAGGAGCGCCTGAACTTTCGCGGAGAGTTCTTTACGCACACGATCATGGCACCCAACTTCAACCCCGGCCCCAACCCGTTCGGGCCGCCCCCGGTGTTGATGGGCGCGCTGGGCCCCGTCATGACTCGTACCGCCGCCCAGGTCGCCGACGGGCTGCTGGTGATGCCGTTCAACAGTGCCCGGCATTTCGCCGAACGCACGCTTCCCGCGGTCGACGAGGGATTACGCCGCTCGGGGCGAGCCGTTCGTGATTTCCAGATCATCGCCGGGGCGATGGTCGCCGTCGCCCGCGACGAGGCCGGTCTGGCGGCCGCTGTCGACGGTGTGGCTGCCCTGATCTCGTTCTACGCCTCCACCCCTGCCTACCTGCCCGTGCTGGAGGTCGAGGGCTGGGAGGGGGTCCAACCGGAGCTCAACGCGCTGTCCAAGCAGGGCAGGTTCGCCGACATGCGGCGACTGGTCACCGACGCGATGGTGGCCCGGATCGGGATTGTGGGCACGCCTGAGGAATGCGCACGGCAGATAGCCGCGCGGTTCGGCGAGGATGCCACCCTCCGTGCCACCGAAGTGTGCTGTTACTTCCCGGGCTACACCCCGCGCAGCGCCGACGTCACCGACCTGATCGGCGCGCTGCAGAAAATTCAGCGGCCGGCGGCGAATGCCCGCAGCGACGCTACCTGAACGGGATCGAGTGAGGGCCGCACGGCGGTGCGGGCGGCCGCGAGGTCTGAGGCCGTGACGTCGGCGGCATCGATGGATCGCCGCATCGCGGTGAGCGCGGCCTCCCGCAGCAGGGCCACGCAGTCCGCGGCGCTGTAGCCGTCGAGCCCGGCTGCCACCTCGTCGAGGTTCACGTCGGCGCTCAGCGGGATCGATCTCGCTGCGTTGCGGAGGATTTCGCGGCGGGCGTCGGCGTCAGGCGGCTCGACGAACACCAGCCGCTCCAGCCGACCGGGGCGCAGCAGGGCGTTGTCGATCAGGTCGGGCCTGTTGGTGGCGCCCAGTACCACGACGTCGCGCAACGGGTTGACGCCGTCGAGTTCGGTCAACAATGCGGCCACCACCCGGTCGGTGACGCCGGAGTCGAAGCTCTGGCCCCGACGCGGCGCCAGCGCGTCCACCTCGTCGAGGAAGATGAGCGCGGGTGCGGAGTCCCGGGCCCGCCGAAACAGTTCGCGGACGGCCTTTTCCGACGAGCCGACCCATTTATCCATCAGTTCCGAGCCCTTGACGGCCAAGACGCTCAGCTGGCCGGTGCTGGCCAGCGCGCGGACGACGAACGTCTTGCCACAACCGGGTGGGCCGTAGAGCAGCACGCCGCGCGGCGGATCGACACCCAGCCGGGAGAAGGTGTCGGGATGCTGTAGGGGCCACAGCACCGCTTCGGTCAGAGCCTGCTTGGCCTCGGCCATGTCGCCGACGTCATCGAGGGTGATGTTGCCGACCGTGAGTTCCTCGCTCCCTGAGCGCGACAGCGGCCGGATCACGGACAGCGCGCCGACGAGGTCGTCCTGGAGCAGCTGCGGCGGCTGGCTGTCGGCACTGGCCCGCGACGCTGCCCGCAGCGCCGCCTCGCGGAGCAGTGCCGCCAGGTCAGCGACCACGAAACCAGGTGTTCGGGAGGCGATTTCAGTCAGATCAAGTTTGCCGGCCGGTACCGGTTTGAGGAGCGCTTCCAGCAGCGCCTGACGGGTGGCGGCGTCGGGTAGCGGCAGGCCCAGCTCGCGGTCACACAGGTCCGGTGCGCGCAGCCGGGCATCGAGCTGGTCGGGTCGCGCGGTGGTGGCGATCAATGCGACGCCCGGCGCGGCGACCGCCGTGCGCAACTCGGCCAGGATCAGTGCCGCAACCGGCTCGGGGTCCGCCGGCAGCAGCGCGTCCACATCGGCGATCAGCAACACACCGCCGCCGTCGCCGATCTGCCGCACCGCCGCCGCCACGGTTGTGTGCCGGTCATCGGGGTTGCGGGCGCCGACCTGCGGGCCGTCCAGCTCGACCCGCCTGCGGCCGTCGCACACGGCGCGCACCAGCGTCACCTTGCCCACCCCCGGCGGGCCCGTCACCAGCACCCCCAGATTGCTGGCCGCGCCCAAGGCCGTGAGCAGTTGCGGTTCGTCGATGGCGAGCTTGAGCCATTCGGCGAGTTTGGCGGCCTGCGGTTGCGAGCCCTTGAGCTCCTCCACCAGGATCTCCGGGGTCCCGGTGGTGAGCTGCTCCGGCGGTGCCTGCGTTGTGCCCGCCGGGCCGCCGGATGTCGCGTCGCCCCACGTGACCAGCGAGTTGGGCTGCACGCTGACCGGCCCCTGGGGGTCGACGCCCGTGACGGTGAGCAGTTCCGAGGTCCAGCTGATGCCGACCGATGCTGCCAGCGCGCGGGTGGCTGCGGACGTCGATGTGCCGGGTCCGAGGTCGCGGGGAAGCAGCGAGACCGCATCGCCGACGGTCATCACCTTGCCGAGCAGGGCCTGACGCAGGGTGACCGGCGAGACCGACTGGGCGGTCAGCGCCGAGCCGCTCAGCGTCACCGAACGCGCTCCGTACACGGTGACGGTGCCGATGATCACCGCGGTGTCCTCGCGCAGCCCCGCGTTCGACATGGTCACGTCGTCGAGCAGCACGGTGCCGACTCCGATGCCCGGATCGGCCAGGGCCGCGACCGCCGCCGTGGTGCGGGAACCTGTCAGCGACACCGCATCCCACTCGCGAATGCCGAGGGCGGCAGCAGCGCTGGGGTGCAGGCGGACGACGCCGCGGCGGGAGTCGACGGCGGAGGTGTTCAGCCGGGCCGTGAGGGTGAGCTGGCGGACCGAGGGGCCGGTCACGGGAGGCGCCCGCCCGGCTTGCGCAACCCCAGCCGCGCCACCGAGCGCCGGTTGGGGCGCGACCGGCGGATCGCGCGCCGCGCAGCTCGGCGCTGCTTGGGCGCATCGGCCCACGCCTCGGGGTGCGCGGCCAGCCAGCGGTGATTGCGCACCCCGAAGGGAATGTGACACACGTAGGCGATGATGAGTACCCAGATCAACACGTAAGGGGCCAGCACGGCGGCCGCCGCGCAGATCGCCAGCAACGCCAGCAGGGGCGTGGCCCAACTCGGCGGCACCGCGACTGCGTGCATCTTGCGCATCGGGATCGTGCTCACCATCAGGATCGAGGTCCCGGTGATCCAGATGCAGAGGAATACCTGCGACGTCCACCAGCCGTCGTGCGGGAAGCCCAGTTTGAGGCCGATCAGGCCGATCATCGAGATCGCGCCCGCCGGGGCAGGCATCCCGACAAAGAATTCCTGCGCATAGGCGGGCTGGGTTCCGTCGTCTTGCAGCGCGTTGAAGCGCGCGAGCCGCAGCACGACGCACACGACGTACAGCAGCACGGCGATCCAGCCGACCGGCGACGTCGAGAGCAACGTCACGTAGACCACGATCGCCGGTGCCACCCCGAAGTTCACGGCGTCGGCGAGCGAGTCGATCTCCGCACCCATTCGTGACTGGGCGTCAAGGATGCGGGCCACCCGGCCGTCCAGCCCGTCGAGGATGGCGGCCGCCGCGATCAGCGCGATCGCGGCCTTGGGCTGGTGCTCCAGGGCGAACTTGATCGCGGTCATGCCCGCGCAAATCGACAGCACCGTCATGGCGCTGGGCAAGATCTGCAGGTTGACTGCGCGCTTGCCGCGGGGCTTGGTGGTCATGACAGGGTGGCCAGCACGGTCTCGCCGGCGATCGTGCGCTGGCCGAGCTGTACCACCGGTTCGGTGCCGGCCGGCAGGTAGGTGTCCAGCCTGGAACCGAACCGGATCAGGCCGTAGGTGTCACCGATCGCCAGCTTGTCCCCGGGGTGCGCGTCGCAGACGATCCGGCGGGCCAGTAGCCCCGCGATCTGGACCACGACGACCTCGGGTCCGTCGGTGCCGCCGGTGCCGTAGTCGGTCCGGATCCGCACGCTGGTGCGCTCGTTCTCGGTGCTCGCCGAGGCGAGATCGGCCGACCCGAAGCGGCCGGGCCGGTGCGCCACGGCGATCACCTCCCCGCTCACCGGTGCCCGCTGCACGTGGGCGTCCAGCAGTGACAGGAAGATGCTGACTCGCGGCAGCGGTGCATCGCCCATGCCGAGTTCGGTCGGCGGGGCCGCCGCGTCGATCGTGCAGACTTCCCCGTCGGCCGGGGCGACCACGACACCGGGCCGGGTGGGTGGCACCCGCGGGGGATGACGGAAGAATCCCGCGCAGGCGCCCGCGGCCAGCAGGCCGGCTCGGCGCAGCCAGGGCTGGCGGTGTGCGGCCAGGGCCAGGCCGAGCCCGGCGGCGATGAACGGCCGCCCGGCGGGATGAACCGGGGGGACGGCGGAGCGCACCAGTTCAAGCATGTGTCGCGGCCCCGATGCCGGCTCATCCCTGGACGGGGTGCTGGGACGTCGGGCCACGCCGTCATCCTACGAAAGGCGCGGGTCAACGCTTAGGTCAGATCCCACACCAGCATCTCGGTCCCGGCGGATACCTCCACCACGTCCTCTGGGATGTCCAGCAGCCCGTTGGCCGACGCCAGCCACCGCAGATGGTGCGACGCCGGTGGGCCGTGGCTGACGACGGTGCCGTCCGCGGGGTCGACAAAGGCGCGGCGGAACTGTCGCTTGCCGCTCGGCGACGTCAGCGACTCGGCGAGGATGGCGTGCCGCAGCGGCCGGTCGGGATCGGGCAGGCCCATGGCCCTGCGCAGCGCGGGACGGAGGAACACCTCGAACGACACCAGCGCGCTCACCGGATTGCCGGGCAGCGTGACGATCGTCGAGCCGGCCACCCGCCCGATGCCCTGCGGCATGCCCGGCTGCATAGCCACCTTGACGAATTCCACCCCTTCGCCCGAGGAAAGGTCGCCGTCCCGGCCGAACGCGTCTTTGACCACTTCATAGGCGCCGGCGCTGACCCCGCCGCTGGTGATGATCAGATCGGTATCGGCGGCGTAGCGGCCGAGCAGTGACGTGAACTGCGCCACGTCGTCGTCCACGGTGGCGACCGCGGTCACCTCCGCGCCGGCCTCGCGTACGGCGGCGGCCAGCATGATCGAGTTCGACTCGTAGATCTGCCCCGGCTTGAGCGGGGTGCCCGGCTCGACCAGCTCCGACCCGGTGGACACCACCAGCACCCGCTGGCGCGGAATCACCGGTAGCCCGGCCAGGCCCAGCGCCGATGCGAGCCCGAGCATCGCCGGGGTCACGACCTGTCCAGCCCACAGGACGGTGGTGCCGGGGGCGACGTCCTCGGCTGCGCGCCGGATGTGGGCGCCGGCCGGGCGGGGCGCGCGGATGGCGACCGTCACCACGCCGCCGTCGGTGTCCTCGACCGGCACGACGGCGGTGGCTCCCGTCGGCAGCGGCGCGCCGGTCATGATCCGGTGCGCGGTGCGGGGCGCCAGCGCGAGCTCGTCGGTGCGCCCCGCCGGGATGTCCTCGGCGACCGGCAGCGCCGCCGGGTGTTCCGGGGTCGCGTCCACGATGTCCTCGGCGCGGACCGCGTAGCCGTCCATCGCCGAGTTGTCGAAGGCAGGCAGCGCCCGGAGCGCGACCACGTCGTCAGCCAGTACCAGCCCGAGAGCCTCCGCCAGCAGCACCGGCACCGGTGGGCGGGCGCGGATCAGGTCGGCGACGACGCGCTGGTGTTCCGCTACCGATCGCACGTCCGAACCTCAGACCGGGAAGCTGACGCCGGTGAGTTCCTCGGAGACCGCCCAGAGCCGGCGCTGCAACTCCCCGTCGTGGGATTGGCGGCTGGATCGCACGATCTTGGGGTGGCCGCCCTGTTCGAACCACCCATCGGGGCCGTAGTACTGACCGCCGCGCGCCGCGGGATCGGTGGCGGCCCGCAGCGTCGGCAGCGCCCCCATCTCCGCGCTCTGGAACAACACCGCCGTCAGGGGTGTCGTCAGGGGCGCGAGGATCTCCGGGATGTTGCGCGTCAGTTCGGTGTTGGAGCCGCCGGGGTGCGCGGCGAGGGCGACGGTCTGGGCGTCCGCGCGGGCGGCGAGTCGCCGTTGCAGCTCGTAGGTGAACATCAGGTTGGCCAGCTTCGACTGCCCGTAGGCGGCGACGCGGTTGTAGCGACGGTCCC
>CAIYOH010000321.1 GCA_903927745.1 uncultured Mycobacteriaceae bacterium
GGCTGGCGCGGAAGCGTTGGCGCGCAGCCTGTTCAGCGACGGTCTGGCCCGCACGGTGCTCGCGGTGCCGATCGCGCAGCGGCGCGCACAGATGCACCTAGACACCGTGTGCACGATGGTCGACACCGGCACGGTCCTGATGTACGCCAACATCGTCGATACCCTCTCGGCGTTCACGATCGAGGCCACACCCGATGGCGTGGCCATCAGCGACGAGGCCCCTTTCACAGAGGCCGCGGCCAGAGCGATGGGGATCGACACGCTGCGGGTCATCGACACAGGCGTGGATCCGATCGTCGCCGAACGTGAGCAGTGGGACGACGGGAACAACACGCTCGCACTGGCGCCCGGCGTGGTGGTCGCCTACGAGCGCAACGCGCAGACCAACGCGCGCCTGCAGGACGCCGGCGTCGAGGTGCTGACGATCGCCGGCTCGGAGTTGGGGACCGGTCGCGGCGGCCCGCGCTGCATGTCGTGTCCGGTGGCCCGCGACCGTCCCTGATTCGGCGACATTGCCGCAGTGGTTGTGCTGACGCCCTGATTCGCAGCCACTAGCGCAATCTCGGCGCGGAACGACGGGCCAGCGCCTCGCGCGCTCGCGCGACGATGGTGTTCGCTCGATCCTCCTTGATCACTGTGATCACGCGCCAACCCTGTCGATCTAACAGCTCGGCGCGGTGAATGTCTTTCACATACTGGGCGCGATCAGTGCGATGCTGCTCGCCGTCGTATTCGGCAGCGACCAGCGGTTCCTCCCATCCCATATCCACATATGCGACCAGGCGACCGTCGGTCACGCGGATTTGCGTCACCGGCCGCGGCAGGCCCGCGTCGATGAACACCAGGCGCAACCAGGTCTCCTTGGGAGACTGCGCGCCGCCGTCCATCAGGTCCAGGATCGGTTGGCATCGCCGTATGCCGCGGACTCCCTTATATCGGTCATACAACGGCGTCACCGCGGCCACGGTCAGGCCGGTCGCGGCGGATAACGCGTCAAGGTGCGCGACGGCGACGCCACGGGGCAGATGCCTCGCCAGGTCGAACGCGGTGCGCGCCGGAGTCGTCAGCGTCACGCCGCAGTGGTCGACGAGATCTGACGCGTCGATCCGTTCGCGGCGAACGATGATCCCGGGTGGCGGGTGGTGGAACGGCCCGACGATCTCGATCGGGGTGCCACTGTCAATCCACTTGGCTCCGTGGAGCGCGGCGGCGGCACGGCCGGCGATGATCCCGCGCCGTCCCGACCACAACCACGCTGCGTAAATGTTCTCTACGAGGCCCTGTTGAGCGGTCTTGTGCAGGTACACATCCTGATGGATTCGCGTGTAGTTCCACCGTAATTGGCCGCGCGTCAGGGCGCCGCGCGCGACCGCCTCGCTTCCGAGAAAGACCCGCGCCACACGCACATGATGGCCGCCACGACCAACGCGTCGCCCACATTGCCGCCATGGTTGTGGATAACCCCCGAACCACGACCACCCACGCAATCTCGGCGGCGGAAGTGTTAGCGCCAGCTGGGCAGCCAGATCTCCATATCCCAGGTCTGCTGCGAGATGGGCAGCCCGGTGAGCACCGGGAACAGCCACGCGAAGTTCGTCACCACGAGCGCCACGTAGGCGCTGACGGCCATCAGCCCCAGCGTGCGTCGCTCGGAGCTTGGTGTTGTGCCTGCCCTCTGGGTGGTGGGGTACACAATGTCGCCGCAGATCAACGCGATAGCCATCACGAGGAACGGCGCCATCGTCGCCGCATAAAAGAAGTACATCTGCCGATCCACATCGGCGAACCAGGGCAGCCACCCGGCGCAATAGCCGGTCACGACGACGGCGTAGCGCCAGTCCTTTCGCACCACCGTCCGCCAGGTGGCATAGGCGAGGACGACCACCGCCAGCCACCACATCGCGGGGGTGCCGACGAGCATCTCCGCCTTGACGCACGGCTGCGCGCCGCAGCCGGTGACACTCTGCTGGTCGATCGCATACAAAACGGGCCGCAGCGACATCGGCCAGCTCCACGGCTTGGATTCCCACGGGTGGTGGTTGCCGGCCGCATTCGTCAGGCCCGCGTGGAAGTGCAGCGCCTTGGCGCTGTAGTCCCACAGGGAGCGAAGGGCATCGGGCATCGGCAGCAGCGAATGGGGACCGATCGTCTGGCCCACCTGGTAGCGGTCGATGGCGGTTTCGGAGGCGAACCACGGCGCGTAGCAGGCCAGGTACACCGCGATCGGGATGAACCCCAGCGCGTAGGCGGTGGGGGTGAGGTCGCGCCGCAGCATCCCCGCCCAGGGCCGGGTCACCTGGTAGTGGCGCCGCGCCGCCGCGTCGAAGGCCAATGACATCGCGCCGAAGAACACGACGAAGTAGAAACCGGACCACTTTGTCCCGCAGGCCAATCCGAGGAGAACCCCCGCCAGGAAGCGCCACCAGCGCACACCCACCCGCGGCCCCCACACCGTGGCGTCGTTGCGGCCCGCCAGCAACGCGGTGTGCATCCGTTGTCGAATCTGGTCGCGGTCGACGATCAGCGCGCCGAATGCCGCGACCACGAAGAACGTGAGGATACCGTCGAGCAACGCGGTCCGGGAGGTGACGAAGCTGACCCCGTCGCAGATCAGCAGCACACCGGCAATGGCGCCGATCAGCGTCGAGCGGCTGATCCGCCGGACGATCCGCATGACCAGCGCCACCGTGACGACGCCCAGCACCGCTCCGGTGACGCGCCAACCCATGCCGTTGTATCCGAAGATCGCCTCGCCGAGGGCGATTACCTGTTTGCCGACCGGCGGGTGGACCACCAGGCCGAAGCCGGGGTTGTCCTCGACTCCGTGGTTGTGCAGCACCTGCCAGGCCTGGGGTGCGTAGTGCTTCTCGTCGAAGATCGGCGTGCCGGAGTCGGTGGGTGATCCCAGGTTGAGGAAACGCGTGACCGCGGCCAGCACCGTGATTGCGCCCGTGACGATCCAGCCCCGCAGGCGATCGCTGGGCCCGAAATCCGGCACCGGGGCCAGCGGTCCCGGGCTGACGACGGGCACGGCACGCTCCTGCGCGGCGACGGAGGTTTCGCGGGGCGGGGCGGTCATCGGTGTCGATCGTAGGCTGTCGGTCATGTCCGTTGGCCGTCTACTGCTGGGGGCGACGCCGTTGGGTCACCCGTCCGACGCGTCGCCACGGCTTATCGAGGCGCTGGGCAGCGCCGACGTCGTCGCTGCCGAGGACACCCGGCGGGCGCGGACTCTGGCCAATGCGCTGCAGGTACGGATTGCGGGGCGCGTGATCAGCCTGTTCGACCACGTCGAGGCCGAACGGGTGGACTCCCTGATCGAAGCGATCAAGACGGGCGCGACGGTGCTGGTGGTCAGTGACGCCGGAATGCCTCTGATCAGCGACCCCGGCTACCGGCTCGTCATGGCATGCGTGGATGCCGGCCTGCCGGTGCAGTGCCTGCCCGGGCCATCGGCCGTCACGACGGCGCTGGCGGTGTCCGGCCTGCCGTCGGACAAATTCTGTTTTGAAGGGTTCGCCCCGCGCAAGGGGGCGGCGCGCCGGACCTGGCTGACGTCGCTGCGCGACGAGCGGCGCACCTGCGTGTTCTTCGAATCGCCGCGCCGGTTGCCCGCGTGTCTGCGCGACGCCGTGGAGGAACTCGGCGGCGAGCGCCGGGCGGCGGTCTGCCGCGAGCTCACCAAGGTGCACGAGGAAGTGGTGCGCGGGACTCTGGACCAGTTGGCGGCGTGGGCGACCGACGGGGTACTCGGCGAGATCACGGTCGTCCTGGCCGGCGCGACTCCGCAGGCCGATGTGCCGTCCCTGGTGATGGAGGTCGAGGCCCTGGTTGCTGCGGGGGCGCGCGTCAAAGACGCGTGCGCCGAGGTCGCCGCGGGGCATCCGGGTGCGCGTTCGCGCCAACTCTATGACGCGGTCCTGCAATCGCGCGGGCGGTGACTACGGCCAGGGTGCCGTGGTTAACCCGGGGGCCGTGACTAGCCCGGGGGCCTCGATTAGAACTGCGGAAGGCCCGGAATGTTTGGGAGTGGGGGCGGCGCCGGCAGGGCGGGCATCGGCGGCAGCTGCGGCATCGGCGGCAGGGCGGGCATGGCTGGCAGGGCCGGCATCGCTGGCAGACCAGCCGGCAGCGGCGGTAGGCCCACGGGCAACTGCGGCAGGGCGGGCAGCGAGGGCAGGCCGACGGGCAACTGCGGCAAGGCGGGCAGGCCGACGGGCAGCTGGGGCAGCGCCGGCAACTGCGGTATGGCCGGCAGACCGGCGGGCAGCTGTGGCAGACCAGCCGGCAGACCAGCGGCCAACTGCGGCAGTCCAGCGGCCAGCAGCGGCAGACCAGCTTGCAGACCAGCCGGGACAACCCCGGGTGTCGAGGCGAGCGCCGGCAGTGCCGCCGCCGCCAGGGTCACGGGGCTGAGGCCCGAGGCGCCGACGAGCCCCGACACCGCGGGAACGGCCGCCGCGGCCACGCCGGCGGGGACACCGGCATTGGTCAGTGCGAGAACGCCGACGGTCGACGCGACGGGTACGCCGAGACTCGACAGCGCGAGAACACCAAGAGTCGACACCAGGGGACCGCCGACGCCCGACAGCCCGGTAAGGCCGACACCCGACAGCGAGGGGAGGCTGATCCCGCCGACCCCGTTCTTCGGGATGATGCCGTCCTGCTGAAGCAGCGCGTACGTGACGGCGAGGCTTGTTACTGAGCTGGCCCCGTAGCTGACCAGGCCCACAAGTCCGGTGCCGGCGCCGAGGACGCTGGCGACGACCGCGTTAGCTGCGTTCGCGCCGGCGGGCAGGGCGACTAGGCCGGCCAAGCCGGGCACGAGAGTTTCCGGGTTGGGAATACCGAGCATGCCTGCGTCGGGCAGGCCACCGAGCACGCTGGCGTCGAGGGGAGGGAGACCGGGCAAGGCCGCGCCCGGAGCGCCGCCCGAACTCCCGGAGCTCGCGGGGCTCGACGAGCCACTAGACGCCGCGCTGGCTGCCACGGGTGCGCCGGACTGTCCGAGCGACGCAGCAGGTGCAGCCGACGCCGCACCGGGCTGCGCCGACGCCGCATCCGGGCCCGGCTGCGGTGTGTCGGGCAAAAGGACCGCGGCCAATCGCTCGCACTTCGCGCCGCTGCAAGCCGCCCCGGCCGACAGCGGCGTGCTCACCGACGTCAGGGGGGTCACCGCCAACGTGCCACCGAGCAGGGCGGACGCAGCGGCGCCGATCAGGGCGATTCTCATGACTGAAGTTTAGGCGCAACCTGGCCGAGCTGGTGGCGTTATTCCAAATAGGCAGGTCACAGCGCTGTTCTTGGCCTAGACGTGCGTTCCCGCGGTCGCGATGAGCGACGCCGCCACGATCGGGGACGCCTTGTGCAGGCATTCCGCCCATTCGGCGTCGGGGTGGGAATCGGCGGTGATACCGCCACCGACGCCCAGGACGGCGGTTCCTGCGGAGTCGAACTCAACGGTGCGGATGGCGACGTTGAGCTCGCAACCCGCCACGGGCGAGGCCAGCCCGATGGCACCGCAGTAGAGCCCGCGCCGACGCTGTTCCCAGCCGGAAATGAGCTGACGAGCCCGGCCCTTGGGTGTTCCAGTGACCGAGGCGGGCGGGAAGGTCGCTTCCAGCAACGCCGACATCGGCAACTCGAGAGGAAGGCGCGCCGACACCGTCGACACCAGATGCCATACGCCGGGCGCACGCCGCACAACCAACAGCTCGGGCACGGTGACCGTGCCGGTGATCGCCACCCGTCCGAGGTCGTTGCGGACCAGGTCCACGATCATGACGTTCTCCGCCACGTCTTTCGTCGAGGCCCGCAGCGCCGACGGCCACGCATCCAGCGGCAGGGTGCCCTTGATTGGGCTGGAGACCACGACCGTTCCCCGGCGCTTCAGGAACAGTTCCGGCGACAGCGACGCCACCGCCCCCCAGTGCCCGGCGAGGTATGCGGCCCGTGCCGGGGAGGTGCGCGCGACGCCGTCGACGAAGAAGTCCAGCGGCGCCCCGCAGACCCTTCCCCGGAACTGCGTGCACACGCACGCCTGGTAGACCTCGCCGGCGGCGATCGCGTCGAGGCAGGCCAGCACCCCGTCGCGGTGCGCCGCCCGGTCGGGCGTGTCCCAGTCGATCCGGCATTCGCGCGCCGGCGCCGGGGCGGCCGACAGGGCGGCGGTCAGCCAGTCCGGCATCGGCGCGCCGGACAGGCTCTCGTACCACCAGACCCCGTCGGGGTCCTGTCGCAGCACGCAGTCGGTCCAGCCGCCGGCGGCTTCCGGAATACGGTGGGGCCGGCCGTCGGCCGCCGGGTCGGGGTAGGACAGGTAGCCGATCCAGCCGCCACCCACCGCCGGCGAATCGGGGTCGCCGCACCCGTCGGCGCTCGGCGGTCCCGGGAACGCGTCGCCGGCAGCCACCGGCCGCAGCGACAGGCTCGGGGCGATCACCGCGAGCGCACCGAACCATTCGCCGGTCAGGGCCGCCGGCGGTGGCAGACCGAGCAGGGTGGTGACATCACCGACCGCGCGGAGCACCCGGGGTGCGGCACCGAGGTCGCCGAGCCGGTCGATTCGCATCGCCTTAGCTTGGCAGGCGCCGCGGGCGTCAACCAACTGTGGGGAGGAAGACGAAGTTGTTGACGTAGACGCCGCGGGCTGCCCAGCCTTCCGCCCGGCCGCCGATGTTCGCGGGGTTCTGGTGCGCGGCCGCGTCGAACTCCTCGACCGGCAGCCGGGTGTCGCCGAGATCGAAGTAGCCGGCGTAGCCGAGCCCGGTCAACAACTCGGTGATCTGCGCGACGGCGTCTGCGTGGTGACGTTCCTCGGCTTCCACCAGCACCGTCGGCCGGTTGCGCGTGAGCGTGTCCGCGGCGCCGCGCAACACGGCCAGTTCGTGGCCCTCCACGTCGATCTTGATCAGGCCGACGTCGTTCAGGTTCAGATCGTCGAGGCGCTTGACCGGCACGTCGACGCTGTGCACTCCGCTGGCGGTCACGTCCCCGAGGGTGTTGTCGGTGTCGATCGTGCTGCGGCCCGGTTCGGCGTCGACCACCCGCATGGCCGCGACGCCGGGCTGGTCCGATAGCGCCACCGCTTCCACCCGCACCGCGGCACCGACCGCAGTGAACATCGACGCCAGATCGCGGGCCTGGGCTGGACGGGGCTCGAACGCGATGACCGACCGCGACGCCGCCACCATGGCGATGGTGAACTCGCCGACGTCGGCTCCGACGTCCAGCGACACCCGGTTCGGATCACACAATGCCGCGGCCAGTGCAACGTCGGGGCTGGACTGGCCGAGGCGTTGCAGGATGCGGTATTTGCGTCCCCAGAACAGGCGCGGGGTGACTGTCCGTGCGACCGGAACGAGCCAACTTTTGGCCGAGTGTGAGACAGGCACGTGTCGTGACTTCGATTCAGCCGGAGGGAATTCCAGGCTATACGGTTTCCCGAGACTGTTTCTTCACGGTACTGTTGGATTCCGCGAGGCGTTGTCCTGTCGCACAAGCTGACATGCGTCACGATGGTCTGTGAGGGTTCATGTTGGGCCCCTGGAAAAAAAGCATCCTGGTGACGACTGCGGGTCTCGTCTGCAGTGTGTGGGCCATACTGCTGATGAACGGCGGCGGAGCCGGCGAGTCCTTGCCGTCGGCCGCGAGGGTTCATCCGGCCGCACCGCCCACTCGCCGCGACATCACAGACGTAGCCGCACCGCTGTCCCCGGCCGCGACGGTCAAGCCCGCCATCCCGCTCCCAGCGATCCCGAATCCGTTGCGGGGTCAGTACGAGGATCTGCTGGTGCCGTTGTTTCCGCAGGGCAATCCGGCGCAGAAGGCGTATGCGCCGTGGCCGGGGTCGGATGACGCGAGTGTGCGGGTGTCGTGGCGGCAGTTGCAGCCTGTGGACCCGCGCACCCTGCCGGCCGATGCGGCTGATGATCGCCGGTTCGACTTCTCGGTGATCGACGATGCGCTGGCGACACTGGCTGCCCGCAATATGCGGCTCACCTTTCGCGTGTACGCCTATAACTCCTGTTGTGACGCCCACTATCCCAACCACACCAATATCGGGGTCCCGGATTGGGTGGCCGCCATTCCCGGCGCGACCGCCAGCTATCCCGGGCCGAGGAACAGCCCCGAAGCCTGGATCACGCAGGTGGTGCCGAATTGGAATGATCCGCACTATCTGAAGGGTTTTGGGGATCTGTTGGCGGCGTTGGGGCGTCGGTATGACCGTGATGAGCGGGTGAGTGTGTTCGAGTTCTCCGGGTATGGGGATTTCAGCGAGAACCATGTCGCGTATCTGCGGGATTCGTTGGGGGCGCCGGGCCCGGCGCCGGAGCAGAGCGTGGCGGCGTTGGGGTATTACAGCCAGTGGCGTGATCAGAGCATCACCGCGGAGTCGATTCGGCAGTTGGTGGCGGCCAACGTCGGGGCGTTCCCGCACACGCGGTTGGTGGCCAACCCGCCCAACGTCGAGATCATGCGTCAATTACTGGCTCCGGAGGTGAGCGCGAAACTGTCGGCGCCGGTGGGGATCCGTGCGGATTGCCTGGGTGTGTATGCGCCGTTGCCGGTGTGGGCGGAGTCTGCGGCGTCGTATTACGTGCAGACCCATGACGGGGTGGTCGATGCGATCCGGCGGCGGCTGGCCACGGCGCTGGTGATCTCCGAGTGGTGTCAGCTGGGGGATTCCGACGCGCGATCCATCTTCACCAAGGCCCTGCACGATGTGATCCGCGATCACGTGTCGATGACCTCGAGTCTGAACTTCCCGGACCGGGATTCGCAGTCGGTGATGGATCCGGCGCTGTATGCGCTGTGGGCGCAGGCCAACGCCGCGGCCGGCTACC
>CAIYOH010000322.1 GCA_903927745.1 uncultured Mycobacteriaceae bacterium
GCACGGTGCGTCATTTCCTGCGTCAATGGTCCACCGGCGGTGGGTACCCCGGAGCCTCCGGCAATCGCCGGTGACGGTTGGGGCTTGAGCGAAGCCGGCGGGTCGCCGGGGCCGAAGCCGTTGTGCCGCATCCACGTCCGAGCATTGATGTCGATGCCGTCGCCGCGAAGCACATCGTGGGTTCCCGACGCAATCGTCTCGATGGCGACGCCACTCATCTCCGACGCGGCTGCGTTGCAGGCCATATGGACGAGATGTATCGCCGCCGACTTGTCCGCAGACGATCCATCTGACGCGAGGATGCTCTCGATCTGCTTATTTCCATCATGTGCGACGGCGGTCAACCTGCTTCTGAGAAGGTCGACGGCCTCGGCACTCGAGTTCAACGACTTGGCCTTCATCTGATACTTCTCGGCGAGATCCAGATGGAATCGTTCGCCCTCGTGGTACCTCAGGGCCAGATCGTCTGCTGTTCGGCCCTGATTGGTCGCCGTGACAGCGGTGCGCTGATTGCGGAGATCCTGCGCATAGTTCTGCTGCAGCAGGCACGCCTGCTCCCAATGGGCAGCGAGAGCGCGGGTGGCGGCCGACGGCTCCGGCCACCACTGCCCGACGAGGGACAGCGAGTGTCTGCCGGGTGGTAGGTCAGCCGCCACGGCGGGCACTTTTCATCACGGCGTCCTCGGCAACATGGTCATCACACGCGGCCCCGAACTGTACTTCGCCGGCGACGCCGACGCTACTCATATGACTTGACGAATCGGCGCCTCGGGGTAACTTCTCCTCGACACAGGGAGGGTCGGAGATGTTCGTTGACGCGCGATTGCTGCACGCGGGCGGGAACGACGCCCACCTCGCGGGTGAGCAGGCACGCGAGGGGGCCGATGCGCTCTCGCGGGGATCGTTATCGTCGGGGATGTTCGGTGAATTCCCCGCCGCCGCAGCGTTTCACGAGGCACTCGGCTCCGCCCGGATCGAGCACGTCACGCACCTCCGAGAGAACCAGCATGCGCTGGTATCCGTGACTCACAGGGCCGCGCAGTCTGCCGCGTCGTTCACCGACATGGACGGCCGTAATGCCGCCGAGGTGCGGGGTGTGGCCCCCGCGCCCAGCCGCAGCGCCCAGCCGCCGCACAACAGGTCATGAGGCGAGTCTGGAGTGCGATAGCGCGGGCGATATCGGGAACGGGAATGACCACAGCACCCACTGAGGTGCCTTGACCGCCGAATAGGCGCCGGTAGCCTTTGCCACCGAATCGGAGGGTCGGCGAGGGGGGCGTCACATCATCAGCAGTGCAGTGTCATTCGCGTGCATCAGCGTGCCAGCGCTGGTCGCGGAGGTCGGCGGTGACCCATGGGCGGTCGCCGCCGGCTTGCAGGCCGGCAACCCCGCTCAGGTCGACGCCCTCGCCCAGACCTTTCACGACGCCGGGCGGTGCACCGCAGAGGCCAGCAACGCGTTCGATGCGGCACGCCACCGCTTCGCGGCAGCCTGGGACGCAGGCGCCGCCGCTCATCCCATCAACGGCTCCGCGGATGTGCGCCGCGTGGCCACCGATCTGGAGCGGCAGTCGCTCCTGCTGTCACAGATCGGGGTGGACCTGGAGGGTATCGCCGCCGCCCTGACTGAGGCGCAACGAGCCGCGGCGGCGTTGACCGCGGCACTTGAGACAGACCTGCACCACGTGGACGGCGAACTAAGCCACTTGCTCAGCCGCGAGACCGATCGCACCCTCACCGAGGCCGATCGCCGGGTACTCGACGCCCACATCTGCGCCCTCGAAGACGGCGCGATTGCCAGCACCCACTCCGCCCTGACCCGCCTGCGCGGCATACGAACTCGTTATTCGGACACCCTTCGTGCATCACTGGGCTCCCTCCAGGTGCAACCACTGCCCCCGGGGACCGATCCGGACACGGCGAGCAGGTGGTGGACGTCGTTGACCGCACAAGATCAGGACCGGTTGCTCGCCGAGCACCCGGCAGAGCTCGGCAACCTCGACGGCATCCCGGTGGCGGCCCGCAGCGTCGCCAATACGGCCGTGCTGAACGCCGACCTTCGCCGCGTCGAAGACGCCGCGGCTAACCACGGCGTCACCGCACGCGATGTCACCGCTAACGACGTCACCGCAAACGACGTCACCCGCTATGAGAACGCCCGTCGCACCCGCGAAGGCATGGCGGCGGCGGCATCCGCCGTCGATGCGCGCGGCACCCCGCCGGAGGTCTTCCTGCTGCGGTATCAACCGGAAGCGTTCCGCGGCGAGGGTGCGGCGGCCATCGCGATGGGCAACCCGGACACGGCGGCCAACACCGCGGTCCTGGTGCCGGGGCTCGGCTCGAACGTGCGCGACGGAAGCCTGGCCGACCTCGATGGGGTGCACCTCTACGGAGAGGCCGCCCGCGCCGATTGGAATAGAGCGAGCGCCGTGGTCGTCTGGATGGGCTACGACGCCCCGAACGTCTGGTATGACCCCGGTCTCTGGGCGCCGAACATGGCGAGGACCGGCGGGCAGGCGCTGGCCACCGACGTCAACGCCCTGGCCGTCACCCACGTGGGGCCACCGGCGCACGTGACGGTGGTCGGCAGCTCCTACGGCTCCACCACGGTGACCGACGCGGCGTCCGCCTCCGGCATGCGCGCCGATGACGTCGTCCTGGTCGGCTGTCCGGGCACCGATCTGGCGCATTCGGCGGCCGATTTGCACCTGGCTGCCGGTGGGCACCTGTATGTGGGTGCCGCGTCGGCCGACGCCGTCACCTGGTCTCCCGGTCACGTGAGGACTCCGGGGCTGCACGGCCCGACCGTGCTCGGGCTGGGCGACGATCCCGCCGTCGACGGCTACGGATCCACCCGGTTCAAAGCCGAGGTCCCCGGTGTCTCGGTCAACCCTGTCCGCGATCACTCCCACTATTTCGACGACCGCTCGGAATCGCTGTTCAGCATCGCCGATGTGGTCTCCGGTCACGGTGACGCGCTACAGCGCGACGGCATGACCGCCCGCCATCGCGGCGAGTACGGCCTGGGCGGGTGGGTCGACCCGGAATTGCTGCGGAGCCCGACGGCCGACAACCGCCACAGCGCGCCCGCGGAGGGTTAACCGATCACCCGTTAACCGATCACACGGGAGTGGCGCCGTCGGCGAGCCCGTCGCCGTCGTTGTCGGTGAGCCGCAGGTCCCACGTCCCGTCGCCGTCGGTGTCGACGTATGCGGTGACGCCGTTGTCGCCGGGGCACACCACCCTGTCGGCGACCCCGTTGCCGTCGCTGTCGATCAGCCGGTCGTCGGCCTCGCCCGAACCGTCGAAGTCGACTAACGGGCCGCCGAGGTGTTCGGCGCCGTCGAGCCCGAACCACCGCAGATTCCCGCCCCGGTCGACGGCCACCGCCCAGGTGCCCGATCCGTCGTCGGTGAAGGACACCTCGGGCGTGCCGTCGTTGTCGAGATCAAGGACGACGTGATCGACCACCCCGTCGCCGTCGAGATCGGCGAGCGCGTCGTCGCGCAGACCATCACCGTCGAAGTCCAGGCCGATCGCGTCGGGCCGGCCGTCGCCGTCGAGGTCCAGATCCGGTTCGCGGTGCCAGATCGCCGCGCCGCCGTCGTCGCCCGCCAAGCAGTAGTCCACAACCACGTACGACGCGCCGCCCCCGTTACGGGTTCCCCCGCGACCCCCACCACGCCAGCAACTCCTGTGTCGCCTCGTCGTTGCTCAACGGCCCGCGCTCCAGGCGCAGCTCCTTGAGGAACTGCCACGCCAGGCCGACCTGCGGGCCGGCCGGGATGCCCAGCAGCTCCATGATCTGGTTGCCGTCCAGGTCGGGGCGCACCCGGGCCAGGTCTTCGCGGGCGGACAGCTCGGCGATGCGCTCCTCGAGTTGGTCGTAGCTGGCCTGCAGCCGCGCGGCGCGGCGCTGGTTGCGGGTGGTGCAGTCGGCGCGCACCAGCTTGTGCAGCCGCGGCAGCAGCGGACCGGCGTCGGTGACGTAGCGGCGCACCGCCGAATCGGTCCACCGGCCGTCGCCGTAGCCGTGGAACCGCAGATGCAGGAACACCAGCTGCGAAACGTCGTCGACCATCTGCTTGGAGAACTTCAACGCCCGCAACCGCTTTCGCACCATCTTGGCGCCCACCACCTCGTGGTGGTGAAAACTCACCCCGCCGTTGTCCTCGTGGCGCCGGGTGATGGGCTTGCCGATGTCGTGCAGCAGCGCCGCCCAGCGCAGCACCAGGTCCGGGCCGCCGTCGTCAGGATCCTCCAGCGCAATCGCCTGCCGCAGCACCGTCAGCGAGTGCTGGTAGACGTCCTTGTGCTGGTGGTGTTCGTCGATGGCCATCTGCATGCCGCCCACCTCGGGCAGCACCACCTCGCCCATCCCCGTCTGCACCAGCAGCTCGATGCCGGCCACCGGGTGCTCGCCCAGCAGCATCTTGTCCAGTTCGCCGGCCACCCGCTCGGCGCTGATCCGGCCCAGCTGCGGCGCCATCGCCTCGATCGCCGTCCGCACCCGCGGCGCCACGGTGAAGCCGAGTTGGGACACGAACCGCGCGGCGCGCACCATCCGCAGCGGGTCGTCGCCGAACGACACCTCGGGGGCCGCCGGGGTGTCCAGCAGCCGCGCTCGCAGGGCCGCCAACCCGCCCAGGGGATCGACGAAGTCGCCGGCGCCATCGGCCGTCACGCGCACGGCCATCGCGTTGACGGTGAAGTCGCGGCGCACCAGGTCGCCGTCGAGGGTGTCGCCGAAGCGCACCTCGGGGTGGCGCGACACCTGGTCGTAGGCGTCGGCGCGGAACGTGGTGATCTCCAGCCGGTGCCCGCCCTTGCCGACGCCGACGGTGCCGTAGTCGATCCCGGTGTCCCACAGCGCGTCGGCCCAGGGCCGCACGATCCGCTGAATCTGCTCGGGCCGGGCGTCGGTGGCGAAGTCCAGGTCGGGGCTCAGCCTGCCCAGCAGGGCGTCGCGCACCGAACCCCCCACCAGGAACAGCTGGTGGCCTGCCGCGTCGAACGCCGCGCCTACCCCCCGCAGCGTGTCGGCATGCCGATTCAGCGCGACCGCGGCGGCGGTCAGCAGCGCGGCTTCCCCGGCGGCGTCAGGCACGGTCGATCAGCGTAGTCGCGTTGCCAGCTACTATCGCTGGGATGTCGGAAGGCGAACAGGCCAAGCCGCGGGCGCGCCGCGGGCGCCCACGCCCGCCCCGGCGCCCCACGCAGCGGCTGCGCACCGTCCACGAGACCTCCGCCGGCGGACTGGTGATCGACGGCCTCGACGGGCCGCGGGAAGCGCAGCTCGCGGCGCTGATCGGGCGCACGGACAGGCGCGGGCGGATTTTGTGGTCGCTGCCCAAGGGGCACATCGAGCCCGGTGAGACCGCCGAGCAGACCGCCATCCGCGAGGTCGCCGAGGAGACCGGGATCAACGGCAGCGTGCTGGCCGCCCTGGGGCGCATCGACTACTGGTTCGTCACCGACGGCCGCCGCGTACACAAGACGGTGCACCACTACCTCATGCGGTTCTGCGGCGGCGAACTGAGCGCCGAGGACACCGAAGTCTCCGAGGTGGCCTGGGTGCCCCTCGAAGAGCTGCCGTCGCGACTGGCCTACGCCGACGAGCGGCGGCTGGCGAAGATAGCCGACGACCTGATCGACACCCTGCACAGCGACGGCCCCGCCGCACTGCCCCCACTGCCGGTCACCGCGCCGCGCCGGCACCCGCAGACGCACTCGAATGCCAGCCACGTCGGCAAGCCGGTCCGCAGCCGCGAGAACGGCCACGGTCCGGGGTCGTGACCGCGCCGCGACCCCGGAGGGCCGGCGCCGTGCGCCTGGCCAAGACGCTCGCCGCCTTCCCTGTCGTAGTAGTCGCCGCCGCCGCCGTCGCCGTCCTCACCCCGGCCCTCGCCCCGTCCCTGACGCCGCGCGCGGGTGCCGGCGAGCCCCCGGCGTCGGCGTTCGTCCGCGTCCGCATCGACCAGGTGACCCCCGACGTCGTCACCGCCACCAGCCCGCCCACCGTCACCGTCAGCGGCGTGGTCACCAACATCGGCGACCGCCCCGTGCACGACGTCATGGTGCGCCTGGAACGCGCCGGGGCCATCGAAGGGTCGGCCAGCCTGCGCACCTCACTGCAGGGCAACACCGACCAGTTCCAGCCGGCCGCCGAATTCCTGCCCGTGGCACCGGAATTGCAACGCGGGCAAGAGGTGGGCTTCACCCTGTCGGCGCCGCTGCGGGCGCTGCAGACGCCGTCACTGGGCATCGAGAAACCCGGGATCTACCCGGTGCTGGTCAACGTCAACGGCACCCCCGACTACGGCGCCGCCGCCCGCCTGGACAATGCGCGGTTCCTGCTGCCCGCCGTCGGCATCCCACCTGACGGGGCCGGCGAGTTCGACACGGCGGTGACACCCGACACCTCCAAACCCGTCCTGGTCACCATGTTGTGGCCACTCGCCGACCGGCCCCGGCTGGCTCCCGGCGCGCCCGGCGGCACCATCCCGGTGCGCCTCGTCGACGACGACCTGGCCTCCTCCCTGGGCAAGGGCGGCCGCCTGGACACCCTGCTGACCGCGGCCGACGTCGCCACCGGCCACGACGCCGACCCCGACGGCGCCGTCGGCCGCGCCCTGTGCCTGGCGGTCGACCCCGACCTGCTGGTCACCGTCAACGCCATGACCGGCGGCTACGTAGTGTCCGACTCTCCCGCAGGCACCGCGCAGCAGCCAGGCACCCCAACCCACCCCGGCACCGGCCAGGGCGCCGCCACCGACTGGCTGAATCGCCTGCGGGCGTTGGCGCACCACACGTGCGTAGCGCCGCTGCCCTACGCCCAGGCCGACCTCGACGCCCTGCAGCGGGTCGGCGATGCGCGGCTGAGCGCCTTCGCCACCACCGGCGCCGGCGGCATCGTCGACCGCATCCTCGATATCGGCTCGGTGGGCGGCGCCACGCTGCTGCCCGACGGCCCGTTGACCGAC
>CAIYOH010000323.1 GCA_903927745.1 uncultured Mycobacteriaceae bacterium
AGCAGGTCGCGTTGCGACCCGAACGCCATGCCGGGGCCGCGGGGATCATCGGTGGGGTGCTCGTTGCGCAGCGCCGCCGCCCGGTCCAGGGTGTCGGCGACCTGCGCGCGGAACTCGGACTCGATATCACCCAGATTGATAGCCGTGGAGCGCTTCTCGGTGCGGGACAGTCCGCCGGCTTCGCGACTCCAGTACCCCACGGTGCCCAGGGATGCCGCCAAGCTGATCGCCCGGCGCCAGTACAGGTGAGTGTCGTGTTCCCACGTGTAGCCGATCGCGCCGTACATCAGCAGCGCGTCGAGGGCCAAGTCGGGGGCGCGAACCAGCGACATCAGGGCGGCCCCCGCCGCGGCCAATCGGTGCTGTTCGACGGATTCGCCGGTCGCCCGCGCCGCATCCCAGGCGGCCGCCGCGGCCAACTCCGCGTTCACCAGGAGTACCGCCGCCTTGTGCTGCAGGCCCTGGAATGCGCCGACCGGCTGGCCGAACTGCTCGCGGGTGCGGATGAAGTCCACCGCCGAATCGACGCACCGGCGTACCGCGCCGGCCGCGGCGCACGCCGCGAGGGCCACCGCGATGCAGCGGGCCCGGTCGGGGCAGATGCCCGACAACACCGCACCCGCCGGCACGACGTGGTCGGTGAGGTGCAGCACGCCGACATCGGTGCACAAGTCCGTGCCGCGTTGTTGCGCGATCGACAGGCCCGACCCGACAGAACTCCGATCCAGCACGAACCACCGGTGCGAATCGTCCTCGCAGCGAGCGGCCAGCAGGATCCGTTGCGCTGACACGATTCCCAGCGTGCTCGCCGACGAGCCGCTCAGGCTCCACCCGTCCGCGACGCGGACCGCGCGCACGGCAGACTGATCGGGCAGCACCGTGGCCGCGGTCGAGCCGGCTACCAGGTCGGCCAGCTGCGTCGCCGACGACGCGTCGGCAAGGCTCACGATGGCGCTCGTCGTCACCGTGCTGAGCAGCGGGCCCGGAAGCAGGGCCCCGGCGGCGGCTTCGACGACGCACGCCATGTCGACCAGCGTCCCGCCCTGGCCGCCGGCGTCCTCGGGAAGGTGCACCGCGTGGAAGCCCAGCGACGTGAATTCCTCCCACCAGGAGGGCAATTCACCGGCCGCGATCGAATCGAACGACGCACGGGTCTTGTCTATCGGCGCGTGGCGCGAGGCGAACTGGCGGACGGCCTCGGCCAGTTGTTCCTGTTCAGTAGTGATCGCAAGGGCCATGGGTATGTCAGCTTTCCACGCCGACGGTCCGGACAGCGCTGTTGTCGAGGGGTCCGGCCATTGCGTTCTCCGATCAGCCAGGGACGATGTGCGAAACCTCGTTTTACTCCCTCGGACCATACCGCTAGCATCTGCGCGGTGAGCTGGACGAGGTATGAGGGACGTGCGCAGGCAGATTCGTCGCTGACCGGCGACGCGCTGCTTGCCGCGCTCGAAGACCTTATCCGCGCGCAGAATCCGCACCTGTGCGACGTCCGATTGGAGCGGGCCACCGCGACCGAAGGGGGCGACGCGCTTTCCCGGCCGCCCAGGCGGTGGTACGACGTCGTCTACCTGGCCGACGACGGTTCGGGCGGACCCTGAGCGAGCCCGAGGAACTCGATCGACTTCTCGCGCATCTCCACTTTGCGCACCTTGCCGGTGATGGTCATCGGGAATGCGTCGACGACGTGCACGTAGCGGGGGATCTTGTAGCGCGCCACGGTGCCGGTGCAGAAATCGCGCAAGGTCTCGGCAGTGAGCGGATCGGCGCCCGGCCGCATGCGGATCCAGGCCATCAATTCCTCGCCGTACTTGGCGTCCGGGACGCCGATCACCTGGGCGTCGAGGATGTCCGGGTGGGTATGGAGGAATTCCTCGATCTCGCGCGGGTAGATGTTCTCGCCCCCGCGGATCACCATGTCCTTGATCCTTCCGACGATCCTGACGTAGCCGTCGTCGTCCATGACCGCAAGGTCGCCGGTGTGCATCCAGCGCTCGGCGTCGATCGCCTCCGCGGTCCAGTCCCGGCGCTCCCAGTAGCCCAGCATCACCGAGTATCCGCGAGTGCACAGTTCACCGGCGTCGCCCCGGGGCACCGGCGCCGTGGTGCCCGCTTCGACAGTGCCCGGGTCGACGATCTTGATTTCCAGGTGCGGGTGCACGGTGCCGACCGTCGACACCCGGCGCTGCAGGGAGTCGCCCGGCCGCGTCTGAGTGGAGACCGGTGACGTCTCGGTCATGCCGTAGCAGATCGCGACGTCACCGACGCCCATCCGCTCGATGACCTGCCGCATCACCTCGACGGGGCAGGGCGAGCCGGCCATGATGCCCGTCCGCAAGCTGGTCAGATCGTAATCCGTGCAATCCATTTCGGCCAGTTCGGCGATGAACATCGTCGGTACGCCGTAGATCGCGGTGCAGCGTTCGGCGGCGATCGCACCGAGGGTGGCTTTCGGGTCGAAGGACGGCGCCGGAATCACCATGGCGGCGCCGTGGCTGGTCGCGGCGAGATTGCCCATCACCATGCCGAAGCAGTGATAGAACGGCACGGGCAGGCAGATCCGGTCGTTCTCGGTATAGCCGCACAATTCACCGACGAAGAAGCCGTTGTTGAGGATGTTGTGGTGACTCAGCGTCGCACCCTTGGGGAAACCCGTGGTGCCGGAGGTGTATTGGATGTTGATCGGATCCTCTGCACTGAGGGTTTCGGTTACCGCCGACAGCGGGCCGGCCCGCCGGCCCCTGTCCAGCAGTTCGTCCCAGGCGGCGCCGCCACGGGAGCCACCGAGGAGCACGACGTGTGCGAGTGCGGTGCACCGTGGCCTCACCTCGTCGATCATGCCGGCGTACTCCGCGGCAGCGATCAGCATGGTCACGCCGGCTTGGTTGAGCACGTATTCCAGCTCGTGCGCCCGGTAGGCGGGATTGACGGTGACCAGAACCGCGCCGATCTTCGCCGTCGCGTACTGCGTGATCGTCCACTCCGCGCAGTTGGGCGCCCAGATACCGACGCGGTCCCCCTTGGCCAGTCCGGTGTCCACCAGGCCCGCCGCGAGAACGTCGACGTCGGAGACGAACTCACGGTATGTCCAGCGCCGGCCCGACCAGCACTCGACGAGGGCGTCGCGCGCAGCGAACATCTCCGCGGCACGGTCGAGATTCTCACCGATCGTGTCGCCGAGCAGGGGTATGTCCGTGACACCCGAGGCGTAGCTCGGTTCAGCCGGCACGGCTCACCGGCGGGGACCCGACTCACGTCGGGAGCTGTCACTCATGCCGACATTGTGCCGCGCCGATCGGCCATATAGTCGAGCGGGTGACCATCCGGTACGACAGCGTCCTGCGCGAGCGGATCACCGCGCATCTGGCGGCTCACGACCGCCGCACCGCGACCGATCCGAGCAAGCGGCACGCGGCTGTCGCGGTGGTGCTGGTCGACTCCGAGGTCGGCGAGGACCAGGTGGATCCGGTGCCGGTCGACGACTGGAACGCGGGGCGGCCCATGCCGTACGAGGGCCTCGACGGCCGCATGGTCGGGGTGTCGGGTGGCGCCGCTTTCCTGCTGTGCCGCAGGGCGTCCCGACTCAGTTCGCATTCCGCTCAATGGGCGCTGCCCGGCGGCCGACTGGATCCGGGCGAGACCGTGGTTGACGCCGCGCTGCGGGAATTGCACGAGGAGGTCGGCATCGACCTTCCGGGCTCGACCGTCCTCGGCCTGCTCGATGACTACCCGACGAGGTCGGGATACGTCATCACCCCGGTGGTGATCTGGGGCGGCGGGCGACTCGACCCCCGGCCCGCGCCCGATGAGGTGGTCGCGGTATACCGGGTGGGGCTGCATCAGCTGCAGCGCGCCGATTCGCCACGGTTCATCGCGATCCCGGAGAGCCCGCGGCCGGTGGTGCAGATCCCGCTGGGAAACGACCTCATCCACGCACCGACGGGCGCGGTGCTGCTGCAAGTGCGGTGGCTGTGCCTGGAGGGTGTTCACGACCCGGTCAACGGGCTGGAGCAACCGGTGTTCGCCTGGAAGTGAGCGGCCGGGCGCTCCATGCGGCTACGTCAGGTCGGTGGTGATGCGTTCCAACACCGCGAGATGGTCGTCGACGGTGGCGAGGCCGGCTTTCATGGTGTTCACCGACAGGTGAGTGGCCCCTGCGGCTTTCCAGGCCGCGATGTCGGCGGCGATCGCGTCGCGGTCGCCGGTCCAGTCGACGCGGCCTTCCATGCCGAGGCTGCCGGCATCGCGCCCCGCGTTCGCCGCCGCGCGCTGCACCTGCTCGCGCGCATGGTCGAGGCGCGGCCCGGGGCGCATCATGGGGAACCAGCCGTCACCGAGCCGCCCGGCGCGTTCGTAGGCGCGGTCGGATGCGACACCGAACCACACCGGGATCGGGCGCTGGACGGGTGGCGGCGCCAGGCCAGCGCCTGTCACCGTGTGGTGCCTGCCGGTGAACGTGACCGACCGCTCGGTCCACAGCCGGCGCATGAGCTCGACCTGCTCCTCGGAGCGTCGCCCGCGGTTGGTGAAGTCTTCTCCGAGCGCCTCGTATTCGACGGCGTTCCACCCCAGGCCGACACCGAGCCGGAACCGCCCACCGGTGAGCAGGTCGACCTCGGCGGCCTGCTTGGCCACCAGCACCGCCTGCCGCTGCGGCAGGATGATGATCCCGGTGACCAGTTCCAGCGAGGTGATGGCCGCCAGGTAGCCGAACATGACGAACGGTTCGTGGAACGTCGTGTCGATGTCGTACGGGCCCTTCCAGTCGCGGTGCACCTGCGGATCGGCGCCCAGCACATGGTCGTAGGCCAGGATGTGGGTGTAGCCCAGTTCCTCGACGCGCTGCCCGTACGCACGGACGGCTCCCGGGTCGCCACCAAGCTCGGTCTGCGGGAAAACGACGCCGATGCGCACGGGAAAGTCGGGTGCCCGTAACTACAGGTCGAGCACGAGGGTGGGGGATATGGCCCGGGAGACGCACACACACATGGAGCAGTTGGCGGCCTTCTCCTGGGCGGACAAGACGGCATCGCGGTGGTCGGGTTCGCCGGCGAGCACCGGAGTGACGCATGTGCCGCACACCCCCTGCGAGCAGGCCCAGGGCACCGCGATGTTGTGCTCTTCGAGCACGTCGAGGATCTGCCGATCGGACGGGACGTGCACGGTGATCCCGCGCCGGGCGAGTACGACGTCGAAGGGCTGGCTTTCGGTGATGTCATAGATTCCGGCGCTGAAGTACTCCCGGTGGATCGTGTCGAGCGGCCAGCCCAGGGCGAGCGCGCCGTCGGTGACCCAGTCCATGAAACCCGCTGGTCCGCAGAGGTATAACTCTGTTCCGGTCTGCCAGGTGCCCAGGGCTGACGCCGGTGACAGCGAGGTACGGGCGGGGCTGGTGTCGAGGTGGATCGAGATGGCCCCGGCGAACGGCAGGTCCCGCAGCGCGCTGCCGAACGGGACGGCGTCGGCGTCCTGGGCGCACACGTGCAATTCGAAGGGCTTACCCTCCGCCCACAGATGGTGTGCCATGGACAGCAACGGGGTGATGCCGATGCCGCCGGCGACCAGCACGTAGCGATCCGCCGGGATCAACGCGAAGTTGTTGCGTGGCGTACTGATGGTGACAGCCGCACCGGGGTGCAGTACCCGATGGACCTCCGTCGAGCCGCCCCTGCCGGCCGCTTCGGGTTTGACCGCGATCTGGTAGGCGGGCCCGGTGGCGTTGCACAACGAATACTGCCGGACCCGGCCGCTGGGGAGGTGGACCTCGATGTGCGAACCCGGGGCGAAAGGCGGCAGTGGCCCATCGGCGCCCTCCAGAACGAATGTGGCGATGCCGGCACCGCCGACCTCGTGGCGCTCAACGACCCGAGCCGCCAGGACGGTATCGGCGGCCCGGCGCTGCAACTCGATCGATGCGGGACCGGTGAACAAGGTGCGTTCGGGGATGCCCTGTCGGGTCAGGATCCCCGAACCCAGACCCCACACCCGGTGATAGAGGTGATACGGGATGTGGGGCATCGCGTGATGCATGCAGTGATCGGTCTGCCCCAGCCAGTAGACCTTCGACAGCGGTCGGGCGACGACTTTGACGGTGGACTGGAATGGGGCCTCCTCCCAGTTTGCTTCCTCGGGATGTTGGATGTGGGCGAACACGTAGACCAGCACCATGGTCGCGATCTTCTGCGGGATCAGCCAGACCACAACGAAGTCCCACGCGTACGGCGAGAGCAGGAATGCCGCCTGCACCGCGAGATACACCGCGAAGGACAGCACCAGCATCGCCCGCTCGCGACGCGGCCGGGTAGGCCACATCCGCGTGGCGTACCAGTACGCCCAGATCCATTCCGGCATCATGCACACCAGCGGCAGCAGCACCTTGCGTGCGTGCACGAACCAGATGTCTGGGTCGCGGCGGGGGTCGCCGACCCAGCGGTGGTGGTCCATGTGCAGGGCGCGGTAGACCGTGGTGCTCAGGCCGGGGATGAAGATGAACGCCGACACCGTCCCGATGAGATTGTTGAGGCGATGGTTGCGCGAGCCGCTTCGTGCACCGCGTCGTGCAACGGCGTGAAACTGGTGTAGATGGCGAACTGGTTGAGCGCCAGCATCGCCAGAAACGGGATATGTCCGGTCAGATAGGCCCAGCTCGAGGTGATGAACACGGAGTAGGCCAGCACGACCAACCCGAGATGGGGCCACGACAGCACCGGCCGGCGGGCCAGACCCGGATACTGCGGGTCGGCCACCACCATGGCCAGGACCTGGCGCACGGAGGCGTTGTTGGTGATCGTCACGGCTGCCTCTTCCTTGGACCGAGTCGCGTCGGCTGAGCCGATAGTAAAGTAGAGCAGACCGGGCTCTGCCCGAAAGTGTCCACTGTCGGACGGCGCCGAAAGGAATGTGTGCAGCTCACCAGCGTAGGCCACGCAGGATTTCTGATTGAGACCCACGCGGGCACCATCCTGTGCGATCCCTGGGTCAACCCGGCGTACTTCACGGCCTGGTTCCCGTTTCCGGACAACAGCACCCTGGACTGGGACACCCTCGGCGCCTGCGACTACCTCTACATCTCGCACCTGCACTCCGACCATTTCGACCCGAAGAACCTGGCCGAGCACGTCAACAAGGACGCGGTGGTATTGCTGCCCGACTTTCCCGTGGCCGACCTGAGGCGCGAGCTCGAGAAGCTCGGCTTCACCCGGTTCGTCGAGACCACCGACTCGGTGAAGCAGCGGGTGAGCGGCCCCAAGGGCGACCTCGACATCATGATCATCGCCCTGCGGGCGCCCGCCGACGGCCCGATCGGTGACTCAGCGCTGGTGGTGTCCGACGGCGTGACGACCGTGTTCAACATGAACGACGCGCGGCCGCTCGATCTGGATGTGGTGACGGCCGCGTTCGGCCGCGTCGACGTGCACATGCTGCAGTACTCCGGCGCGATCTGGTACCCCGCGGTCTACGACATGCCGGCCCGCGCAAAGGAGTCGTTCGGCATCCAGAAGCGTCAGCGCGGGATGGACCGCGCCCGCCAGTACGTGACTCAGGTGGGGGCGACCTGGGTGATTCCGTCGGCGGGCCCACCG
>CAIYOH010000324.1 GCA_903927745.1 uncultured Mycobacteriaceae bacterium
AAGAGCGGGTCCTCGGCGACGACGTCGCGGATCGCGGCGAGCAGGCCGTCACCGCTGCGGTCCGGGAGATCCTCGGCGCGACCGAGCAGGAGCGGCGTCTGGTTCCACATCAGCTTGCCGCCCCACACCCCGTTGGGCGTCCGCCCGATCGTGCGGACGTAGTCGCGCCACATGTGGGTCGGCGCCAGGTCGGGCGTGCCGGGATCGAGCGGATCGAGCAGGCGCAGGATCGACTCGTCCTCGACGCCGGCGAACCACTCCCGCGGCTGCGGCGCCTTGCCCGTGGCGGGCAGGTATTGGAAGAACTCCTGGGGCTCGCCTGCCACACCGGTTGCCCGCAGCGATTCGACCAGCAACGTGCTGCCGCAGCGCTGCGAGGCCAGAACCAGGTACGACGAAGGAGTGTTCGCCACCCGGGCAGCCTATACGCGCGCCGGGCGGACCTTCGGGCTGAGCCTCACGGGGTCGGGCAGCCTGCCCGGCCCGCTCCGTCGAGGCCTTTCGGTGCCTCCTCGATCGCGGTGTGCAGGACGTCGAAGACGTGCGGGTCCCACGTCAGCGCCGTCTTCCAGTCCAGCCCCGCCGCGTCGGAGACGAAGATGCTGTGGGTGTCGTCGAAGGTGTAGCAGCGCCGGTGCGGCAGCACCGGGTCTGTGACATCGACCGCCAGCGCGCTGCGCAGCGCCACCAGCCCATCGTTGGGCCACACCGCCGGGTTCGCCGGCCCCGGCCCGGTGAACTTCGTCCCGGCGATCAGCGCCACCGGGATCTTGTCCAGCACGCCGGACTGTGCCTGGTTCCAGCCGTCCTTGCCCATCAGGTACGCCTGGTTGACTTCGCGACCGGAGCCCGACACCAGTCGCAGCACCGCGGCCTTGAAGCTGCCCATTGCCGCCTCGCAGAACCTATCGCCGGCGCAGTCGGACAAGGGGAGTTTGTCGTTGGCGTAATCCGAGAGGTAGGTGCCCTGCCACGGCGTGCCGAGGGTGGTGAGCGAGCGGATGTGCATCGGGGAATTGGTGGTGGTCAGCACGCGAATCGCCGCGCGCGAGTACAACCCGCCCATCGAGTGGGCGACCAGGTCGACGTCGCCGACTCCTTTCTCGGTGTGCAGGTAGGTCAGGAACCGGGCGAGATGCTCGCCCGCGGTGTCGATGCTGCCGGTGGAGTCGACGGTCATGTTCTCGGGCAGGGTGATCGGGCACACCCCGAACGAACCGAAGCCGGTCTGGTCCACCACCTGGCCGCGGCCGGCCATGGCCGGCGAGGTGAACACCTTGTAGCCCTGTTTCAGCAGGTATTCGCGGATCGCTGTGTCGGTGTTGCCGGCGGCCAGCCCGGTAGCGCACGCCTGGTCTCCGGTGGTGAATGGGCTCGTCGCGTCGCCGCCGGAGACGATCACCACCGTGTGCGCTGCCGCGCGGTTGACGTCGGCTTTGCCGCAGCCCGCCAGCACGGTCGTCGCCGCAGCCGCCACCGAGGTCAGCACCGAGGCCAACACCATCGTTGCTCGCACGACGGCGGCGCTCACCGGTCGGCCCCGAGGATCAGCCCACTGGTGGGCACGCCGGTCCCCGACGTGACCAGCACGTGCTCGACCACGTCGACCTGATTGCAGGACGTGCCGCGGACCTGGCGAACCCCCTCGGTGATGCCGTTCATGCCGTGAATATACGCCTCACCGAGCAGTCCACCGTTGGTGTTGATCGGCAGTTCCCCGCCGAGCGAGAGCCGCTCGACGGTGGCGAAGTCCTTCGCCTCACCGCGCCCGCAGAAGCCGAGCTCCTCCAGCTGCGTGAACACGAACGGCGTGAAATGGTCGTAGATGAAGGCGGTATCAATGTCCTTGGGCCCCAAACCGGAATCGCGCCAGAGTTTCCGCGCAACCACCCCCATCTCGGGCAGCCCGGTGATGTTCTCGCGGTAATAGCTGGTCATCATCTCTCCCTCGGCGGCCGCGCCCTGAGCGGCCGCCGTGATGATCGCGGGTGGCCGCCGAAGGTCGCGGGCTCGTTGCGCGCTGGTCACCACGAGCGCGACACCGCCGTCGCTTTCCTGGCAGCAGTCCAGCAGCCGGAGCACGGGTTCGATGATCCAGCGTGAGTTCTGGTGGTCCTCCGCCGTGATCGGGCGCTGGTAGAACCACGCATCGGGATTGGTGGCCGCGTGGGCCCGGTCGACAACGGCGATCGTGGCGAAGTCTGCGTTGGTGACCCCGTAGGTCGACATGTAGCGCTGGGCGTGCAACGCCACCCACGCCGCGGGAGTGAGCAGTCCGAACGGGGCGTAGGGCGCCATGAACAGCGGCGTCTGTGTGCTGGTCTGCCCGGTGCCGCCGAAGCGCCTGCCGGAGCGCTCGTTGAACGCGCGATAGCACACCACCACCTCGGCGGCGCCGGTCGCGATCGCCATCGCTGCGTGCGCCACCGTGCCCGCCGCGGCCCCGCCGCCGTGCGGCACCCGGGAAAAGAATGTGAGGTCACCGATGCCGACGTTGCGCGCGACGTCGATCTCGTCGCTGGAGTCCATCGTGAAGGTGACCATGCCGTCGACGTCACCGGGGGTGAGTCCGGCGTCGTCCAGAGCGGCACTGACTGCCTCGCAGGCCAATTGGAGTTCACTGCGCCCGGAATCCTTGGAGAACTCCGTCTGGCCGATTCCGGCGATGGCGCACGTGCCCGCATGCGTGAGCGTCATGCACCGGTCCCGTCGAGCAGGCTGAGGACTGCGGTGCCAGACACGTGATCGCCGAGGCTGTTGGACCCCGTGAAGGCGACGTCGACGAAGTTTTCGCCGCCCGACCCCCCTGTCTTGCCCGTGACTTGGCCGGTGAAGCGCAGCGGGTCGTCGGGAAACGCCGATACCCCGAGGCGGATCGACAGTGTGGTGACCATGGCCTCGGGTCCCGCCCAGTCCGTGAGGAAACGCGTACACAGACCGTTGGTGGTCAAGATGTTCATGAAGATGTTCGGTGAGCCCTGCTTGATGGCGTAGTCGCGGTCGTGATGCACCGGCATGAAGTCGCGCGAGGCCAGCGCTCCGGCAATGATCATCGTTGCGGTGACACCGATCTCGAGCGGTGTCACCTCGTCTCCGACCTCGATGTCGGCCCATCTCAGGGTGGTAGCGCGGGCGGTGCTCATCGCTTCTCCCCCCGTGGCCGGAACTGGTGCAGCACGAGGCCGTCGTCGAAGGTTTGGTAGAACACCTCGACGGACATGCCGACGGCGACATCGGCGGGATCGATGTCGCACAGATTGGACACCAGTCGCACGCCCTCGGCCAGTTCTACCAGCGCGACGACGTAGGGATAGTCGAAGAACGGGAACCGCGGCTGGTGCGGAATGACGAAACTGTAGACCGTGCCCAGCCCCGAGGCCTCGATCGTGTCCCAGTGCAGCGAACGGCATGTCGGGCACATCGGGCGCGGGGGATTACGCAGCGTGCCGCATCCGACGCAGCGCTGGATGAGCAGCCGGTGCTCGCGCAGCCCGCTCCAGAAGAACTCGGTGTCCGGGCTGATTGCCGGTGTGAGTCGGGACGCCATCAGCGGGCCGGCTTGAATCGCAGCACCCGGAACCGCTGGCGCCCGAGGACCTCGCCGTGTTGATCGGTGTAGGTGGTCAACCAGGTGAAAAAGTACCCGGTCCCCAGCGCCGTCTTCTTCTCGTCGGAGACCTCCTCGAATACCGACGTCGAACTGATGACGTCGCCGAGCCGGGGATAGCGCTCGATCTCGAATTCCGAGTTGGTCGCGACGATGCTGGTATAGCCCGCCTCCTCGAGGAAAGCCACAGGGTTCTCGCCGGTGTCTACGGGCACACCGCCCCGTTCCCTGATCCCTTCCAGTGTCGGCGCCGGCATCGTCCAGGTTTGGAGCATGACCGGTGGCGACACGATGCCGCCGAACCGCGACCGCGCCGCGAACTCCGGGTCGAGGTACGCGGGATTCATGTCGTCGAGGGCGTGCGCCCAGTGGCGGATCATCGGCTGATTGACCGGATCCGGTGCCACCGAGGGCTTTCCCGCACCACCGGTGGACGTGCCGACCAGCGCCCTGAGTTTGTCGCGGAACTCGGTGTCCGGGTCGGTCATGCGCCGGGTCCTCCTGACTGGTCCGCATCGAACGCCGTGCTGGAAACGCTCGGCGAGCCTAGCAGTACCCTGCTCACGTGCTCCTGGCTTCGCTGGACCCCTCGGCTTCGACCGCCACCGACGTCGCCGACGCGGTGCGCATCGACGGCGCGGTGCTGAGCCGTAGCGACATGGTCGGCGCCGCAACGTCGGTGGCCGAGCGGATCGCCGGCGCGCAGCGGGTCGCGATCTTGGCCACTCCGACCGCGGCGACGGTGCTGGCCGTCACCGGCTGCCTGATCGCCGGGGTGCCGTTCGTGCCGGTGCCCGCCGATGTCGGCGCCGCCGAACGCCGCCACATCATCACCGATTCCGCGGCGCAGGCCTGGCTGGGTCCCGCGCCCGGCGAGGAGCCGGGGTCCGAGGGTCTGCCGCACATCCCGGTGCGACTGCATGCCCGGTCCTGGCACCGCTATGCCGAGCCGCCACCTCAGGCGACCGCAATGATCATTTACACCTCCGGAACCACCGGCTTGCCGAAGGGCGTCGTGCTCAGCCGTCGGGCCATCGCCGCCGACCTCGACGCGCTGGCCGAGGCCTGGCAGTGGACCGCCGACGATGTCCTGGTCCACGGATTGCCGTTGTTTCACGTGCACGGGCTGGTGCTCGGCCTGCTCGGATCGTTGCGGATCGGAAATCGACTCGTGCATACGGGTAAACCGACTCCGGCCGGATACGCGCAGGCCTCGTCGGAGGCCGGCGGCACGATGTATTTCGGGGTGCCGACGGTGTGGTCGCGGGTGGTGGCCGACTCCTCGGCCGCGCGCGCACTGCGCCCGGCCCGGCTGCTCGTGTCGGGAAGCGCACCGCTGCCGGTGCCGGTGTTCGAGGGACTCACCGCGCTGACCGGACACCGGCCCGTCGAACGCTACGGCACCTCGGAGTCGCTGATCACCCTCTCGACGCGCGCCGACGGCGAACGGCGCCCCGGCTCGGTGGGCCTGCCACTGGCCGGGGTCCAGACCAGGCTGGTGGACGACGTGGGCGGCCCCGCGCCGCACGATGGCGACACCGTGGGCAGGCTCCTCGTTCGCACGCCGACCATGTTCGACGGCTATCTGAACCTGCCCGACGCCACGGCCGCGGCGTTCGACGCCGACGGCTGGTACCGCACCGGCGACGTCGCGACGATCGACGGCGGCGGGATGCACCGCATCGTGGGCCGGGAGTCCGTCGATCTGATCAAGTCAGGCGGGTACCGCGTCGGCGCGGGTGAGATCGAGACGGCGCTGCTCGGGCACCCGGGTGTGGAGGAGGTGGCCGTCGTCGGGTTGCCCGACGAGGACCTGGGTCAGCGGATCGTCGCGTTCGTCGTCGGCGCGGCCGCGCCGGAGGTGCTGATCGAGTTCGTCGCGCTCGAGCTCTCGGTGCACAAGCGGCCCCGTGAGGTGCGCATCGTGGACGCGCTGCCGCGCAACGCGATGGGCAAGGTACTCAAGAAGCAGCTGATGTCCGAGGGCTGAGCGGCCCCTCCTCTGCCACGCCGCGAGCGTGCAGAGATGTACGCCCGATGCGGCGTGTCGCTGCGCAGACACGCACTCTCGCGGGTAGGGGGCGGGGTCAGTTCGCGTGTAGGTCCTCGTTGAGCGCGATTCCCTGGCCGTCGCGCGACACCACCTCGACTGCGCCGGTCACCGAATTGCGCCGGAACAGAAGGTTGTGAGTGCCCGACAGCTCGCGCGCCTTGACCGCCGTGCCGTCGGGCATCGTCACCTTGGTGCCCGCGGTCACATACAGGCCGGCTTCGACGACGCAGTCGTCGCCGAGCGAGATGCCCACCCCCGCATTGGCCCCCAGCAGGCAGCGTTGTCCGATCGAGATCACTTCCGTCCCGCCGCCGGACAGTGTGCCCATGATCGACGCGCCACCGCCGATATCCGATCCGTCGCCCACCACCACACCTGCGGAGATGCGGCCCTCCACCATCGAGGCGCCGAGCGTGCCGGCGTTGTAGTTGACGAAGCCCTCGTGCATCACCGTCGTCCCCGGCGCCAGGTGGGCGCCGAGCCGGACCCGGTCGGCGTCGGCGATGCGCACCCCCGTGGGCAGGACGTAGTCGACCATTCGCGGAAACTTGTCCACCCCGTAGACAGTGACCGGGCCGTGGCGGCGCAGCCGCGCCCGCACCGCCTCGAAGCCTTCGACCGCGCAGGGCCCGCGGTTGGTCCACACCACGTTTGTGAGGATTCCGAACAGGCCGCCGGCGTTGAGGCCGTGAGGCGCGACCAGCCGGTGCGACAACAGATGTAGCCGCAGGTAGGCGTCGTAGGCGTCGACGGCGACGTCGTCGAGTGAGCCGATGACCGTGCGCACGGCGACCGTCTCGGTGCCGCGGTCGTCGTCGCGGCCGACCAGCGCGGCCAACTCCTGGGGCACCTCGGATTTCGCGAGCCGCGACGTCGCACCGGTGCCCGATGCGGTCGGCGCCATCAGTTCTGGCGCGGGGAACCACGTGTCCAGGACCGATCCGTCGGCGGCCAGCGTCGCCAATCCGATACCCACAGCGCCAGCCACGGCGGTCAGGGTACTTGCCGGACCTGGCCGGGGGTCCCCCCGCCCCGCGGCAGCCGCCGCTGGGCAGAATGGAAGGGTGCTGGACTTGCGTGGGGATCCGATCGAGCTGACCGTGGCCCTGGTCGACATCCCGAGCGAATCGCGTAACGAGTCGCGCATCGCCGACGAGGTGGAAGCCGCGCTGCGCGCACAGACGTCCGGTTTCGAGATCATCCGCAACGGCAACGCCGTGCTGGGTCGCACGTCGCTGGGCCGGCCGTCACGGTTGCTGCTGGCCGGGCATCTTGACACCGTCCCGGCGGCGGGGAATCTGCCCTGCCGTCACGAGAATGGTGCGTTGCACGGTTGCGGTGCCGCGGACATGAAATCCGGTCTCGCGGTGTTCCTGCACCTCGCGGCCACGCTGGCCGAACCGGTCCACGACCTGACGTTGGTGCTCTACGACTGTGAGGAAATCGATTCCGCAGCAAACGGGTTGGGCCGCATTGAGCGGGAGCTGCCGGACTGGCTGGTCGCCGACGTGGCCGTCCTGGGTGAGCCGACCGCAGGCTATATCGAGGCCGGCTGCCAGGGCACGCTGCGCGTGGTGGTGACCGCCGACGGCACCCGGGCGCATTCGGCGCGGTCCTGGTTGGGCGACAACGCGATTCACAAGCTGGGTGCGGTGCTCGACCGGCTCGCCGGATACGTCGCCCGCACCGTCGACATCGACGGTTGCGTCTATCGCGAAGGGTTATCGGCTGTGCGCATCGACGGTGGCGTGGCCGGCAACGTGATTCCCGACGCCGCGTCGGTGACCGTCAACTATCGCTTCGCCCCCGACCGGTCGGTGGACGCGGCGCTGCACCACGTCAACGAGGTGCTCGCCGGGCTCGACGTGCGCGTCGAGCTGACCGACGCCGCGGCCGGAGCCCTGCCCGGCCTGGCGCAGCCCGCCGCCGGGGCCCTGGTTGCAGCGGCCGGCGGGCAGGTCCGGGCCAAGTACGGCTGGACCGACGTGTCGCGGTTCGCCGCGCGCGGCATGGCGGCGGTCAACTACGGGCCGGGCGACCCGAACCTGGCCCACTGCAGCGACGAGCGGGTCGCGGTCTCGGCGATTACCGCTGCCGTCGACACGTTGCGTCGTTACCTGAGCGGCTAGCCGGCAGCCCGTAGCCATCAGCTAGTAGCGGCCCGCCCGGCCTGCGCGGCGGCGTGCGAGGCCGCCGCGTGCATCCCGACTGCCGCCCACTCGCTCGATACCACCAGCAGCGCCGCCCCGTCGCCGGCCGTCAGGGCTTGCGCATGGGCGAGTGCGAGTCGCCCTGCGGTGCAATCAATCTCGGCGCAGAGCCGGGCCAGGGAATCGGCGGCGCGGATGTCCCCGAGGCAGACGGCCTCGTGCCAGGCGCGCAACGCCACCGCGGACTGCCCGCCGCGTTCGGCCATGCGGGCGGCGTCACGGGCCGCGGCCACCGCGCCCGGCGCGTCCCGCACGGACGCCAGGCGCCAGGCCCGCGCCACGCCAAGCTCGGGAGCGAATAGCGCCGACTTGGTTCCGTGCCGGGACTCGGCGCGCCGCAGGGCTTTCGCCGACCCGGGTATGTCCCCCTGCCGTGCCAGTGCGGTGGCCATCAGCATCAACGACAGGGGCCCCCACGAGTAGCCGGTTCTCTCCAGCGCGGCGGCCGCCGGATCAAGCAGCGCGGCGGCCCGCTCGAATTCGCCGCCCGCGATCAGGACCTGCGCCAGCAGCACCTCGCCGATCGCGCGGCCGGGTTGCTGTAGTTCGGCGAAATCGGTGTATTGCTCCGCGATGTCGCGCGCCTCGTCGAGCCTGCCCGTCATCAGCAGTGCACTGGTCCTGGCCAGCCCGGCGGTGAATCGCAACAGCCCGGGATGCTTGGCGGCCGAGGCGCGCTGCGCCAGGGGTTCGACCTCGTCGAGTCGGCCCTGCCGCGCCGCACACAACGCGGCCGCGCTGGCCGCCCAAGCCACCGCCTGGTCGTCCGCCGACGGCGACGCCAGCACTCCGCCGGTGACTTTGACGGCGTGCCCGACGTTGCCGGCGTTCATCGCGAAGGTCGCGCTGAGCGCATCCAGGGTGGTCTGCGCGGCGGCGTCGACGACCCGGCTGCGGACGGTCCGCAGGAACGCGGTGGCCCGCTCCGGCTCGCTGAGCATCCAGAACTGGTTCGCCGCGCGCAGCATCGCCCATTCCATCAGCGCCGGTTCGGCCAGCGCCGCGGAGTCGACGGCGGCCAGCACCGCGTCGGCCTCGCGGCCACGGCCCTGCCACCCCAGCGCGGTGGCCAGCGCGAGCCGCGCCGCGAGTCCGCCCGAGCGCTCCAGGGCAGAGCGGGCCAGCCGTTCCCCGAGGGCCAGATCGCCCAGGTACAGGGCTTGCTGCGCGCCGGCGACGACCTCCGCGACCGGTTGCGGGGCGTCGCTGTCCAGCGCCAGGGAGGCCAGCCGCAGCCGGTCGCTCAGGTGGTCCAGGGGCTGCTGCGACAGCAGGTCGACCACGTCGGTGCGCAATCGCCGCTCCTCGTCGGGACCGAGGGCGGCGCGCGCGCGTTCGGCGAACAGCGGGTGCGCGGTGTAGACAACGGGGTCGCTCCCTCGGCCGCCGCGCAGCCGGGTTTCGGCGGCGCCCCAGGTCACCGCCTCCTGCACTGCGCCGTCACCGGCCAGAGTGGTCAGATCGGCCAGCGACAGCGGCTCCGCCACCGCCAGGTAATGCAGCACAGAGCGCGCCGGCGCAGGCAATCCGGTGATGAAGGCATCGACCTTCACGGGTTCGGAGCGCCCGGAGGTCCCTGAGACCCCAGCGGCCCCAGCGGCCACGTCGACGCGGTCGAGCAGGCCGTCGGTCCACAGGGCCGCGATCGCCTCGGGCGCCGCGTCGGCGCGGGCGGTCACGATCATCCGCGCAGTACCGGCCAGCGCTAACTGGTAGACCAGGGTGGCCGACAGGATGTCCAGATCGTGGGCGTCGTCGACGATCAGCAACAGATCATCCGGCCGCTCGGAGCCCAGCGACGCCCGGGCCGCCCGCAGCAACGCGGCCGGCTTGCCGACGTCGGCGATCTCCACCAGATGGCTGAAGGCTCCGAACGGGACCGCTCGTTCGGTGGGGGTGCCGGTGACCCAGCGGGTCACCGTGGCTGGGTGCCGGCGGGAGAGGTTTTCCGCGGCCAGCCGGGCCAGGGTGGATTTGCCGACGCCATCGGGTCCGAGCACCGCGCACCCGCGGCCGGTGGTCACGGCGACGTTCAGCCGCTCCAGCGCTGCCGCATGGTCGGGCACGTCCCATCGACTCGGCACCCGCCGGATCTTATGCCTGAATTCCCGCACGGCGGTGCGCCTGGTCTACCTTTGGCGGGTATGGGCCAGGCGCGGGGACGGACGGTGTGCGTGTACTGCGCGTCCGGGCCCCAGGAACCCGAGTTGCTGGGGCTGGCCACCGAACTCGGCGAGGCGATCGCGCAGCGGGGCTGGACCCTGGTTTCGGGCGGTGGCCGCGTCTCGGCCATGGGTGCCGTGGCGAGCGCGGCACGCTCGCGCGGGGGCCGGACCGTCGGGGTGATCCCCCAGATCCTGATGCGTCGCGAGATCGCCGACGCGGACGCCGACGAGCTGATCGTCAGCGAGACCCTGGGGGAGCGCAAGCGGGTGATGGAAGACCGCTCCGATGCGTTCATCGTGCTGCCCGGCGGCATTGGCACCCTGGACGAGTTGCTCGATGCCTGGACCGCCGCCTACCTCGGCCTGCACGACAAGCCGATCGTGGTGCTGGACCCCCTTGGTCATTACGAGGGCCTCTGGGTCTGGTTGTACGGGTTGGCCGACCGCGGCTACGTCTCGCAGACGGCGATGGACCGGGTGGTGCTCGTCGACACGGTGAGTGCCGCGGTGCAGGCATGCGCCCCGCGATGAGCCCATGGACGATCAAGCAGCACTGGTGATCTCGCGCTTGCACGGAATGCGCCGCAGATCGTGGTCCCGGCCGGTCAGTGGCATGGTGCGCGGCTACGTCTGGGAGGAACAAGGGTCATGGCTGGGCTCTCTTCGGGTGCACCATGGTTCCGGGACGGCTGGACGAAGAGTCTGAGCTCGGTGACCGGGAGACACTCACGAAGGTTTTTCCTGCTCACCGTGACTGGATCACTGCGATGACCCGCTGAAAAGCGCGGATCATTTGGACAGCCGAAGGGGCCGCAGACCACCGCGATGGTCCGCGATGGGCGATCCCGGGGAGCGCTCGGCACGGTGACCAGGCACCATGGAGGCGTGCAGTCCACCTTGTTTTGCGGCCGCCCGGTTGCAAGCGATCGCGCGCTGATCATGGCGATCATCAACCGCACCCCGGACTCGTTCTACGACAAGGGCGCGACTTTCAGCGACGAGGCCGCCCGCGCCGCCGTGGACCGGGCTGTCGCCGAGGGCGCCGACGTGATCGACGTGGGCGGGGTCAAAGCCGGCCCCGGGGAGGTCGTCGATGCCGACATGGAGACCGCTCGGCTGGTGCCGTTCATCGAGTGGCTCCGTGGCGCCTACCCCGACCAGCTGATCAGCGCCGACACCTGGCGCGCGGAGGTGGCGCGGGTGGCCTGCGCGGCGGGCGCGGACATCATCAACGACACCTGGGCCGGTATCGACCCGGATCTCGCCGGGGTCGCCGCTTCCTGTGGCGCGGGCCTGGTGTGCTCGCACACCGGCGGCGCGTTGCCGCGCACGCGCCCGTTCCGGGTGCACTACGGAACCACCACACGCGGAGTGGTCGACGACGTCATCCGCCAGGTCACGGCCGCGGCCGAACGCGCGGTTGCCGCCGGTGTGGCCCGCGACCGGGTGCTCATCGACCCGACCCACGACTTCGGGAAGAACACGTTCCACGGGTTGGTGATCCTGCGCCATGTGCGCGACCTGGTGGACACCGGGTGGCCTGTGCTCATGGCGTTGAGCAACAAGGACTTCGTCGGGGAGACTTTGGGCGTGGAATTGACCGAACGACTCGAGGGGACCCTGGCGGCCACCGCGCTCGCGGCGGCGGCCGGCGCCCGGATGTTTCGCGTGCACCAGGTCGCCGCCACCCGCAGGGTGCTGGACATGGTGGCCTCGATCGAGGGCACGCGCCCCCCGACGCGCACGGTGCGGGGACTCGTATGACGGCATCGGAGTTGTTCGCCGACGATCTCGCCCCCGCCGGCGTCCACGCCGCCCGCCCCGGCGACACCTGGTTACCCGACGGCACCTGGAAACGCCCGAGCTGGACCCTCGACGAACTACAGGCCGCCAAGGCCGGTCGGACGATCTCGGTGGTACTGCCGGCGCTCGACGAACAGGACACCATCGCGTCGGTGGTCGACAGCATCTCGCCGCTGGTTGACGGCTTGGTCGACGAGCTCATCGTGCTGGACTCCGGCTCCACCGACGACACCGGGATCCGCGCCGGCGCCGCCGGTGCCCGCGTCGTCAGCCGCGAACAGGCGTTGCCCGAGGTTCCGATCCGGCCCGGCAAGGGCGAGGCGCTGTGGCGCTCGCTCGCGGTCACCAGCGGCGACATTGTGGTGTTTATCGACTCGGACCTGATCGGCCCGGACCCGATGTTCGTGCCGTGGCTGGTGGCTCCGTTGCTCACCGGCGATGGGCTTGCGTTGGTCAAAAGCTTCTACCGACGGCCCCTGACAGTCGGAGATGCGAGTGGCGGCGCAGGGGCCACGGGTGGGGGCCGGGTCACCGAGTTGGTGGCGCGGCCGTTGCTGGCGGCGCTGCGGCCCGAGCTGAGCTGCGTACTGCAGCCGTTGGGCGGGGAGTACGCGGCCACCCGTGAGTTGCTGACGTCGCTGCCGTTCGCGCCTGGCTACGGCGTGGAGATCGGCTTGCTGGTGGACACCCTCGACCGGCTGGGCCTGGACGCGATCGCTCAGGTCAACCTCGGCGTGCGCGCCCACCGCAACCGGCCGCTCGCCGAGTTGGGCGCGATGAGCCGCCAGGTGATGGCCACGCTGTTGTCCCGGTGCGGCATCCCCGATTCCGGGGTCGGGTTGACCCAGTTCTTCGCCGACGGTCCCCACACCTCCCCGGTGTCACTGGTGGACCGGCCGCCGATGCAGGGGCTGCACAACCTCTGACCGCCCTCTGACCGCCCTCTGACCGGCCTCTGACCGACGGAGCGCCCGCGGCGTCGTCCCATCCGGCCGCTTCGTCTGATCCGGCTGCATAAGGCACTATCGAACCCGTGGCGTTGGTGTTGGTGTACCTGGTGGTGCTGGTGCTGGTGGCGATCGTGTTGTTCGGCGCCGCCAGCCTGCTGTTCGGGCGCGGCGAGCAGCTGCCACCCCTGCCGCGGGGCACGACGGCGACGGTGCTGCCCGCCTACGGCGTGACGGGCGCCGACGTCGACGCCGTCAAGTTCACCCAGGCGCTGCGCGGGTATAAGACCAGCGAGGTGGACTGGGTTCTCGACCGGCTCGCCCGGGAGCTCGAGGCGCTGCGCGGCCAGCTCACCCAGTCCCCGTCCGTCGACCCCCCCACCCACGACGAGGGCCGGTCCGAATCGAGGGAACCTGACGACTGGAAGGACCGTCAGGACTTGTTGTGAACGATGTGAGTGTCCAGGGTCCGGTCCGCTGCGGCTGGGCCACCGGCCAGCAGATATATCGCGATTACCACGACCAGGAGTGGGGGCGCCCGGTGCGCGATCCGGTGGCCTTGTTCGAGCGGTTGAGCCTCGAGGCCTTCCAGAGCGGCCTGTCGTGGCTGCTCATCCTGGGAAAACGGGAGAATTTCCGGCGCGCCTTCGCCGGCTTCGACATCGAGACGGTCGCCGGCTACACCGACGCCGACGTGCAGCGGCTGATGGCCGACCAAGGTGTCGTCCGCAATCGCGCCAAGATCGAGGCGACCATCGCCAACGCGCGGGCGGCCGTCGGCCTCGGGTCTCCGGCGGCGCTGTCCGAGCTGCTGTGGTCGTTCGCCCCGCCGCCGAGGCCCCGGCCGGCCGAGGCCTGCGAAATACCCTCGGCTACCGAGGAATCGAAGGCAATGGCGCGCGAGTTGAGGCGGCGCGGGTTCCGCTTCGTCGGCCCGACGACCGCCTACGCGCTGATGCAGGCCACCGGCATGGTGGACGACCACATCCGTGACTGCTGGGTGCCGGTCGGCGCGGCGTGACGGGGCCCCTCGGGCCCGAGAAGTGGGTCTTTGTTCCGGTCGTTACCTCGATAGGGAACAATGGGGTCAGATCAGGCATCTCGGTGCCGGGCGTGGCCGGAAATTCGCGTGGCCTGCTCAGCGCCTTCCGGATCCGCGGTAGCGGACCGGTTCGAAGCTGGAGGGAGCGCTCGATGGCGGCGATGAAGCCCCGGACCGGAGACGGTCCTCTGGAGGCGACCAAGGAGGGGCGCGGCATCGTGATGCGGGTACCGCTGGAGGGAGGCGGTCGACTGGTCGTCGAGCTGACCCCCGCCGAAGCGGCCGCCCTGGGCGACGAACTCAAGGCCGTCACCAGCTAAGGTCACGCCCCGGCTGTCCGGTAGATCTGAAGAGTCTGCTCGGCGACGCCTGCCCACGAGAAGCGCTCGATGCAGCGCTGGCGCCCAGCCAGGCCGTAGCGCGTCGCCTTGTCCCGGTCGGCGATCAACACATTGACCGCATCGGCCAGCCCGGCCTGGTACCCGGCCGGATCGTCGGCGTCGTAATGCACCAGCGTCCCGCTTGCCCCGTCGACGACCACCTCCGGAATCCCGCCGACGTCGGAGGCGACCACCGCCGTCGCGCAGGCCATGGCCTCCAGGTTCACGATCCCCAGCGGCTCATACACCGACGGGCATACGAAAACAGTTGCCGCCGTCAGGAGCTCGCGTAGATCTCCGATCGGAAGCATCTCGCGGATCCAGAACACTCCGGTGCGGCGGCACGCCAGTTCGGCCACCGCGCCCTGGATCTCGGCGGCGATTTCGGGGGTGTCGGGGGCCCCGGCGCACAGCACCAACTGCACGTCGGAGGTGAACCGGTGGGCGGCCGCCACCAGGTGGGCGACTCCTTTCTGTCGGGTGATCCGTCCGACGAAAGCCACGATGGGCCGGCCCGGATCTACTCCCAGCTCGGCCAGCAGGGAGCCGGATCGCGCCGGCCCGGCGGGACGCCACACGTCGGTGTCGATCCCGTTGCGGACGACGTGCACCCGGCCCGGGTCCAGCGTGGGGTAGACGCACAGGATGTCCTCGCGCATCGCCGAGCTGACCGCGATGACGGCGCGAGCGGCCAGCACCGCGGTGCGCTCCGCCCACGTCGAAACCCGGTAGCCGCCGCCGAGCTGTTCGGCCTTCCACGGGCGCAGCGGCTCGAGTGAATGCGCGGTCACGACGTGGGGAATGTCGTAGAGCAGCGCGGCCAGATGGCCGGCCAGGCCGGTGTACCAGGTGTGCGAGTGCACCACGCTGGCCGCCGACGCGCCGTTGGCCATCATCAGATCCGCCGACACCGTGGACAGTGCCGCGTTGGCGTCCTGCAATCGCGGATCGGGCTGGTGGGCCGTGACCCCCGGTCGCGGCGCGCCCATGCAGTGCACGTCGACCGCGCACAGCCGGCTGAGCTGGGCCACCAATTCGGTGACGTGGACTCCGGCGCCCCCGTAGACCTCGGGCGGATATTCCCGAGTCATCATCGCCACCCGCATACCCCGAACGCTAGTTCGGCTTCGCGGCGTGTGGCGAGTCGGGCGCACCCAATGCTGTGACCCTGGCAGCGGCTCCCGGTGGCCTATAGGTTAAGGCCATGAGGGAAGCGCCACATGTGCTGGGCATCGTCCTGGCCGGCGGTGAGGGAAAGCGGCTGTATCCGCTGACGGTGGACCGAGCCAAGCCCGCGGTTCCCTTCGGCGGCGCCTATCGGCTGATCGATTTCGCACTATCCAACCTCGTCAACGCCCGCTATCTGAGGATCTGCGTTCTCACGCAATACAAGTCGCATTCACTCGACCGTCACATCTCGCAGAACTGGCGGCTGTCCGGACTGGCCGGCGAGTACATCACCTCGGTGCCCGCGCAGCAACGGCTCGGCCCGCGCTGGTACACCGGTTCCGCCGATGCGATTTACCAGTCGCTCAACCTGATCTATGACGAAGACCCCGACTACATCGTGGTTTTCGGTGCCGACCACGTGTACCGAATGGACCCGGAGCAGATGCTCCAGTTCCACATCGACAGTGGCGCCGGTGCCACCGTGGCCGGTATCCGGGTCCCGCGCAGCGAGGCCGCCGCCTTCGGGTGCATCGAGGCCGACGATTCCGGATGCGTCCGCACGTTCGCGGAGAAGCCGCTGGATCCCCCCGGAATCCACGACGACCCCGAGTCGACTTTCGCATCGATGGGCAACTACATCTTCACCACCAAGGTCCTCATGGACGCGATCCGCGCCGACGCCGATGACGATCGCTCGGACCACGACATGGGCGGGGACATCATGCCGCGCCTGGTGGACGACGGATTGGCTGCGGTCTACGACTTCCACGACAACGAGGTGCCCGGCGCCACTGAACGTGACCGGGGCTACTGGCGTGACGTCGGCACGCTGGACGCGTTCTATGACGCGCACATGGACCTGGTGTCGGTGCATCCGGTGTTCAACCTCTACAACAAGCGCTGGCCGATCCGCGGGGAGTCGGAGAACCTTGCGCCGGCCAAGTTCGTCAACGGCGGCTCCGCGCAGGAGTCGATGGTGGGGGCCGGCAGCATCATCTCGGCGGCCTCGGTGCGCAACTCCGTATTGTCGTCCAGCGTCGTGATCGACGACGGGGCGATCGTGGAGGGCAGTGTGATCATGCCGGGCGCCCGCGTGGGCCGGGGTGCCGTGGTGCGCCACGCGATCCTGGACAAGAACGTCGTCGTGGGGCCCGGCGAGATGGTCGGGGTGGACCTGGAGAAGGACCGGGAACGTTTCATGATCAGCCCGGGCGGCGTCGTCGCGGTGGGCAAGGGCGTCTGGATTTAGGCGGGGCGGTCAGTCGCGGACGGCGGCGAGCAGGCCGTCCCCGAGTGGCACCAGCGCCGGGGTGAGTCGCGCGTCTTCCGCGATGAGCCGGGCCGCCTCGCGCACCGCAACCACCTCGGGGGCGCGCGCCGCGGGGTCATTGGCCCGCCCGCCCAGCGCCGCCCGGTGCAGCACGATGACGCCGCCCGGACGCAGCAGCCGCACACCCTCGACGACGTAGCCGGGCTGGTCGATCGGATCGGCGTCGATGAACACCAGGTCATACGACCCATCGGCGAGGCGGGTGAGCACCTCCTGGGCCCGTCCGCCGATCAGGCGGGTCCGCGTGGGACCGAGACCGGCCTCGGCGAACGCCTCCTTGGCCAGGCGCTGGTATTCGGGCTCGATGTCGATCGTCGTCAACACGCCGTCGTCGCTCATGCCCGACAACAGCCACAGCCCACTCACTCCGGCGCCGGTACCCACTTCGGCGACGGCCTTGCCGCCGCTGAGCCGGGTCAGCAGGCTCAGTAGCGCACCCACGGCCGGCGTCACCGGCGTCGCGCCGATCTCCACGGCCCGCTCGCGCGCGCCCGCAAGGATCGCGTCTTCGGAAATCGATGCCTCGGCGTGTGCCGCGAGGGCCTCTGCCTGGCTGGGAGCCCGACTCAGGGCTGCGGCGGCGGGGGGTTCTGCGTCGGTGCCGTCCATGTCCCGCAGCGTATTCCAATTCGCCGCCGAGTAGGTCAGGCGCGCCTGGGTTACGATCCCGGGGCAATCCCAGCAAGAGGAGCCCGCGGCATGAACCAGCCGACCGTTGCCGAGTACACCCTGCGCCGGCTGTCCCAGCTGGGCATCGACAAAGTCTTCGGCGTGCCCGGCGACTACGCATTCTCGGTGGACGACGCCGTCGAGCAGGTCGCCGGGCTGGACTGGGTGGGGTGCGCCAACGAGCTCAATGCCGCCTACGCCGCCGACGGGTACGCCCGCATCCGCGGCGCGGCGATCCTGTCCACCACCTACGGCGTGGGTGAGCTCTCGGCGCTGAACGGCGTGATGGGCAGCAGGGCGCACCGTCTGCCCGTGTTCCACATCGTGGGCATGCCCAGCGAACGCATCCAGCGGTTGGGGCTCATCACCCACCACAACCTGGGTGACACCCGCTACGACCGGTTCCAGTCGATCTCCGCGACGGCGTGCTGCGTGTCGGCGGTGCTGACCCCGGACAACTGCATCGACGAACTGGAGCGGGTCATCCGCGAGGCGCTCCGTCAGGCGATGCCGGCCTACATCGTGATCTCCGAGGAACGCGGACTCATGCCCGTGATCGGCACCCCGGTGACGGGCCGGCCGTTGAGCCAGCTCAAGCGCCAGCGCAGCGACGACACTGAGCTACGGGCGGCCGTCGCGGCGATCCTGGCGAAGCTGGCGGCCGCGCAGCGCCCGGTCGCGCTGGTGACCACCATGACCGCCCGCTACGGCGTGGCCGATCGGGCCGCCGCGTTGATCGCCAAGGCAGGCCTGCCGGTGGCGATCACCTCGTACGACAAGGGCGTTATCGACGAGTCGACGCCGCAGTTCCTGGGGCTTTACGCTGCGGAAAACTCCCAGCCGGCGGCGGTGCGCGACGCCGTGGAAGGAGCCGACCTCATCGTCGACATCGGCGGCGTGATGCTGACTGAGCTGAACACCGGGATGTGGGGCGCCGATCTGCAGACCAGTCGGGCGGTGTGCATTCACGACAGCTGGGTGCGCATCGGCACGAAGGTGTTCGTGAACGTGGCGATCGACGACGTGCTGGAGGCGCTGGTCGCCGAGGTGGGGCCGTGCCGGTCGGCGGCGGTTCCGGCAGGGGAGTTGCTGCCGCTGACGGGCTCGGCAGGTGACCCGACGTCCTCAGCCACGTTCTACCCGCGCCTGCAGCGGCGGCTCAAGGCCGGCGACACGGTGTTGATCGAAACCGGCACCTGCATGTTCCACCTCAATGGGATGCGCCTGCCGGCCGGTGTCGGCGCCGAGGAGCAGGGGCTGTGGGGGTCGATCGGCTGGGCGACCCCGGCCGCGCTGGGTGTGGCGCTGGCGAAAACCTCCGGCCACACCTGGCTCGTCACCGGCGACGGGTCTCACCAGTTGACCCTCAACGAACTCGGGGTGATGGCCCGTTACGGCGCCACGCCACGGATCTTCGTCCTCAACAACGGCCTCTACGGCATCGAGGATGTGATCAGCGAACGCGGCCATGCCTACGACGACCTGGCGCAACTGCACTACCATCTGCTGCCGGCGGCCTTTGGCTGCACCGACTGGCTGACCGCTCGAGTCACCACCGTCGCCGAACTCGACGAGGTGCTCCGGGCCGCTGACGCCCACGCCGGAGCGGTCTACGTCGAGGTGATGATCCCCAACGAGGAGAGCCAGCCGCTGCCGGCTGACACGATAGACCGCGCATACAAACTGCGCACCCCCGGCACCGACTGACCGGGCTCTCCAGGGGCCTAAAACGGTGGGGGGTCGTCGCCGTAGTCGGGGGTTGGGGTGGGCGGTGTGTGGGGTGCGGCGTGGGCGTGGGCCGCGTCTTTCGCTTCGGTGATGTGTTGGGTGTTGTGGTTGCGTTCGGTGTTGATGCGGTGGGTGCGGTCGTGGGCGCGGGTGCGTCGGCGGGTGGGCATGGCGAGGCCGCGTGTTGGGCTGTCTGGCGGGGTGGAGCCCGGGGTGGGCAGGTTACCGGTGGGTAGGCACAGGGCGGGGAAGAGCAGTCGGCTGCCGGGCCGGGTGGTGTAGGTGTGTCCGGTGGGGGATGTCCACACGACGGTGCCGTCGGGGCGTTGTTGGTCGCGCCATCCGACCCAAAAAGTTTTTAACAAGTGATGTTTGCGATTGGCTGGAACAACCAGGGGTTTCTGCAAACGATTCCGGGGTGTAGGGCTTGAGAATGGCAGTTTTGACATTCTGCGCCTGGTCCGGCGTGTAGGGCCGCAAATGCCAGTTTTAGCA